>JAZSIR010000003.1:0-155514 GCA_045533905.1 Clostridia bacterium
AGATACAATCTTTTCTCTAATTCCTTGTGGATACTTTTTCATTCCTTTAATTCCTGACATAACAAAACCTCCTATGGTATTTTTATTCTACCATAGGAGGTGCTTTTTTTCTATTGTCCGTTTTTACTGGACTTGTTCAGAGGCTTCGGGATGCCTTTTTTCGCGTGCGCTTCTTGACAGAATACAGCGCAAAATGGTATAATAAGCAACATAAAAAGGAAGGGGGATTTTCCGTGCGTACGGGACTTGTACTGGAAGGCGGCGCAATGCGCGGCATGTTCACAGCAGGCGTACTCGATGTGTTTTTGGAGCGCGGCATTACGTTTGACGGCGCGTGCGGCGTTTCGGCAGGTGCGGTGTTCGGCTGCAATCTGAAGTCGGGGCAGGCAGGGCGCACCATTCGGTACAATACGCGTTTTTGCGGTGACGCACGCTACGGAAGCTTTCGTTCCCTTTTGAAAACGGGGGACCTCTATGACGCCGAGTTTTGCTATCGCGAAATCCCCGAAAAGCTCGACATTTTCGATACGGAAGCGTTTCGTAAAAACCCCATGGCGTTTTATGTTGTCTGTACGGACGTGGATACGGGCATGCCCGTCTATAAAAGGATTTACGAAGGCATAGGGGAAGAACTTCTCTGGATGCGCGCCTCCGCCTCTCTTCCGTTTGTGTCCCGCATTGTCGAGGTGGGCGGACGAAGGCTTTTAGACGGCGGCATTTCGGACTCTGTGCCGCTTCGGTTTATGGAAGGAATTGGCTACACCAAAAACGTGGTGGTGCTTACAAGACCTCGTACCTATGTGAAAAAGAGGGCAAAAAGCGTTTTAATGCGTCTTCTTCTTCGAAAAGAGCCGTATTTACTCGATGCAATTGAAGCAAGGGCCGACATGTATAATGAAACGCTCGAATATATTTGTGAAAAGGAGAAAAGAGGAGAAGTTTTTGTCATCCGTCCCGAAGCGGAACTTGCGGTAGGGAAGATGGAAAAAGACCCCGAAAAGCTTCGCACGGCATACGCGGAAGGCAGGCGGGCGGCACACGGGCAGATGGAAGCGCTTCTCCACTATTTAAAGAACGAATGAAAAAGCGGTACTTTTTCTGGTTTACCACGGCATTCCTTTTCGGAATCGTGCTTGCCTCGCGCGGGCTGACCACGGCGGTCTGGCTCCTTGCGGCAGGCACTTTTTTGAGTGCGCTCTTTTTGGGAAAATACGGGTGGCGAAAGGTGCTTTTGTTCTTAGTGGCAGGCGGTATCCTCGGCTTTCTTTGCTTTTCGTGGCATTTCGGCGTGTACGAAAGGACCCGGGATGCCGTAGACGGTGCGGAGGTCACTTTCTCCGGCCGTGTTCTGGAATGTGTGCCGCGCGAGGCGGATACACGTCTTTTTGTCCGTGGGCGCATAGAAGGCGCAGATTTCGCCTTTGATAATTTCGGCGCCTATGTCTTTACAAAAGACGGCACATATGCCTATGGCGATACCCTTTCGCTCACAGCTCGCGCCGAGGTGCCCTCGCCCGCTGAAAATTTCGGAGAGACGGATATGCGCTTCTTTTATATGGGAAGGGACGTGTCGGCCTTTTTCTATCCGGACGATGGCGCCATAGAGAAAACAGGGCACGACGTTTCGCTTTTCCGCCCGCGCGATCTGGCGATGCACTGGCGGGAGAAGGCGCAGGAAAGAATTTCCGCGCATACCCAAGGGCGCGAGGAGGGATTTCTCCGCGCATTTATCACGGGCGATAAAAGCCTTATGTACCGGGAGGAAAGTGAGCGTCTCTCCCGCGCAGGCCTTTCGCATATCGTAGCCGTTTCGGGACTGCATCTCGGGGTGGTGGTTGGCGGTGTTTTAGCACTTTTCGGTTTTCTGCAAATCCGCCGCCGTATACTTTCCACCTGCTTCTGCCTTGTTTTTATATGGTTCTTTGTTCTTTTTACGGGCGCTTCTGTTTCGGCGATGCGGGCGGCGATTATGCTTTCCGTTTTCTTTATGGCCGACTTTTTCCGCCGCCAGAGCGACAGCCTTACCGCGCTTGCCTTTGCCGCGTTTTCTCTGTGCCTTGCAAATCCCGGCACGCTGTTTGATATCAGCTTTCAGCTCTCGGCGTCCTCCACACTTGGGATTCTTTTGTTTGCATCGGCACTTTCTGCCCGTCCTGCGTGCCTGCCGAAGTGGTTTCGCACCGTGTATGCAACCTCCCTCTCGGCCTTCCTCGGCTTTATGCCGCTTGCGGCATATCATTTCGGCGCCGTTTCCGTCATAGGGCTTTTGGCAAATGTCCTCGTCGGTCCGCTTTTATCGCCGCTTCTTCTTGCAGGCGTGGCGGCCGTGCTTCTTGGCGATATCCCCGTCCTTTCCGATGTCCTTTTCTTTTTCCTTGAAAAGGGCGTAGCTTACATTCTGCAGGTGGCTGCGGTGTTCGCGCCGCTTTCCCTATCGGCTGTGCCGCTGGGCAGCATTTCGCTGCGCTGGATGCTTTCCTATGTTTTCGCGCTTTCCGGCCTCTGGCTCTCTCTTGCGCGGCGGCGCCGCGCACTGTGGAGCTTTTGCATTGCTCTTTTCCTGACGGCCGCGTTCCTTCTTGAAAGCGCCGTCACCTTCCATACGACGGAAATCACCTTCCTCTCCGTCGGGGATGGGGATGCGGCCGTGGTGCGCCGCGGCACATATACGCTTCTTATCGACGGCGCCGGAAGCGCGTTTTCGTCGGTTGGCGAGCGCACGGTGCTGCCGTATCTCCGAAGAGAGGGCATCCGCAAAATCGACGCGGCCTTTTTAACGTATTACAACACCGACCAAGCCGACGGCATTTTGTATCTTCTCGAAAACGGATATATCCGCGCTTTGTACCTTCCGTACCACGAGGGCGGCGAATGGAAAGCGACGCTCTCGCGCGCGGCGCTTGCGGCGGGCACGCCCGTCCGCTACCTCGGCGACGGTGACACGGTTTCTCTCGGTTCCCTTTCTGTTTCGGCCTTGGATACTGCCGCGAAAGGGGAGGAGAATAACGGGCTGATGTACAGACTCGATGCGCCGGGCGGCCGCGTGCTTTTCACGGGCGATGCGGATGCGATGGGCGAAAAACGCCTTGTATACCGCGGCGCCGACCTTCGCGCCGATATTCTGAAGGTTTCACACCACGGGAGCCGCACGGCAACCTCGCCGCAGTTTATGGGGGCGGTAGCACCCGCGGTTGCCGTCATTTCCTCCGCCGCCCCGCCGGACGGGGAGACTCTAAAGACACTCATGCAAGAAGGCGTGCGCCTCTGCCACACCGATATTTCGGGTGCGGTGCGCATCCGGCTTTCAGAGAGAGGAATTCGAAAAATCTCCACCTTCCGCCCATAGCATAAAAAAGGTTTGACGGCCGAGGGTAAATGGGTGTATACTATACCTATAGAAAGAACGTAGGGAGAAGCAATATGGGAAACTCATATTTTCTGGTGGTTTTAGGGATAATACTTGCCAAGGGCCTCGGTTTTTACCGAGATATGGTCTTTGCCGGCACGTTCGGGACAAGCACCGCGGCCGATATATATTTTCAGGTGTTCGGGCTTGTAAATCTGATTTTCACGGGCATCGGTATGGCCCTTTCCACACTGGTGATTAAAAATATCAATAAAACGGAAAACCGCGGCATTGAAAAGGAATATGCCGCCCGCTTTCTCCAAAAAAGCGCACTCTGGCTTCTTCTGGCGGCGGCGGTGATGGCCGTCTTCGCAAAGCCGATTGTGCACCTCATTTTGCCCGCGCTTTCGGGCGAAGCACTCGGGGTGGCGGTGCGCCTTATGTACATTATGCTTCCGTCGCTTATCTTTGTGGTGATTGCCTACATCATTTCCGGCATTTTGCAGAATGAAAAGGTGTATTTTATCACGGCCATTATGAGCCTTCCCTTCAATGTGGCCATCATTCTTTCGCTTTTTGTGCCCGGCGTCTCCGTTGAAACGGTAGGGCTTGTCACCACCGTCGGCTGGTTCTTGCATATCGCCATTCTGCTCCCGTCCTTTTATAAGAAGGGGTATTCGCTTCTGAAAAAGCGCGGCGATGCGGCCGTATACAGCGGCAAGAACACGGAAATCCTCTGGATCTTCATTTCGAATATGATGTTCCAGCTCTGCTTTTATACCGACCGCGCCTTCGTCGGCACTTCCGAAGGTATGGCGGCTACCTTCAATTACGCGTCGAACCTTTTTATCACGATTTCGAGCGTGTTCGTGGTGGCGATGTCCACCGTTATTTTCCCCTCCATCTCCAAAAATTACGAAGAGGGGCAGATTGAATATGTAAATACGCTTCTGCAGAATATCATAAAAATTATGGTGAGCATCTTCCTGCCGTTTCTCCTCGTTGTCGGCTTTTTCGGGGAGGATGTCATCCGTCTCCTTTACGAGCGCGGCTCCTTTACGGAAGAGGCCACACGCTCTGTCGCAACTGTATTTTTGATTTACGCCCTCGGCATTTTAGGGTACCTTTCGCAGGAACTTTTCAACAAAATCTTATACCTTGCGGGGAAATATACATATTCCGTGCTCGGTACGGTGGCTGTCGTTCTTATCAATATAATCACGAATATCGTCCTCGGCGCCTCCCTTCCCGAAACGCCGTTTGGGGAAACGGGGCTTTCCGTCCGGGAGTTTTGGACGGCGGCTTCCTCGGCCGTATTCCTTACAGGCTATGCGGTTCTCATTGCCGCATCCCTTCGCCGCGTGGTCGGGAAATATCTCACACGTGCGCTTCGTACTTCCGTTTTGAAAATCTTCGCCGCGGGGCTTTTAGCCGTGGCGTGCTACCTTGTGTGGCAAATGGCCGCCCCGGGATTTACACACGGGTATCTCACATTCCTTCTGCCGCTTTCGATGTGCGGCGCGGTGTATATCGCAGGGCTCCTTCTGACGGGCGTTCTGAAAGAACTTTTTACGAAAAGAGAAGAGAGGTAACACTATGAAAAAAATCTGCATCCGCTACGGCGTTTTCATTCTTCTGGCCGCAATGCTTCTGTCGCTTGTGCCGGGCTTTACCCTTCGTCTCGGAAGCGAAGCACAAAATAAAAATGTAACGGTTTCTCTTCTGTATAACGATTTTCGCAGCAAAGTGTCGGAGGAGCAGTTCGGGGAGCTCCTCGAAGCCTATAAAGAGGCAGGTGTTCGCACCATTTCCGTAATGGAAGAGGATGTGAATGCACTTGTGGCGCGCGGCGATGCCACGTGCATCAAGTACAATGTGCTGCGCCATAAGTATGATGCTGAAAGCATTGAGATTGCCAATTTTATCGAGGCAAACTGCCCGCGCGTGGCGTATGACAGCCACGTCATCATCGCCGCCCGCGAGGAGGCGAAAGCGCAGCTTCGGTATGTGCTTCCGAGAAAGTACAGCGACGAAGATTTTATGGCCGTTGGCACCTTCCGGAACTTTGATATCTATGTTCTCTATGACGGCCAGCGTGACCTTTGGAACTACCCCGTCGGCTACAGCGAGAGCAAAATTGCGCGCCTTCGGGAGGAAGGCTTTGCAGTGGCGCTTATCTACAAGGTTAAAAACTATCACAAAACCGAGTATCTGGACGACCTTGCGCGACTTGTAAAGGACTACGATGTTTCCTATCTCAACATAAAGGCCGATTCTGAAAAATATGCGCCGGAGGAAATCATTCCGGCCAATTACGAAAAGGTGGCAGACCTTATCCGTGAAGAGGATATGACGCTGGTGGTCACGGAAAACACGAACCAGCTTTCGAATCAGGCGTGCCTCGGCTATGAGAAGATTTTTGCCGCCGCCGAGGAAGGCCCCGGTAAAATTCTCCGCGCCTATGAAACGTATGACGAGTCGCAGGCGGACGATACGAACTATAAATATCGCGTAACGCAGTATTTTAATTCCACCATCGACCGCAATATCCGCTTTATCACCGTAACACAGATTACGCCGCAGAAGGTGCCGTACAGAGAGTGTGCGGAAAATACCCTTCGCGCGGTGATAGAATATAAAGAAAAAATCGAAAAAGCCGGCTTTTCCACAGATGGCGGCGCAATTCCGTTTGCCTATACGGCAGATGCACGTAAAAACGCCGCGGCCGCCGCAGCCATTATGGTGCTGGCACTTCTCTTTATGGCCGAAATGATTGCGGGCAAGATGCTCCCGAAAACGCGCGCGGTAGCCATCCTCTTTGGTATTCTGGCGTTTTTGGGTACCTTCGTTCTGCCTTCCTCTCTTCTTGCTTTGTACCCAACGGCGTTTTGCGTCATTATGTCTACCTTCGCCGTCACAGTCTTTATGTGGTTTGTTAAAAAGAAAAAGGATAGCCTGCCCACACCTTGGCTGGCGCTTTCCGCACTTGCCGTTATGCTTTCGGCACTTCTTATCGGCGCGGCCATTATGGGCACGCTTTTGTCCGGCCTTTCCTACTACATCAATAATTCCATTTTCCGCGGCATTAAGCTCTCGCTCCTTCTGCCCGTTTTCTACGCGGCGGCTCTTTACTACTTCCTTTTCCTCAAAACGGAAGAAACGGATGTTTTCGAGGATGCGAAAAAGCTGCTCTTTTCGGAAATTAAGGTCTACTGGGTAGCTATCGGGGCAGTTGTTTTGGGCGTAGGCGCGTACTACATTATCCGAAGCGGCAACGTAAACTCCATAAGCAGCCTCGAGCAGGCGCTCCGCGCAGGGCTTACGGAAATTTTTCCTGCCCGCCCGCGCACGAAGGAGTTTTTAATCGGCTACCCGGCACTCATTTTGTTCGTTTACTATAAGAAGAATACGGATTGCCATTTTATAAGCTGGATGCTCGCCGTGGGCGCTTCCATTCTCGCCGCTTCCGTAACAAACAGCTTCTGCCACGTCTTTACCGATTTTGCCACTATTGTAACGCGTACTGTAAACGGCCTTCTGGTCGGCGCGCTCGTTTCAGCCGTTGCCGTTTTTGCAAATGCAATTCTCCGGCGGCTTCTCGCGTTCGGAAAAGCACTGTATACGAAAAAGATGGAGATGAAATAATGGCGGATATTGTAATTTCCGGATATCACGGCTTTCGAAACAGCGGTGATGAGGCACTTCTCTTTGCTATTTTGAATACGCTTCGGAAAAAGAATCCCGCACTGACCTTCACCGTCTTATCCAAAACGCCGGAGGAGACGGCGCGGGCATACGGCGTGCATGCTGTCTCCCGCTACGATTTTTTTGCGGTGCGGCGGGAAATGAAAAAGGCGAAGATGCTCCTTTTCGGGGGCGGCAGTCTTTTGCAGGATGCCACGAGCAGTAAATCGGTTCTTTATTATCTGGCCGTTCTCCGTCTGGCACAAAAGTGCGGCCTTAAAACGATGCTGTATGCAAACGGCGTAGGGCCTATTCTGAAAAAGCGAAACCGCGCACTTGCGGCCCGCATCCTAAACCGCACCGACCTTATTACTTTGCGCGACGATAAGTCCGACGAGGAGCTTCGCGCCCTCGGCGTAACATCTCCCAAAACGATTATCACGGCGGACCCCGCCTTTACGCTGGACGCCTCGCTCTCCCTTTCGGGTGAGTATTTTCTGCATATGGCGGGCGTGCCGAAAAAGGCGCGGCTTATGGTCGTTTCCATCCGTGAATGGAAGGAAAACGCCGCAGATTTTTCTGCGGAGATGGCCGCATTTTGTGACGATATGGCCGAGCGCCACGGCCTTGTGCCGCTCTTTGTACCGATGCAGTATCCGGCCGATGTGGCCATTGCCGAAGAGGTGGCCGGAAAGATGCGCCACGAGGCGTATCATATACGGCGCGAGCTTTCGGTGCCTGAAATGTTTGCCGTTTTGTCTGAGGCGGAGGTGCTCGTCGGGATGCGCCTGCATTCTCTGATTTATGCAACGACGCTTGCCGTGCCGGCTATGGCCATTGTGTATGACCCGAAAATCAGCGCGTTTATGGAATCGCTCTGCCAGCCGGAGTGCGCAGATGCGGCGCACTTTTCTGCGCGCGATGCAGCCGCGATGGTTGACAGAATTTTGGAAGAATACGAAAAGCGGAAGGAAATGCTCCGTGCGCGAAACGAAGACCTTCGCCGTATGGCCGAAGAAAACGCCACATATGCGCTTCGCCTCCTCGCAGAATAAAGAATAAAAAAGGACTGCAAAAATTGCAGTCCTTTTCTTATTTCTTTTTATAACACGCGAATATTTACCGTGTAGGTTGAAACGAGCGCCTGGGAAGAATCATACGCGCGCACGGTTACAGGTACCGTTTGCCCCTGATAGGCGGAAAAGTCCACCGGTACCGCGTACGGCGCGGCATAGGCGGTGCCGATTTCCTGCTCGTTTATAAGATAGACCACACGCGCCGTGTCGCCCGCGGGCGTCTGCACAAAGGCGCAAAGCTCTGTTTTTTCAGGAAGCACGCTTACGTTATTTCCAAGCTCATAATAGTCATACTGATATTGGTTTTCCGTAAGGCTATCGCCATATAAGGGGTTCTTCGTGCCGTTTTGGTACCCCTGCAGATACGAGGGGTTATTCGAAAGCGAGAATTTCTGTCTGTCGCGGTCAGAATCGAACACGAAGCAGAATTTTACGTTCGGGTACTTAATCGGGAGATACGTGTAGAAATCCTCAATCTGCCGCGCGGCAAACGGGGTAATATCGGCATACGTATCATAATCCATATACGAGGCGCCGCCCTCTACGATGATAATCGGCTTTTTATGCCCGTAGAGAGAGTAGAGCTGGTCGAGCTGGCTGCTCCAGCGGCTGCGGTCTACGCCTTTGCCTAAAGGATCCGTAATCGGCTGGTGCATCATATAGGAGGAGATGCCGACATAGTCTACATATTCGTCACCGGGGTAGTAGAGGGGGATGGTGTCGCCGGGATAGAAGTTCGGCGCCCAGATTACAGGTACGCTCGGTGCATATTTGTGGAAAACATCGGCCACTGTGCGGAAAGCCGTGATATACGGCGCGGGGTCAGGCGAGTACCACGAGGAGGTTGTATCATTCATTTCGCCCGCAAAGCGGAGAAACATTTTGCACGGCGCGGCTTCCATTTCCTTTGCAAGATATTCGAGATAGCCGTCGCTTCCATTTACAATCCCGATGCCGCCGTGCGGCTCAAGCGCAATCTGCACAAACTTACCTTTTTCCGCTGCTTTTTTAAGGTGGCTTTCATATAAGGCGAGCTTTGTGCCATACGGCAGATACAGAAGATAGCCGCTCATATCCTTCCCGATAAGCTGGGGGAAAGTATCCATATAAAAACGGTTCGGGTTATAGGGATCATAAATCTTTGTATCCCCTTCGGCATAGGCACCGAGAAGTACGCCGCCACGCGGTTCGTGCGCAGCACCAAAGTCCATGCGCCCGCCCATTTCGGGGTGCGTGTTTTTTACATAAATCTGTGCGCCTGTTTTAATAAGGCGCGCGCGCCTTGCGGCGTCAATCCGGCTTTCTTCCATGCCGGGCGTCAGGCTCCAGTAATACGCCTCGCGCGTAAAGCAGGCCGAGGCATTGTCATACGCTTTGAGGTTTGCGTAGCATTCGCCGAGGTGCTTGAAAAGCATCGCGTCGCTTGCCGAGGCGTTCTCTGCTAAAAAGGCATTCGCGATGGCGCGGATTTTTTGAATGGCACCTGCATAATCCCCGCTTCCCTTAGTAGCGAGGGCATCATTCCAGTTCCCCCAGAAATTGGTGGTAACCGAGGGCGTATTTTCTATTTCTGCGATAAAAGCGGCAGAGCCGCCTGCTACACGCACGGCACCGTCCCACGAAACGGTAGCACCAAACGCTTCGAGAACCGCGCGAATCGGCAAATACGTGCGCCCGGCTACAATTTTAGCGGCGGCATCGTTTTGCACGCGCACATTATTTCTGTAAATACAAGCTTCTCCAATACGGCACCGCACCGTGGTGGTGTCTTTCCGCACGATGGCGGTTTCGGTATTCGCCTCCCAGTCTACCGAGGCACCGAAGGCTTCCATCGTCGCGCGAAGGGGCACAAGCGTGCGTCCGTTCTCAATAAACGGTGCGCCGCTGTCGGCCGTGAAGGAAACAGGGGCGCCGTCGACATAGACGGCAATACCGTCCGCAAGTGCGGGCATCGAAGGCAAAAGCAGGCAGATAAGAATGAGGCTGAGTATTTTTTTCATAGTCTTCTCCTTTCTAGTACGGGAAGCGGAGCTTTCCGCTATCCAAATCCTCAATGATACGTCGGATGGCATGTTCTTCATTACTTACGGTGATATAGTCGGCGGCGGCTTTTGCGTTTTCTGTTGCATTTTCCACTGCAACGCCTACGGCCGCCGCACGAAGAAGGCAGGCGTCATTGTCGTTATCACCTGCGGCAATCGTCCGCTCCATGTTTACCCCTAAAAGGGAGGCAAGGCGGGGAAGCAGGGAGCCTTTGCCGCTGTTTTTGGGCAAAATCTCGTAGTATTCCTTTGTGGAGCGCACGAGCGAAAAGTCACCTGCGAGCGGATGCGCTTCGAGAAGGGAGATAAGGCGAAGGAGCGCTTCTTCATCCTCATCCGCAAACAAAACCTTCACAAACGGCTCCTCAATATCGTTGTAATGGGCAAATAAATCGGGGAACCACGAGAGCTTGCGAAATTTCACAAGGGAAGAATTGTCCTTGCAAAAATACGCAAGGTCAGGCGTATTGATTTGTATGCCCATCGAAGGCACCATGCGGTCGGCATATTCCACAAGCGCGAGCGCCTCACGCGGCAGCGTGTTGTGCCAGAGATACTTTTTCTTTTCCGCATCGTAGATGCCGCCGCCGTTAATACAGCCGTAGGGGGCGTTCGGCGTTACCATATCGAGTATGTCTGCCATACCCCACGGCACGCGCCCCGTTATAAACGTGAAAAGACCGCCTTCGTCTTTAAAATAGTCGATCGCCTCAAGGTTTTCTTTCGAAATTGTCTTATCATTTTTGAGAAGTGTGCCGTCAAGGTCGGTCACAAACAGTATATTTTCAAATTTTTTCATGCTCTGTCCTTTCTTTAAAGCGCGTGGCCGAGCGACGCCATGTAGGCGCGTACACGCGCACCCGAAAGCGAAGAAGGCGTGATGCCAAGAGCGCCGCCCTGCTCGGCCAAAAGAACGCGAGCACCATTGTCGGCGGCGCGAAGGGCGGCACTAACGCCTCCCACACCGCCGCCTAAAACGATTACATCGTACTTTGGAAGTGCGCGTGCTCGAAGGTCAAACATACTTCTTCTCCCTTTTTACGGTTTTCGAAACGCACTCGGCGCGATGCCGTATTGCTTTTTAAAGGCCGTATAGAAACTGCAAAAAGAGCCGTATCCGACGAGCGTGGCAATTTCCTCCACCGTCATTTCCGTGGTGCGAAGTGCCTCCGCCGCCACACGCATGCGCTGGTAGCGCACAAGCTCGCGATACGTCTTCCCGTAATAATTTTGTATAATGCGGCTTACCTGCCGCACACTGAGATGAAGCGCATCTGCAATTTCTTCTATGCGGATGTTTTCCGCATAGCGTACGTCAATAAAGGCATTGATTTTATGGATACGCCCCGCATCGCTGTCAAAAAACGGTGCTTCGGGCAAAAAATCCTTTTTGTCACTATCCGTAAAGCGGTGGAGAAGGATGGCAAATTCGTGAAACGCCACAGAAACGAGCGAGCGGTCGCCAAGCAGCATATGGGAATGGCATTTCTGGAGGGATGCAAAAAGCGCCGCGTCCGAAATGGGGCGCATACAAAGCGAGGTGAGCGCGCGCGTCATCTTCCCGAATAAATCGGAAGGCGTGAGAAGTGCCGTTTTTTCAAAGGAAAAGTTTAAAACGCACAGGGCAACCGCCCCCGGTTCAAATTCCGTGCGGTGCCGCTCCCTTGGCGGAATGATAATAAATTCCCCGGGGAAAATCGTTTCCGAACCTTCTGCGGTTACAACTGTAAGTTCGCCGCGTACGATAAAGAAAAGCTCATAAAAAGAGTGCGAATGGTCAAGCGCAAACTGCGTACTGCTGCCACCGCGAAATGCTTCTGAAAAAAGCTTGAATTCCGTATTCTCAATGTAAAAGGTAAAGCCCTTCGGTTCCGGATTTTGCATACGCCTTTCCCTCCTTTGGTTTTACTATAGCATAAAAGACATTTTTTTGCAAGAAGAAAACGGGGAAATGCAGAAAAAACGAAAGTTTTCGTCGCATTTTAGGATGTCCTTTTGGAGTATATTTTAAAAAAGGTCATCTTTTTTTGAAGATGTCCTTTTTTTATATTGCAAATGGCGGAAGATGCAGGTACAATAAACATAAGAACCTTTAAAACAGAGGAGGAAGAGATAATGGCATATATTTGTCAAAAGACAGAGCCGCTTTGGGATTATTTCCTTGTGGACAAGGAGAAAACCACGGCGCGGCTCTCCGTAAACCGAATCGAGAAGAAGGAAACAATTTTCGAACATAAAATGCCGCATGGCCGCGAAATATTCTACCCCGTTATTTTCAAAGACGGCGATATTTACCGTATGTATTACGGTACGGGACACCGCTTTAAGGACCCCGAAACGGGAAAATTTAACGAAAGCCATACTGTCACCTGCTACGCCGAAAGCCGCGACGGAAAGACCTGGGAATTCCCGTCTCTCGGCATTTATGGCGACAATAATATTATTCTCTCGCACCCCACCGAGCCGTATGGCGGCGGGCTTTGCGTATTTCGGGACGACAATCCCGCATGTCCCCCTGAAAGCCGCTATAAAGGCATCATGCGCGTGGAGGACGGGTGCAAGGTGTTCGCAGAAGGTGGCACGCTTGCTTCCTTTGTAAGTCCCGACGGTATCCACTTTGAAAGAGTGGAAAATATTGCAAAAGAGCCGGGCAAGTTTGACTCTCTCAATACCGTCTACTGGGACGAGGCGGACGGCGAGTACAAGCTTTTCTACCGCGATTTTGACGAGGGCAGAAGACACATAAAGCTTATGACCTCGAAGGACTATAAACATTGGGAAAAACACGGCTTCATTCAGTTTGATGATGAAGCGAAGTTTGCCCTCTACACAAATAATGTGCAAAGATACCCCGGCGCACCCCACGTCTTCACGGGTCTCCCCGTACGATATGATGACCACGGGGAAAACTGGACGCCTTCGTTTGACGTGCTTCCCGATATAGAATCGAGAAAGTGGCGCTTCGGTATGCATCCGCGCTTTGGCACCACGCTTACCGATACGCTCTTTATGACCTCGCGTGACGGGTTCCATTGGCATAAATTCAACGAGGCGGTAGCCGACGGCGGCTATGAAGCACCGCTTACGTGGAAATACGGCGACGGATACTTTAGCCAAGGCTATATTGTGGACGAGACGGAAATCAGCATGTACAGTACCGATTCCTCGTGGGATGGCGACTATACGGGCTTTGTACGCTACGCCATTCGCCGCGATGGGTTTGCCTCGTTTAAAAGCGGCTGGGAAAAATCCACACTCGTCACAAAACCGCTTATTTTAGGCGGTGACAAGTTTTTCCTGAATTTCCGCACAAGCGCCGCAGGCACCATTTGCATAAAAATTACCGACGGCGAGACCGTGGCCACAAGCTGCGAGGTATTTGGAAACCACGTGCGCCGCGAAGTCGTGTTTGACAAACCGCTCTCCATTTTCGAAGGAAGAGAAGTAACTATTGAAATCGAAATGCAGGACGCCGAAATATTTGCAATCGGTTTTTAAAACAAAGAAACAAGGGAAATCTCAGTTTTTGAGGTTTCCCTTTTGCTTTCACCCTTTTCTCACTCTTTGCATAGTATGAAAGAAAAAAGGTGAGGTGAAGGCTTTTTGGAAATCTATGTAGTGAGACGAGGCGACACGGTGCGCGCAATTGCCGGAAGGTACGGCGTTTCGTACCAGCGCATTTTGTCCGACAACGGCCTTTCGGCGAGTGACACGCTCGTGGTGGGGCAGGCACTTCTTATTTTGCTTCCCGAGGTTATACATACGGTGCGGATGGGCGATTCGCTCTTTTCCATTGCCGCGGAATACGGAACGAGCGTCGATGACCTAAGACGGAATAACCCCGAGCTTATCCTAAATCCCCGCATTTTGCCGGGGCAACAAATTACCGTTTCCTTCCGCGAGGAAAAACGCCGCACGATTGTTACGAATGGCTATGCCTATCCGAATATTAACCGTACGACGCTCTCGCTAGCGCTTCCGTATCTTTCGCGCCTTACCGTTTTCGGCTACGGCTTTACCGAAGGGGGCAATCTCATCACGATAAATGATACACCCCTCATTGAAGCGGCACGCGCCGAAAACGTAGCGCCGTATATGCTTCTCTCTTCGATTACCGAGGACGGGAATTTCAGCGGCGCGCGCGCCTCGCTTCTGTTTCGAAACCGCGACCTTCAAAACCGCGTAATCGAGGCGATTATTGAAACGATGCAAAGAAAAGGGTACCAAGGCCTTGATATCGACTTTGAGTATATCGAACCCGAGGATGCCGAAGGTTTCCTCGAATTTTTGGAAAACGCGACCGCGAAGCTTCACGCCGCAGGGTACCCCACGCATGTGGACCTTGCGCCGAAAACATACGCCGAACAGCCGGGCCTTTTATACGAGGCACATAATTACGGCGCGATTGGCGCCATTGTCGATACGGTGCTTCTTATGACGTACGAATGGGGGTACGCCTATGGGCCGCCCCTTCCCGTGGCGCCACTCGACCGCGTTCGCCGCGTGGTAGAATATGCCGTCACGGAAATTCCGCGGCGGAAAATCTTAATGGGCATCCCGAACTACGGGTACGACTGGACGCTTCCCTACGAAAAGGGCGACCGCGCGCAGAACATCGGCAATCAATACGCCATTCGCCTCGCCCGAGAGCGCGGCGCGGAAATTCAGTTTGACGAGACGGCGGCTTCCCCCTTTTTCGAGTACCGAGACGCGCGCGGCACGCGCCACATCGTCTGGTTTGAGGACGTTCGAAGTATTGCCGCAAAATATGACCTTATCGATGAATTCAATTTACTCGGCAGCGGCTACTGGACGATTATGCGTCCCTTCCGCCAAAACTGGGCGTTTTTGGGCGCGGCGTACACCATCCGAAAAGGGCGTCCGACCATCGGATAGAAAATTTTCCGAAAAAACTTGACATTTTTCGAAGGCGGGCGTATAATAAAAGAAACCGTTGAGGGAGAGTAAGTACGTTTTATCCCTTTCCTCCGAGAGAGCCGCAGGCGGTGGGATTGCGGCAGGAAACATAAAACCGAATGGACTTCCGAGGGCAAACAGAAATGATTTTTTCAGAGTATGGGCGCCGGAGTATGATCCTCCGTTAAAAAAGGTCTGCATATGTCAGTATGCGTAAAGTGGGCGCCGTGGGCGCCAAGCAGGGTGGCACCGCAGGAATATCTCCTGTCCCGGCATATAGGGACAGGAGTTTTTGTTTTTGTCCCGAGCCATTATTTTTTGAAAGGAGAAGGGAACATGGCAAACGAAAAAATTCCCTACAAAATCTATCTCGAAGAAAAGGAAATGCCGCGCGCGTGGTACAATGTCCGCGCTGATATGAAAAATAAGCCGGCGCCGCTTTTAGACCCCGTAACGCACGAACCGATGACCGCGGAAGCACTTTCCGAAGTGTTCTGCGAGGAGCTCGTACGGCAGGAAATGGATGATACCACGCCGTATTTCGAAATTCCCGAAGAAATCCGCGATTTTTATAAGATGTATCGTCCGTCGCCCCTCGTGCGTGCGTACTGTCTTGAGAAAAAGCTCGGCACACCGGCGAAAATCTATTATAAATTTGAAGGCAATAACACAAGCGGCAGCCATAAGCTCAATTCCGCTATCGCACAGGCCTATTATGCAAAGGAGCAGGGCCTTGCGGGCGTGACCACGGAAACAGGCGCAGGCCAGTGGGGCACGGCGCTTTCCATGGCTTCTGCTTACTTCGGCCTTGACTGCAAGGTATACATGGTAAAGGTTTCGTATGAACAGAAACCGTTCCGCCGCGAGGTTATGCGTACATACGGCGCGTCCGTTACGCCCTCCCCGTCGATGGATACCGAGGTCGGGCGCCGCATTTTGGAAGAGCATCCCGGCACTACGGGCAGCCTTGGCTGCGCCATTAGCGAAGCGGTGGAAGTTGCATCAAAGCTCCCCGGCTACCGCTATGTACTCGGCAGTGTTTTAAACCAGGTGCTTTTGCACCAGACCGTAATCGGTCTTGAAACAAAAGCGGCACTTGATAAATATGATATTAAACCCGACATTATTATCGGCTGCGCCGGCGGCGGCTCAAACCTCGGCGGTCTTGTAGCGCCGTTTGTGGGCGAAAAGCTTCGCGGCGAGGCAGATTACCGCATCATTGCCGTAGAGCCGGCATCCTGCCCGAGTCTTACGCGCGGCAAATATGCATATGACTACTGCGATACGGGTAAGGTTTGCCCGCTTTCGAAGATGTACACACTCGGCTCAGGCTACATTCCCGCGGCAAACCACGCAGGCGGTCTTCGTTACCACGGCATGAACTCCACGCTTTCCCAGCTTTACGCCGATGGTCTTATTGAGGCCACTTCCGTTACGCAGACGAGCGTATTCGAAGCCGCACAGGAATTTGCAAGAGTGGAAGGCATTTTGCCGGCACCTGAAAGTAGCCACGCCATCCGCGTTGCGATGGATGAAGCCATCCGCTGCAAAGAAACGGGCGAGGAAAAGACGATTGTGTTCGGCCTTACCGGCACCGGCTACTTCGATATGGTAGCCTACGGCAAGTTTAATGACGGGCAGATGGAAAACTACATCCCGTCCGATGAAGAAATCGAAAAAGCACTCGCAAAGCTTCCCAAAATGGAAAAGTAAAAATTTCCTTTACTTTTCATCAGCGCTCTAGTATAATGAAGAAAAGAAACGAAAGGGGAAACGACTATGAAAGCATTTATGGATAAAGACTTTATGCTCGAAACCAAGGTCGCAAAAAAGCTCTACCACAATTATGCGGCAAAAATGCCGATTATTGACTATCACTGTCACTTAAACCCGAAGGAAATCTGTGAGGACAGACGATTTTCTTCGATTACCGAAATTATGCTCGGCGGTGACCATTATAAGTGGCGCGCCATGCGTTCAAACGGCATTCCCGAAGACTATATGACGGGGGATAAATCCGACTTTGAAAAGTTCGAAGCCTTTGCCAAAACGCTGAAATATGCTGTGGGTAACCCCCTTTATCACTGGACACATCTGGAGCTCCAGCGCTTCTTCGGTATCAAGGAAATTCTGAATGAAAAGTCGGCACGTTCTATCTATGACAGAGCGAATGCGATGATTGCCTCCGCAGATTTCTCCGCACAGCGCCTTATCGAGCGCTCGAATGTAGAAATCATCTGCACCACGGATGACCCGATTGATACGCTCGAATATCACATCAAGCTCAAAGAACAGAATAAGGTAAAGGTTCTGCCCACCTTCCGTCCCGATAAGGCGGTAAACTGCGAGCAGGAAACCTTTATTCCGTATATGAAGGACCTTGCGGCGCTTACAAATAAGGAATTTACCGACATTGATGCCCTTCTCGCCGCCCTTCGCGAAAGAATCGAATTTTTCGATAGCGTAGGCTGCCGCCTTTCGGACCATGCCCTTGCCGGCGTTCCGTATAAGAAGACGAATAAGGAAGAAGCAAACGCCGCATTCCTCAAGGCGCTTTCGGGTGCAGAACTGACAGAGGACGAAGTAAACGCTTTCAAGACCTATATGCTCCTCTTCTTCGCCGCCGAATATCATAAGAGAGGCTGGACGATGCAGCTCCACATCGGCGCCCTTCGCAATAATAACAGCCGTATGTATAAAAAGCTCGGCCCCGACACAGGCTTTGACTCGATCGACGATAAGAATATTGCCGCACCGCTTTCTGCACTCCTCAATGCCTGCGAAGAAAACGAAAACCTGCCGAAGACGATTCTTTACACCCTCAACCCGAAGGATAACTACGTGCTCGGCACGATGCTCGGCAACTTCCAGTCCGCCGAAGCACCGAGCAAAATCCAGTTCGGCTCGGGCTGGTGGTTCAATGACCAGCGCGACGGTATGGAACAGCAGATGCGCGCCCTTGCAAACCTCGGTCTTCTCGGCCGCTTCGTAGGTATGCTTACCGACTCGCGCAGCTTTATGTCCTACCCGCGCCATGAATACTTCCGCCGCATTCTCTGTAACCTCATCGGTAAATGGGTAGAAAACGGCGAGTATCCGGAAGATTATGAAGCACTCGGCGAGATTATCACCGGAATTTGTTACCACAACGCAAAGAATTTCTTCCAATTCTAAAGAATAATAAAAGAGCCTGCAAGCGAGATTGCAGGCTCTTTTTGTTTACGATTTATGCTTTTTTACATTCCGTCTTCGTATGCCTGACAGCCCGCCGCACACAGCGCGAGGCATGCTGCCGTTGTCACAATGAGTGCTAAAAACGCCAGAAGTGCGCCCGAGAAGATAGCACCTAAAATACTGCCTGCGGCAAAGGTAACACCGAGAAGGATAATGGATACGAGTATCGCGCCCAAAATCCCGATCAAAAAGACAGGTAGTCCTGCACAAACACAGGCGCGCCACCCACCCCCGCGCGATGAAAGCGCGGAGAAAAGAGTCAGTGCAAGGTACACTACTGCAATCCCCAAAACGACCCACAAAAATGCAGGGGTTATGGTAATGACCGCTGTAAACTGCAAAAATGCCGTGATAATACCTACAATGAGACTTGCCACAATGGCGAGACCGGTGCAACCGGGTCTGCATCCACAGTTTGTCATAATCTTCACCTCCAATGACAATATATGACAAACTTTCCCAAACTGTGCAGGGAATGTAAAAAAGTGCAGACCGCAAAAAGGCACAGTCGATGAAAAAGCACTTCCTATTTGGAAGTGCTTTTTGTTACTTTCTTTTTCAGCGAAAGATAGAAAATACAAAGCGCAGGGATGAGAACCGCCGTAATGCCAAAGCGAAGGAGAAATGCGGGAAGCGCCGCCACGATGCCGAGGCGCGAAAGGAGAAAGTCCACGGCATAGAGGCACAAAACATGGTAGAGATAAATGTGGTAGCTTGCGCCGTCGATTTTTCGAAGGAGCGGCACCTTTTCGAAAACCGTTTCGGGCACGCGAAGGGAAACGGCGAAAAGAAATAAAATCGCATAGAGAGAATACACAAAGTGCAGTATGTTCATATACGGCACCGCTGCGCCCGCGCCAAAGGCCAAAAAGCTTGCATACCCCGTAAAGAGGAAAATGACGCCAAAGAGAATGGAGAGCGCGGTGAAATTTTTCCGCAGAATCTCACAAAACGCATCATACAATTTGCCGATGTAAAGCCCGATAACGAAAAAGGCAAGGTACGAAGTGAAAACGCGGTCGTTATACATAAACGATATGCCAAACGCGGTGGAAAGCATATTGGGGAGAAAGCTTTCGAAAAGAGAGGAAAGGATAAGCGCTGCCGGCACGACGAGCGCGGGTGATACTCGCAGCATGCGCTTCCAAAGCGGCAAGAGAAGGTCAAACTGAAAAAGCACGGGGATGAAATACAGGTGATAGCAAAGACTTCCGAGTACGAAATGCTTTGCGATAAAGGCAGGCGAAAGCGGATAGCCGTAAAACAGGAAAAACGCCAGAAAATATAGGCAAAATGCTACGACGTACGGCAGGAGAATACCGCGCACACGCCCCTTTAGATATGTGCCGTATGGGAGAGCATCCTTCCCCGTGAGCGTAAGCTTTACGCCCGCAAGAAGCAAAAAGCCGGGCACCACGAAAGACGTAAGCCGCCACGCCAAAATTACGAGCGCCTCGCGGAAAGACCCGGGCGGAAAAGCACCCACGGCATAGGAGATGGTGTGGATAAATATCACCAGAAAGCAAAAGAGAATATTCAGAAGGGAAAGCTCGCTTTTTCTTTTTCGCATATCTGTCCGTCCTTTCTTTTAGTAGAGCGTGCAAAAGGAGAAGGTAGGTGTTTTGCCGAGGGAGAAGGTGAGAATCTTCCTCGCCCTGATCGCATCCGCCCCTATCGCTTCTTCGGGCGAAGCGCCGAGCGAGAGGTACCAGACGCCGCCGATGTTTTTCGCGGCGTTTTCCTCTCCGCGCGAGACTACGAACACATTCCGGGGAAGAGAAGCGAGAAAATCTTTTACTACGCGGTCCTCAAAGGCATCCTGCCCGAAAACGGAAGAGGAGGTGAGAAGGAAAATATTCTGCTTCTTCGTTTCGGAAATGGCCGCGGAAAGCTTTTCCCACGCGCTGCTGTCGGTGGCGCGGATGCTGCCCTTTTCCGTGTTCAGCGTGATATAGAGGGCATCGCCCGCTTCCTGCGCTGAGAAAATCATATCGGAATGGAGTGCGGCACTCTTTGGAAAATCCCCGAGCACCTTTTCCGTTTTGTCATTCATAAGCCCCGCGAAAAGGGAATCGCCGCGCACGAAGGCACCTACGGCAAAGTCGGCATCTTTTTCCGCTTCTATCCGATATTCGTTTTGCGGAAGTGCGGGGAAGCTGTGCGGCATATCGACCGTGTAGGAGAGGCTCTCAAAGAAAATTTCCCCTTCTTCCTTTTCTTCGGAAGGCACAACACAAAGCCCCGTGAGGGAAAGCGGGCGTGCCGCTTCTTTGGGAAGCGTGGCGATGAGGGCAGAAGTCTCGCCCTTTTTCACCTCGCCCACAAAGGGCACGAAAACGGCGTTGCCGTTTTTATCTGAAAGCGCAAGGCTTACCGCGTGCGGAAAATCTTCGTTTGTAAAAACCTCTGCCGAAACCGTGTCGCAGGTATCGGAAACTGTACTCTTTTCGGCAAGGGTAAAGGTGGCCGTATCTTCATTTTCAAAGGTGTAGCACAATTTGCCGCCGCGCTCGTCCGAGAAGGCAAGCGGCAGCGAAACGGCTTCTTCGCGCGTGCCTACCGCCACCGCGGCGTAGCTTTTTGCATCCCCGAAGGACACAGATAAAATGGCGGTGCCGGCCTCGCCTGCGGTGATTTTTTCGCCGTCCCAGAAGGCCACGGCGGGGTTTGACGAGGTAATGGTGAAGGCCGAAATGTCCCCGCAAGGCACATAGTGCCCTGCCGCATCATACACGGAAACCGGAAGGTCGGCCGTCTGTCCGCATTCGAGGCGGATATGCGAAGGAATTTCAATGCCTTGTATCTCGTCCACTACAAAAATTTCAATTTCCTCGCGCACGCTGTCAAGGCGCGCCTCCACGGTGCACACGCCGCCGCGCGTGGGCGTGAAAATATCGCCCGCAAGGGTGCCGCCGCGCGCTGAAAGTGTTATTTTTTCCTGCAAGGGGCGCATATTGGTGTCATAGGTGGCGGCGGAAATCCGCACGCTGTCACCGAGAAAAACAGTCGGGGTCTCGCTTTCGAGAAGGATGCCGGCAGGCTTTCCGGCCTTTCCGTTATAGGTTAGCCCTACGGCGTTTATAACGGGGCGATTTTCCGTGGGAGAATGCACCGCGTGCATACTTTCGTCCCAAACGGTGGAGGCAAGCATACGTGTGGAGCCGCCGCCGTCAAGGTTTACCGCAGTAAAGCATCCGAGCGACTGCATAAGGCGAGCAAGCTCTTCCATTGTAAGGCCGCGGCTACTCTTTTGCCGCCCGTCCACCGCCACAAGGTAGAGAATTTTCCCGCTTTCGTCGGTGCCGATGGCGCTTCTCGGGTTATACCCATCCACGGTGTGCGAAAAGGTGGTGAGCGCCTTCCCGTTTTCCACAAGAATCGCACCGCCTCCAAAGGCCGCGTCCGCGTCCTTTACATCGGGGGTAATATAATAGTCAAAGCGGATGGGGTCGCCCACCGCAAAATTATTGGCAAAGAACATATTTACGCCTTCCGAAACCACAAGTACGCAACCGTTTTCGGGGATTTCGACAGGCGGGAGATTCCGGCGGAATTCGCGGATTTTGCCGTCCTCCACCACAACCTCGAGCACCTCGCCGCCCGGCGCGGGGGAAAGACTGCCGAAGGCAGGCGTGTAGAGAAGAATATCGCCGAAGTAGGCCGTGTGCTTATTCATATGGCGCACCTCGCAGTACTCGCCGTTCGGCGCTACGGCCATCAGGTGAAAATCGAGATATGACATGGAGAGAATATCGTCCATATAGGAAACTGTCGCCATCGTGGTGGGGTTTATGGGCGAGGATAAAAGTTCCCCGTCCCGGACCTCAATACCGAGAGAAAGCGCCTTGTTGCCCTTGTGGAGGGAGAAAAAGTCGCCATTCATAGCGGCCACAACATTTTCTTCCGTTTTGGCGAGATTCGAAACCGTGTCCAGCGTATCCACGCCCGCCTCGCTTTTCAGAAGGCGGAGCGAGGTGTTTTTGTCGGAAAGATCGGCACGGATGACGGAGTAGGCAATATTCCGCCCTGCATAAAAAGATTCCACACGGCGAAGAGAGATGCTCTTTGCAATCGGGATTTCTTCTTCATAGGTATAAATCGCCTCGGCACCGGCGGAAAGACCGGTGAGAAGCGTAAGAAGCAGTATAAGAGAAAAAAATCGTTTCATAGTTTTATCCTTTCATATGGGGAAACGCCGCCGTAATCTGCGCGCGGAGCCGCGCTTTTTTCTCGTCTGTGCAAAAAGCGGCCTCGGCGCCCGAGTGAAGAATGTGGAGAATTTCCGCATCCGTCAGGCGGAAGGTGTCGGTCAGAAGCGCCCACTCGCGCGCGAGCGTGGTGGAGGAGACGGCGGTGTTGTCGGTACAGACCGAAAACGAAACGCCCGCATCTAAAAATGTGCGGATGGGGAAATCGGAAAGCGAGGGGAACACCCTTGTCTGGAGATTACTTGTGGGGCAAACTTCCAGACACGTGCCGCGCGCGGCCAGCATTTCTAAAAGTGCAGGGTCCTCCGCACTTCGAACGCCGTGCCCGATTCTTGCGGCACCAAAAGAAAGCGCCGTGCGCACGCTTTCGGGCCCGTCTGCTTCCCCTGCATGCAGGGTGAAGGGCACGGATAGCCGCCGTGCTTCTTCGAAAATATCGGCAAAATCGCGCGTGGGGTACAGGCCTTCCGCACCTGCAAGGTCGCAGGCAACGACGCCTTTTTCCAGAAATTCCGCCGCCGTGCGCACCGTTTTAAGATTTGCCTCTTTTGTATCCTCTCCGCGCATACAGCAAAGGATGAGACTGCCGTGGCATTTTTGCCCCGAAAGACCTTCAATAGCGGCACGGATCACTTCTTTTTGCGAGAGGCCGCCCTCTGTATGCTTCGCGGGTGCAAAGCGGATTTCCGCGTAGCCTACGCCTGCTTCCCAGAGCTCGGAAAGAAGCGCGGAAACGGCCAAAGAAAGTGCTTTCCCCGTTTGCAAAAGCATAGCGGGGAAAGAAAACTTTTCAAGATACATATTCAAATCGCGGCAATCGTGCGAGGCGGAAAGAAGTGCGCAAAGTGCCGCCTCTTCTTCGGGTACCGCTATATTCTGCATATCGGCGAGCGCCCGCGCCGTGCGCGGCGAAAGCGACCCGTCAAGATGGATGTGCAAATCGAAAAGCGCGTGTGTCGCAGCTAAAGCTGCCGCCTTTTCTGAGCCTTTCATTTTGAAAACCTCTCTTTAGAAGGAATATCGCTGATAATGCGGTGGAAGCCTTCGAAAACGGTCATCCCGCCTTTTTGCGATACACATTTACCGGTGCATCGCACGAGGATTTCGCCGCGGTCGGGATGTATCCAGGCGTAATCGGCCTGATGCACCGTATCGCTTGTGGCCATACCGGAAACCATGGCATTTACGGCATCTTCCTCCCCCGGTTTTATGCGGTCGAACCAGAAATCGTAACATTCCGAAGGCAAAATGCTGGCCCCGACGCCAAGAAGCATACGCATCTTGGCATCGGCAAAGAGCTCTTTCTTTTCGCCGTCCTCACTGATGCGGATTACCCAGAGGCCGATATGAATCTGCGAAAGAATTTCCTTGGCATTGAGGCGGACGATGTGCATTTTCTCGCGTTGCGCCTGCATATCCGCCGCAAAGCCCAGCTGCGCCTTATAGGCGGCAGAATCCGTTTCAATGAACATCTGTCGGAATTCTTCCGCCGTTACGGGGCGGCCGAAGAGGTAGCCCTGCAGCGTGTCGGGATGCAGCGACTCCAAAATCGCAAGCTCGCTTGCATTTTCCACACCTTCCAGGCACACACGGAACTGGTTTGCTTTGGCAAATTCCAGAATGTTATTTACCACCTGGTAGTTATAGGAGTTCGTTTCAATATCTCGAATAAACACGCGGTCAATCTTGATTTCGTCGGCGTGCAGCATTTTCAGATACTGGAGGTTCGAGTAGCCCGTGCCGAAATCGTCAATGGCAATCTGAATGCCGGCCGCCTGAAAACGGTGGAAAATCCCGGCGTAGGCGTCGGATTCTTCCATCTGCACACTCTCCGTAATTTCAATGGTGAGTGCACTGCCGGGAAGGTCGTGCTTCCGAAGGGCTTCCAGAACCTTCTCCGCAACCCCTGTGCGGCGAAGCTGCACGGTGGAGAAGTTTACGGAGATATGGAAGTCGGGATGTACCTCGCGCCAGGCCTTGCACGCGGCGAGCGCCGTGTCAAGCACAAAAAGACCGACTTTATGGATAAGACCGCTTCTCTCGAGAATCGGAATAAAGGCATCGGGGAACACGTTGCCCTTTGTAGGCGAGGTAAAGCGAAGGAGCGCCTCGGCCGACAGAACGCGGTAGTCTGTTGCGCGCACCTGCGGCTGGAAGTGCACGGAGAAGCCTTCGCAATTCTTCTTTATGCTTTCTTCGATTTCTTCGAAAAGCTCCACGGAGGCCATACGGTTGATAAGGTCCTTCTCGTGGAAGAAGGAAAGGGACCCGTCGCCGCCTTCTTTTTCGGCAAGAAGCTGGCGGGCATAGTCAAAAAGCGTATCCTGTTCAAAATGGAAGCTTGGGTCATTTGGTATGGTGGCGGCGGAAATGGTGCACTTATCCGCAACCTCGGCGCTGATGGCGCGGAAGATTTCCCGCACGCCTTCTTCATCCTTGGCATCCAGAAGCAGCGCAAAACGGTCCTGCTCCATATGGTACACACGTGAGAGCGGGAAGCGGGCTTCGAGCTTTCCTGCAAGGAAGCAAAGGAGCTCATCACCGTATTTTCTGCCGTATTTGATGTTCGTTTCCGTAAGATTATCCACATCCAGAAGCATAAGATATGTGATATCGCGGAGAACACCCTTGTCGATGTTTTCGTTCAGCCTTTCCTTGTTGAAAAGACCGGTTAAAGGGTTATAGTAGGGACGGAGCGAGCTTGTGGAAACGCGTCCGATCATCGCAAGCGGAGCACCGCTGTCATCGGCAATTACCTTGCCACGCCCGTTTACCCATACGGCTTCGCCATCCCGGTTGATCCAGCGGAAGTCAAGGTCATGCTCATCTTTTTCGCCGCTTGTGATGGAGAGAATATCGGCGGAGAAGGCCGCACGGTCGTTGGCATATACAAAACCCAGAAGATCCTGAAGCGAAACGGCATCCTCACCTTCGCGCCGAATGGCGAACTGCGATTCGATATCGCCGAAGAAGTGCGTTCTTTCGCTCTCCATTTCCATCAGGAACAGATAGGCCTCTGTGCTTCGGCTGAGTACATTCAAAAATTCAAGATACTTTTCAATCTGCAGCTGGCGCACGCCTTTCGCCTCGCCTGCCCAAGCCTCGTTGTGGCGCTTGGTTGCGGATTTGTTTTTATACATAGCCTGGTCCGCCCGTGCGCGCACATCCGCGAAGGAACGGTCCAGATTTTCATCATAGGCAGCAGCGCCCATAGCACAGGAAACATAAATGTCGGGATAGCCTTCGAGCGTCAGCTTTTCCATCGTGCGGATGCCTTCGGCGAGCTTTTCTTCATACCCTTCAAATTTCTCGCCGCGGAACAAGACGGCAAATTCGTCGCCGCCGAAGCGGAATACGCTTTCTGCACCGAATGTTTCGGAAAGATGCGAGGATACCGTGCGGAGAAGCACATCCCCCATCATATGGCCGAGGATGTCGTTTGTAACTTTAAGACGGTTTACGTCTAAAATCGCAATCGCAAACGGCTCGGGCGCGGTTTCAAGTGCAGCGTTGATTTCCGTCTCTGCAATCGAGAGCGCCGTGGCGTTCTGAATCCCCGTAAGCCCGTCGTGATGCGCTTTGGAATAGAGGATGTCCATCCGCTCTTTCAGCTGGTCACGCGCGGCTTTAAGGGTTTCCGTAAGGGCACCTACCTCGTCGCGCGTGGTGGGCACAAGCTCAACATCGAGATTCCCTTTCTGCATTTCGAGTGCGGCCTTATGGAGGGCCTTAATCGGTTTCGTAAGGCGGCTTGTGAAGGAAATACCGATAACGGTTGCGCCAAACACACTCACAATGATAATCGTGAGAAGATTATTCGTCAGTGCATTCTGCCCGTAGTAAATCTGACTGTCGGGCGCGATGATGCAAAGGCGCATACCGTTGCGAAGCGTGGTAAACGCCATCTTGCGGTTTTCGCCGTCGATACGGTAGGAAAGAAGCGGGGCACCGCGATGGCCATCAATACGGAGGGAAATATCGTCTTCATCATCTGTGCGGATGGTTTCGCCGTAGGCATAGCGCGGGTGATACACAACCTTTCCCGCGGCGCTTAAAATGGAAGCAAAGCCCGTTTCATACGCTTCGATGCTGTTTGCTGCCGATGCTAAAAACTCGCAGGGGACATCTGCACCCACAACGCCGAGAAGCGTGCCGTTTACATACATCGGTACCACATAGGAGACAATATAAAAGTCGAGCGTTTTCGAGAAATAGGCATCGAGCCACATAGCCTTTCTGCTTGTCACCGGGATAGACCACCACGGAATATTTTCGGTATCCCCCTCGGGATAAAGAGAAATATCGGTAAGCGGTTTCTCAGAAAGCGCCGTCTTCTCTTCGTCGGAAAGCCAGAAGAAGCCGGCCGGCTCTCCGGTAAGCGCGGGGTTTAAGAAGAAATACATACTCGTCGCACCCACGGTGCTTGCAAGATGGTTTGTACCGTTTTTTTCAACTTTTGCAATATAGCTTTCGAGGGAGGCGCTGTCCGAGAGGACAGAAAAATCCGTAAGCGCATCGTGCGCATAGTGCGAAAGCGTGACAACCGACTCCTCCACAAGGCGGAGCGTACTGTCAAGCCTTTCACGGTTTGCCTCCGATACAAGCGTCATATTTTCCTCTGCCTTTTGGTGCAGCGTTTTGGAAATTTCTGCGGTACTCATAATGGCGATAACAAAGGATGTGAAAACTATACTGAGAAGGAGCAGAGCGATAATTTTGGTCCGGATGGAGTTCACGGCAATCTCTCCTATGAATATAAGTAAGTATTTTTTTCAGTATATCACAAATAATTGCAGATTTCAACAGAAAATACAAGAAAAAGCACCTTTCGGTGCTTTCTTTTGTTTATAATGCCTGCAGAAGCTGTTTGCCGCCCTGAATCAAACACTCGGCAACGCCCGCGGTATACCGAGAGGAGCGCGCTTCGTAGCCGCCCTCTAAAAAGGCCGATTCCATCGGGAAGTAGCCGCCACTTCCGTTTACAAGGGCGCACGGCAAAATCATACGCCAGCCGTCTGTATCTTTAATGCCAACGCCAATATCCGTGAAAGGCTCGCCCGGGATGCCGATAAGCGCTACGGGGCCTATCTTTACGCCGCACATCGGAAGATGGAATTCCTCGGGGCCATGTTCAAGCTCGCACATACGAACAGCTTCCGCCACCACTGTGGTAAGCTCCATGGCGGAGAAGGGAATTTCATCGTCACGCCCGGCATCGTGGAGGTCCTTATATTTGTGTGCCAGCGGCAGTTCTTCGGGTTTTGGCGTGTTTGCCGGCACTACCACATCCTCGTGGAGCATTCTGATTTCGTCCACGTCCACGTATTCTGCCTTGTCGTATACTTCAAGCACAACGCCCGCGAGTGCGCGCCCAACAAACCGCGCCATGCCGGGGCTTTTCATTTCGTTATCAAAGCTGATTTCCGTATCATTCATATCGCCGCCTTCGGGGAACACATGTGTGCTGCCCACATCCCCTTGCGCGCCGGGGAAGAACATACACTTTGTGCCGTCCAGCGCTTTTTCCACGGTGCGACGAAGATGCCCTACAAAGTCGGAAGAAATCAGCTCGCCGCCAATCGTGTCGGCGTGAATGCCGTAGTTTAAAAGGACAACGCTGTCCGCACCCTCTCTGTCAAACCGAAGGACGTTCACGCGCTGGTCAAGCGTGCCGATGGGGTGGTCGATATTCGGGTCACCTACGGGCGGGCAGGTCATCACCGAGCCGTCCTTCATACGGTAGCGGCGAATGTAGGCAATGCGATCGGGCGCTTCGCCTACGATAAACGCCATTTTAGCGTTCTTTCTTTCGTTTAGAGAGAGCGTCGCCACATCACAGAGCCGCTTTTCCAAAAAGTCCGCATACCAAAGAATCGGTGCTTCGTCTGCTTCAAACATCGCATCGGGCGAAAGGTAGGGGCCCGTGTGCGTATGGGTGGAGGAAATAAAAATGTTTTCCTTTAAAACGCCCGTGGCCTCGGAAATCGCGGCAATGTAGCGGTCGCAAATCTCGTTTTTCATAAGGCATTGGTCTACGCTTATAAGAAGAATGTCCACGCCGTCTTTTGAAATAGCAAGCGCGGAAGCCGAAAGGTCATCTAAAAACCCTTTGGCAAAGCGCGGCACATAGTAGCCGTGCATGGCAATGCCGAGCGGGGGGTTACTGTTTACGGATGCATAGCCGACTTTAAAATTCGTCATATTCGTTTCCTCCTTTAAAATGTACACATTTCGCCATCGAGCATGACGTTTTGCACGTTAAATTTATCATCTGTAAATACGAGCGCGGCTTTCTTGCCGACAGAAATGCTGCCGAGTTCTTTCCCGAGTCCTACCGCCTCGGCAGGGTTTGTGGAAGCCATTAAGAACGTCTCGGCAATGCCGCAAGCGGTCGCCGCCATCACATTGCGGCAGGCCATATCCATCGTAAGCTTGCTGCCCGCGATGCCGCCCAGATGGTCAAAATTCAAATCCTTCACGTGCGCAAGGTTTTCGGGCGGCGCGAAGGGGTAGTTCGTGCTGTCTGTTATGAGAATCATGCGCCCTACGCCTTTTGTATGGAGAAGAAGCCTCTGAAGGTCGGGATGCACATGGATAGCGCACGAGTCACTGATAAGCTCGGCGTACATATCGGGCGCCGTCATGCAGTATTCATCGGGACCTACGCCGCGCGTGCCGCCGTATAAAGGCTTCCGCCCCGTTGCATCCATAGCGTGCGTTAAAATGGTAGGGATGTATTCGCCGAGTGCGCGCACTTCGTCGGGCGTAGCCTCGCTGTGCCCGAGGGCAAAGCGTACCTCGGGGTTTACCTGCCGCGCATATTCAAGGAACGGCATAAGACCTTCTCTTTCGGGCGCAACCGTCCAAACAAGCGCGTCGCGCCCTGCCGCATCGCAAAGCGCCTTGTATTCTTCGGGGAGTATCCCGTGCCGCCACGGGTTTGTATCATAATTTGCGCCGTATTTGGGGTTTGTGTACGGCCCTTCCATATACATGCCGCGAATGGATTTTGCCTTGGGCATCGCCTCGCGAATCGTGCGAATACCTTCCATAAATTCGGCAAAGGGTAAGCTATAAAGGGGCGAGGCGAGAATAGAGGTGGCACCGTGCCGGAGGAAAAACTCTGCCGCCTCGCGCGGCTTTTCATATGTTTCATATCCGCCGCCGCCGTGCACATGGATATCCACAAAGCCGGGGCCGACATACGCGCCATGCGCGTCAATCTTCTCGGCACCCACCGGAATTTCCACATCGCGGCGCGGGCCGAAAGCGGCAATGCGCTCGCCTTCTACGAGAAGCACACCGTCCCATACAATGCCTGTTTCAAGAACAAGCTGTGCGTTATAAATAGCTTTAATTTTCTCCATAGTAAAAGCTCCCTTCAGGGTTTCTTTATCTTATTTATAGCACAGAAGAAAAGAAAAAGTCAATAGAAGCCGAAAAAGACGAAAAAATTTCGTTTTTTAATTTTTTTCGTGTAGCTTGACACGGTCTCATAACGTGCTATAATGAAAGTAAATAAAGCTTTTTAGGAGTGTTTTACTATGCGGTACGAAGGTGCAAAACGAAATGCAATTTCTTTCCCGCTCGGCGGCATCGGTACGGGCAGTATCGGTCTTTCCGGTGACGGGCGGCTCGTTGACTGGGAAATTTTCAATCGCCCCGCAAAGGGAAGCATCAATCGGTATTCCCATTTTGCCATCCGCGCCATCCGCGGCGAGCGCATCACGGCTGCCGTTTTAAACGGGGATATGACGCGTTCTTATATGGGGCAGTATGAAAAACGCACATTCGCAGGTTTTGGCTTTGGGCCTGACGGCGATACGATGTGCGGCTTTCCGCATTTTCGAAATGTGACGTTCGACGGCGCGTTCCCTATGGCCACGCTCACGTTTTCGGACGAAGCATTCCCCGCCGCCGTTCGGATGACGGCCTTTAACCCCTTCATCCCGCGCGATGCGAAAAACTCTTCGCTTCCTGCCGCCTTTTTTGAATTTGAGGTGGAGAATACGGAAAAAGAGGAAATCCGCTACGAGATTGCGCTTTCCGTCAATAACCCCTATAAGGCGGCGCGGCACGCACACGATATGGGGGGAGAAATCAAAACACTCTTTTTGTATAACGCGGGTGCCGATACAGAAAGCACCGAATACGGCGATATGACGATTGCCACAGACAGCGCCGAAACGCAGGTGCAAACATATTGGTACCGCGGCAAGTGGCGCGACAGTATCGTTTCCTTCTGGAATGATTTTTCGGGCGAAATGACCCTTCGCGACCGCCAGTATGATGAGACGGGCGACTGCGACACGGGCACGCTCGTAGCATGCGTAAACGTCCCCGCGGGCGAAAAGAAAAAGCTTCGCTTTGTATTTTCGTGGAACGTGCCGAACAATTTTGCCTACTGGACAAAAGATGAAAAAAGACAAACGCCGTGGAAAAATTATTACGCCACCGTTTTTGAAAATTCGAAAGAAACAGCACAGTATGCCCTCTCCAATTGGGAAATGCTGTATTCCCGTACGGAAAAATTTAAAAATGCGCTTTATGCTACCACGCTTCCCGAAGGACTCACCGAAGCGGCGGCGGCAAACCTTTCCGTTTTGAAATCGCCCACCGTTTTGCGCCTTTCCGACGGGTCGTTCTACGGCTGGGAGGGCGTGCACGAGCGCGAAGGGTCGTGCGAGGGTACGTGCCAGCACGTCTGGAACTATGCGTATGCCCTTTGCTTTTTGTTCCCCGAGCTTGAAAGATCTATCCGTGAAATGGAATTTCAGTATAGTACCGACGAAAACGGGCGCATGGGCTTTCGTATTCAGCTTCCGCTCGGCGCGCCGATGGCGGAATTTCGCGCCTGCCTTGACGGGCAGATGGGCGCCGTCATCAAGTGTTACCGTGAGTGGAAAATCTCGGGCGACACCGCGTGGCTTCGCAAAAACTGGAACGATATAAAAAGAGTTCTGGAATACGCGTGGAGCGACAAAAATCCCGACGAGTGGGACAAAAACCGCGACGGTGTACTCGAAGGTCGCCAGCATCACACGCTCGATATGGAGCTGTTCGGTCCCTCCTCGTGGCTCGAAGGTATGTACCTTTTGGCACTTTCCGCGGCCGCGGAAATGGCGGAGGCTATGGGCGAAGCCGATAAAGCCGCCGAGTGGCGCACCCTTTTTGAAAAGGGCAGAGCGTGGACGCGCGAAAATCTTTTTAACGGCCGCTATTTCATACAGAAAATTGACCTTACCGATAAAAATATGACCGATAAATTCGAGGCTTCCGCCGAATACTGGAACGACGAGGCGGGGCAAATTAAGTACCAAATCGGCGAAGGCTCGTCAATCGATCAGGTGCTCGCCCAGTGGCATGCCGATATCCTGGGTCTTGGCGATATTTTTGACAAAGAACAGCTTTCCATGGCCCTTTCGCATATGATGGAAAATAACTTTAAACCCACGATGCGCGGCTTTACTAACCCGTGGCGCATTTTCTCGTTAAATGATGAAGCCGGTACGGTCATTTGCGACTATCCGGAAGATGCCGAAAAACCGAAAATCCCGATTCCGTACTGCGAAGAGACGATGACGGGGTTTGAATATGCCTTCGCAGGTCTTCTCTGCGCACGCGGCAAAGTAGAGGACGGCGCCCGTGTCGCCCGCGCCGTGCGCGAGCGGTTTGACGGGGAGAAGCGAAACCCGTGGAACGAATTTGAGTGCGGCAGTAACTATGCCCGCTCGATGGCAAGCTATGCGCTCATCCCGATTTTAAGCGGCTTTACGTTTGATATGCCGAAAGGGCACATCGGCTTTAGCCCCTATAAGGCGGACGAATTCTCCGCCATCTGGAGTCTCAATAGCGCATGGGGCACCTTCACGCTTTCGGAAAAGACCGCGAAGGTAGAAATTTTAGAAGGCAGCCTTACGCTTTCCTCTCTCGGTCTTCCGTTTGCGGCATCCGTTTCCGCTTTCAAAATTGACGGACAGGAGACGGCATTTACGTTCTCGGACGGCACGATTCAGTTTACCAAAACCGATATTTCGGAAAGTGTGGAGATTTCGCTATGAAAACGCTGAAGGTCACCACGGCGGAAATTGCTCATATCTGCGGCGTTTCGCAAGGTACGGTGGACCGCGCACTAAACGGCCGCCCCGATATCAAGGCGGAAACGAAGCAGAAAATTTTGGCGGTGGCGCGGCAGTACGGCTGGCGCGAGCATCTTTCCACCGCTCCCGATAAAATTATCGGGCAAATCGGCATTGTGGTTTTTAATCTTGATAACGAATACTTTACGGAGCTGATTTCGGAGCTTGAGTACGCCCTCGCCGAAAAAGGGCTCGGTGCTACGATTATGCTCAGCCACTATGATAAGGAAAGAGAAATTGAATGTATTCGCAATCTCTATAATATGGGCGTTTTGGGCATTGTGCTTTGCACCGTGCAGACGGACGAGGCATTTGCAAAGTATCTCGAGCTTTTCGATATTCCCATTGTAGCGGTCGGCAACCCCATTTCGGGGCGGCCGTATGTGGGGATTGACGATTTTGTCGCTATGCGCGATATGACGGCGCATGTACTTTCGAAAAACCCCAAAAAGCTTCTCTATTTTTCGCCCGCGCTTTTCTACCCCGATGCCGCGGCGCAAAAAAGGCGGTATGAAGGGTTTCTTTCTGCGGCAGGGGGAAGAGAGTACGAGGTGATAACCTCGCCCGACGCGCTTTTAGAAGAATACCCCGAGGGCACGCATATGATTTGCTCTACCGACTATTACGCGCTAAAAGCGTACTTTAAAACGCGCGGCGCCCGTATCACGGGGTTTGATAATATTCGCGCCCTTGAAAAGTATAAAATTTCTGTCGATTCCGTGGGATATTCCGCCGCGGAAATTGCAAGAGGGGTTCTTCGGGTACTTACCGAAGGTGAAGAAGAAAATATATTGGTGGAACACCGCATTGTTCCCCATGAAGAGAGCGGTAACTGATACCGCTCTTTTCGCTTGACGAAAGCGCCCGAGATGTGGTAAAATATAGGAAATTCTGTTTTGGGAGGAAGAAGCGTGAAAATCGTAGTACTGGACAGGCTCACCCTTGGAGAAGATTTAGATATATCAGCCGCCGAAAATTTCGGCACGGTTGTTTCCTATGATACCACCGCCCCCTCGGAGGTGGCGATGCACATCGGAGATGCCGATGTGGTTTTTGTAAACAAAGTAAAACTGCAGGCAGAAAATCTGAAAGATGCAAAAAATCTAAAGCTCATTTGCGTAGCGGCCACGGGGTACGATAATATCGACCTCGCATTTTGCCGCACGCGCGGCATCGCTGTGTGCAACGTGCCGGGCTACTCGGTATACAGCGTAGCGCAGGTGACGGTGGGCATGGTCCTTTCGCTCGTGAACCGATTCGCCGAGTACACAAGATACACAAAGGACGGCACGTACCAAAAAGGCAGCTCCGCCAATATTTTAACGCCCGTTTACCACGAGCTCCTCGGCAAAACCTGGGGCATCGTGGGGTATGGCGGCATCGGCGGGCGCGTGGGCGAAATTGCACGGGCACTCGGCTGTAAGGTACTTGCCTATAAGAGAACACCCGTAGAAGGGGTAGAGTGCACGGATATTGACACACTGCTTCAAAAGAGCGATATCGTCTCGGTACATATTCCGCTTTCGGATGCTACACGCGGCCTCATAAGCCGCGAGCGCCTTGCAAAAATGAAGAAAACCGCTATTTTGGTAAACACCGCCCGCGGCGCGGTAACGGATGAGGCGGCCGTATGCGAGGCGATACTCGAAGGGAACCTCGCCGGCTTTGGCACGGACGTGTATTCGAAAGAGCCGTTTGGGGAAGATAGTCCCCTTGCGCGCATCGCCGCGGAGGACAACGTCATTTTAACGCCGCACATGGCGTGGGGCACAATCGAAGCGAGAGAGCGCTGCTTTGGCGAAATGCTTCATAATACGGAAGCCTTTTTTGAAGGCAAAGAGCGAAATCGCGTGGATTTACAGTAGCTTTTTCGCGAAAATCGCGTTTTAGGATTGCAATTTCAGAGGATTTATGGCATACTGTATAGGAAGAAATTTCTTTGGCGTTTACAAGGAGGCAAAATATGCATAACGAAAAAAGAAGCAACTTTACGGGCAAGCTCGGGTTCGTGCTGGCGGCCGCAGGAAGCGCTGTGGGCCTTGGCAACATCTGGCGCTTCCCGTATCTTGCCGCAAAATACGGCGGCGGTATATTCCTGCTCGTATATCTGATTTTAACCGTAACCTTCGGCTTTTCTCTTATGCTTACGGAAATTGCCATCGGCAGAAAAACGGGGCAGAGCGCTATCGGCGCGTATAAAAAGCTCCAAGAAAAGTACGCCTTCATCGGCTGGCTCGGCGCACTTGTGCCGGCGATTATCCTGCCGTACTATTCCGTAATCGGCGGGTGGGTAACGAAGTATTTTTATCTCTTTTTGACGGGGCCCGCCAAAGCTATGGAAGACGGTATCGACTTTTTCAGCGCTTTCATATCGAGCACGTGGGAACCGCTTCTTTGGTTCGGCATCTTCCTCGGCATTACGGCGCTCGTTGTGGTACTCGGCGTGGAAAAGGGCGTTGAGAAGGTCAGCAAAATTATGATGCCTGTCCTCGTAGCCCTCTCGATAGGACTTGCTATATATAATATGACGCTTCCGGGTGCTATGGAAGGCGTTAAGTTTTATCTTTTGCCGGACTTTTCAAAGTTCTCCGTTGAGCTTGTGCTTGGCGCGATGGGGCAGCTTTTCTACTCTATGTCCATTGCCATGGGCATTATGATTACATACGGTTCCTATATGAAAAAGGATGTAAACATCGAAAAAGCAGTACACCAGATTGAGCTTTTTGATACCGGCATTGCCTTTTTAGCCGGTCTTATGATTGTGCCGGCTACGTACGCACTTTCGGGCTCTGCGGGCGTGGACAAAGGCCCCGGTCTTATGTTCGGCACACTGCCCGGTGTGTTCGCCGGGATTGAAGGCGGCAATATTTTAGGGGCGCTTTTCTTCCTACTTGTATTTTTCGCGGCACTTACCTCTTCCATTTCTCTTATGGAAACGGTAGTTTCTCTTTTGCAGGATAAACTGCACTGGCGCCGCGGCACATCTTGTCTTGTTGTCTTTTTGGGTGCCATCGCACTTGGCGTGCCCGCTTCGCTTGGTAACGGCCCGTGGGGCGGCGTGCTTATTATGGGCAAAAACTTCTTAGACTTTTTCGACTTTGTTTCCAACAGCGTTATTATGCCGATTGTGGCATTTTTAACCTGCATTTTCGTGGGCTATGTCATAAAACCGAAAACAGTTATTGCGGAGCTTGAGGAAACGGCACCGTTTAGCGCAAAGCGCCTTTATACTGTCATTATCCGCTACATTGCCCCGATTTGTATTCTGGGGATTCTGATTTCCTCTGTTTTGGAGGGACTCGGGCTCTTTGTAATCTAGAAAAACGGCCACTGCAGTTTTCTATGTAAACTGCAGTGGTTTTCTTATGTAAAAACCGCTAAAAAACAGCAAAAGAATCTATTTTTTTTGCGCAATCCGTCTTTTTTTGAAGAAAAAGAATTTTTCTTGCAAAAAAGACTTGATAATTTTTTAACAATGTGGTATAAAGTATATAGAAAAATAGGTTTTACAACAAGAAATTGAAGGAAGGGCAGCACTATGAGTAAGATTACCATCATCGGGGCCGGAAGCGTCGGCGCCACCATCGCGTACACCATTTCCGCAGAGAACTTGGCATCGGAAATTGTACTTATCGACATCAACAAAAAGAAAGCGGGCGGGGAAGTGCTCGACATTATGCAGGGCACAAGCTTCCGCGATTCTATTTCCATTTCCTCGGGCGATTATGAAGATGCCGTGGGGTCTGACATTGTAATTATTACTTCGGGCATTGCAAGAAAACCGGGGCAGACCCGCATCGACCTTGCGCAGACGAATGTAAACATTATCAAAGAGATTGCACCGAAGATTGCGGCGGCCGCACCGAATGCCACGTATATTATCGTAAGCAATCCCGTAGATATTATCACATATGTATTTATGAAGAAATCGGGGCTTCCTGAAAACCAGATTCTGGGCTCCGGCACCATGCTCGACACTTCGCGTCTTCGTCATGCGCTTGCCGAGCATTTCGGTGTAGCGCAGAGAGGCGTGCATGCGTACGTATTCGGCGAACACGGTGACACAGGCTTTGTACCGTGGACAAACGCGCGCATTTCCGTTACGGGTGTAGAGGAATACGCAGCACTTGCCCGTGCCTGCGGGGATGACATTCCGCCGCTCGATACGGCACAGATTGAAGACCGCGTCCGCAAATCCGGTGGCACGATTATTGAAGGTAAGGGTGCTACGTATTACGCAGTTGCGATGAGCGTATGCCGCCTTTGCAGCGTTATCGGGGCAGAAAAGAGCTCCATCGCCACCGTGTCTACTATGATGCACGGCGAATATGACCTTGAGGATGTTTGCCTCAGCGTTCTTACCCGCGTAGGGCGCGGCAAGGTTATCGGTCGCCTGCCCATTCCGCTTTCAGACGAAGAGTATGAAAAGCTCCACAAGAGTGCAAACGCGCTGAAGAATGTAATCAGTCAGTTGGATCTTTCCTAAAAAAGAGAGGGTGAAAAACGATGAAATACAGCTACTATCCCGGTTGTACGCTGCGCACAAAGGCAAAAGACCTTGATGCATATGCAAGAAAATCGGCAGAGGCCTTAGGGTTTACTCTGGAAGAAATTGAAGATTGGCAGTGCTGTGGCGGCGTGTATCCTTTGGGCACAGATGAAATCGCCTCGAAGCTTTCATCTGTACGCGCACTCGCGGCCGCGCGCGATAAAAATGAGCCGATTGTTACGCTTTGTTCCGCTTGCCATCATGTGCTCGTGCGCGTGAATGACGATATGAAGAACGTGCCGAAAATCCGTGACGCGGCAAACCGCTACATGGGGCTTGACGTACCGTACACAGGTGAAACCGAAGTGCTCCATTTTCTCGAAGTGCTTCGCGATAAGATTGGGTTTGACGAACTTTCCAAAAAGGTCGTAAATCCCCTAAAGGATAAGAAAATCGGCGCCTACTATGGTTGCCTTCTCCTTCGTCCCGGTCAGGTTTTGCAGTTTGACGATCCCGAAAACCCCACGATTATTGAAGATTTTATTCGCGCTATCGGCGCTACGCCTGTTTCTTACAGCATGCGCAACGAATGTTGCGGCGGCTATGCTTCTTTACGAGATGGCGAACGCGCAAAGGATATGTGCGAAACGATTATGGAAAATGCAGAAGGGTTTGGCGCCGAAATGCTCATTACCGCCTGCCCGCTTTGCATGTACAACTTAAATAAATCGGAGCGCCTTCCGGTATACTACTTTACCGAACTTCTCGCCGAGGCGCTCGGCGTAAAGGAGGCGGCGCTTTCATGAACAAGACGGAAAAACAGGTAGAAAGAATTCGTGAAATCAGCGGCGTAAATCCGTATAAGTGCATGAAGTGCGGCAAGTGCTCCGCCACATGCCCCTCTTACGATGCCATGGATATAAAGCCGCATCAGTTTGTTTCGTACGTGCTTCGCGGTGACGTGGAGGCGCTGGCGAAATCCAAATCGCTGTATGCTTGCCTTGCCTGCTTTGCCTGCGTGGAGCGCTGCCCGCGAAACGTAGAGCCGGCAAAGCTTATCGATGCCGCACGCCAGATGGTGGTGCGCACGAGGGGCGAAGAAGGCCTCTCGCCTGACGAAATTCCCGCACTTTTAGACGAAAAGACACCACAGCAGCTACTTGTGAGTGCCTTCAGAAGATACAGGAGGTGAGGAAAGGTGCAGAGAGTTGGCGTATTTGTTTGCCATTGTGGCAGTAACATCGCTGCAACGGTAGACGTTAAACGTGTAGTAGAAGAAGTAAAGAAAGAACAGGGCGTTGTGCATGCGGAGGATTATCCGTACATGTGCTCGGAAGCAGGGCAGGCCATCATTGCCGCCGCGATCCGTGAAAAGAAATTAAGCGGTATCGTCGTATGCTCCTGCTCGCCGCGTATGCATGAAGCTACCTTCAGAAAAGCGGCAGAGCGTGCAGGGCTGAACCCCTACATGGTCGAAATCGCAAATATCCGCGAGCACTGCTCCTGGATTCATAAGGATATGGAAGAGGCAACGGAGAAGGCAGTGATTCTTGCCCGTGCCGCGATTGCCAAGGTGCATTTGAATTCCCATCTTACCCCGGGCGAGAGCCTCGTAACAAAGCGTGCCCTCGTAATCGGCGGCGGTATTGCCGGTATTCAGACGGCAATCGATATTGCCGAAGCCGGCTACAAGGTGGATATCGTGGAAAAGACGCCTTCCATCGGCGGCAAAATGAGTCAGCTTGACAAAACGTTCCCCACGCTCGACTGCTCCGCCTGTATTCTTACCCCGAAAATGGTGGAAGCTGCGGCGCATCCCAATATCACGATTTACACCTATAGCGAAGTGGAAAAGGTTTCGGGCTTTGTGGGTGACTTTACGGTCGATATCCGCAAAAAAGCCAGAAGCGTAGATATCAATAAATGTACAGGCTGCGGTCTTTGTCAGGAAAAATGCCCTTCTAAAAAGGCAAAGAGCGAATTTAACCAAGGTCTTTCCACAAGAAGCGCAATTTACACGCCGTTTGCACAGGCAATTCCGAATGTGCCGGTTATCGATCGCGAAAGCTGCGTGAAGTTTAAAACCGGCAAGTGCGGTCTTTGCGAAAAGATTTGTCAGGCCGGCGCGATTGACTATACACAAAAGGATGAAATTTTCTCTGAAAAGTACGGCGCAATTGTAGTTGCCACAGGCTTTGACACAATTAAGCTTGATAACTACGGCGAATATGCTTATAATGAAAGCCCCGATGTTATCACCTCACTCGAACTCGAGCGCATCATGAATGCGGCAGGCCCCACAAAGGGACATCTCGAACGCCTTTCGGACGGCAAGCACCCCCACGAAATCGTATTTATTCAGTGCGTAGGCAGCCGCTGTGATGACCATAGAGGGAAGCCCTACTGCTCTAAAATCTGCTGTATGTACACAGCAAAGCACGCCATGCTCATCCGCGATAAGTATCCGGATGTAAATGTAACGGTATTTTATATCGACGTGCGTACCCCCGGCAAAAACTTCGATGAGTTTTACCGCCGCGCCGTGGAGGAATACGGTGTAAATTATATCAAGGGTCAGGTCGGCAAGGTTGTTCCCCAGCCGGACGGCAGCCTTTTAGTGCAAGGCTCCGACCTTCTCGATAACCGCCAGATTAAAATGCGCGCGGATATGGTTGTGCTTGCAACGGCAATTGAACCGAACGCTTCGGTTCGTAAGATTGCCACACAGCTTACCGCAAGCATCGATACGAATAACTTCTTAACGGAAGCCCACCCGAAGCTTCGCCCCGTAGAATCGCCGACAGCCGGCGTATTCCTCTCCGGCGTATGTCAGGGTCCGAAGGACATTCCGGAAACCGTTTCGCAGGCAGGTGCCGCGGCGGTTAAGGTTATCGGTTTACTTGCAAAAGATAAGCTTCTCACAAACCCCTGCACCGCAAAGTCGGATATTCTCCTTTGTAACGGTTGCTCGGTTTGCCAAAATGTTTGCCCCTACGGTGCAATCAGCTATGAAGATAAGGAAGTCAATGACCACGGCATCCGTGAAACGAGACGTGTTGCGGTTGTAAACGGTGCGCTCTGCCAGGGCTGTGGCGCCTGTACCGTAGCTTGTCCGTCGGGTGCGATGGATCTTCAGGGCTTCTCAAACAGACAAATTCTTGCGGAGGTGGATGCGATATGTCGGTAGAAAAAGAATTTAGACCTAAAATCGTTGCATTCTGCTGTAACTGGTGCAGCTATGCAGGCGCAGACCTTGCCGGCAGCAGCCGCCTTGCCTACCCTGCAGATGTAAAAATCATTCGTGTGCCCTGCTCGTGCAGAGTCAACCCCATGTTCATTTTGCGCGCATTCGAAAAAGGGGCCGACGGTGTAATCCTTTGCGGTTGCCACCCGGGCGACTGCCACTATTCCACCGGTAACTATTACGCCAGAAGAAGAATGACGCTTCTCTTCTCTCTTCTCGACTATCTCGGCGTAGAAGAAGGCCGCACCCGTGTAGAATGGGTTTCTGCGGCAGAGGGCGTGAAGTTCTCTGAGACGATGAACGAATTTGTAGAAAAAATCCGTTCCCTCGGCGAAAATGTAAGATTGGGGGATTTACGATGCAAAAATTAGTAAGCCGCGCAAAAGCGCTTCTTTCGGACGGCACCGTCGCGCGCGTACTCGGCTGGAAAAATGGCGACCTTGGCACAAACCCCGAACCCGCCTTCTTTGAAAGCGAAGATGCGCTGAGAGATTTTGTATACGATGCCTTTTGCGGCGCAAATTTATCGAAATATTTAATTGAAGCTTCCAAAAAGGAAGGAAAAACGCTTGTGTTCTTAAAGCCGTGCGACACGTATAGCGCAAACCAGCTTTTAAAGGAACACAGAGTCTCGCGCGATAAGATTTATGTTATCGGCGTAGGCTGCAATGGTAAAATCAGCGCGGAAAAAATCCGTGAAAAAGGCATTCGCGGCATCGAAAAGGTAGAAGGCACAGATGCTTTTGCACCTTTGGAAACTTTAAAGGTGCAAACGATTTACGGCGAATGCGAGGTAGCATATAACGATGTGATGCTCGAGCGTTGCCACGTATGTAAAGGCAAAGAGCATAAGATTTATGATGAAATTATCGGCGAAAGCCGCGACACCTGTGACCGCGACCGCATGGAGCGCGTACGCGAGATTGAAAAAATGTCGCCGGCAGAAAAATTCGCCTTTTTCCAGAGCGAGCTTTCCCGCTGCATCCGCTGCAATGCTTGCCGCAACGTATGCCCTGCCTGCAGCTGCAGAAAGTGCGTGTTTGACAGCACAAAGTTTGATAGCGCACAGAAAGCAAACGCGGATTCCTTCGAAGAAAAAATGTTCCACGTTATCCGCGCATTCCACGTGGCGGGCCGTTGTACCGACTGCGGCGAGTGCAGCCGCGTTTGTCCCCAAAACATTCCGCTTCACCTTTTTAACCGTAAGCTCATCGGGGATATAAACGAGTTTTACGGCGAATATCAGGCGGGCGAGGATGCAGAAACCGTAGGTCCGCTTACCGCCTTCACCGAGGGCGACATGGAACCTTCGGAAGCCAGAGAAAGGAGATAGCCGCATGAAAAAGATTGAAAAAGCAAAGCTTTCCGCGCTTTTCGCCGCTATTTCCGAGGAAGCAAGCTTGATTCTCCCTGTAAAGGAAGGCAGCGAAACAAACTTCGGTCTCTGGAGCGCGGAAGCAGAAGTAGATCTCGACACACTCAAAACCGTAAAATCGGCAAAAGACGCCTTCTTCCCGCAGTGCGAAACGCTCTACACCTGCCACAAGGAAGACGGGCACCTTCGCATCACGCCGGGCGAGAGAATGGACGAAGATTTTGTTCTCTTCGGCGTGCGCGCCTGCGATGCCCGCGGCTTTGAAGTGCTCGACCGTGTATTTCTCACGGACCCCGTAGACTCCTTCTATAAAGCCAGAAGAGAGCACGGCACCGTGGTCTCGATGGCGTGCACAAGACCGGAAGAAACATGTTTTTGTACGACTTTTGGGATTGACAGCGCCGAAGGGGGCGCCGATGTCGATACGATTTTTGTAGGCGATGCGCTCTACTGGAAAGCAAACACCGAAAAGGGCGAAGCGCTCACCTCTCGTCTTTCCGCACTTTTTGAGGATGCAGACGAAGCCGCGGCCGAAGGCACAAAAGAAGAAATTCGCGCCATTATGAAGAAGCTCCCGTATGCCGACCTTACAACGGAAGGCTGGGGCGGCGCGGAAGAAAAAGAAAAGTTCGATTCTCCCCTTTGGGAAGAACTCTATAAGCCGTGCCTTGCGTGCGGTACCTGCACCTTTGTGTGCCCGACCTGCCAGTGCTATGATATTAAGGACTATACAACCGGAAACGGCGTACAGCGCTATCGCTGCTGGGATTCCTGCATGTATTCCGACTTTACCATGATGGCACACGGCAATAACCGTACAAGCCAGATGCAGCGCTTCCGTCAGCGCTTTATGCACAAACTCATGTATTATCCGAAGAATAATGACGGTCTCTTCTCCTGCGTAGGCTGCGGCCGATGCGTAGAGAAGTGTCCGCAGGGTCTTAATATCGCAAAAGTTATGCGCGCGTTTTCGCAGAAGGAGGGTAAGTAAAAATGTGTGAATGCAATTGCCATGAAAACTATACGGAAGACACGCTTATCCCGAAGGTAGGTATTATTACGGATATCCGCACGGAAACGCCGGATGTAAAAACCTTCCGCGTCAATGCCCCCGAGGGCGGCAAGCTTTTTGAGCATATGCCGGGGCAGTGCGCCATGCTTTGTGCACCGGGCGTTTCGGAAGCGATGTTTTCGATTACTTCTTCGCCCACAAATCGTGAATTTCAAGAATTCAGCATTAAAAAGTGCGGCGAGCTTACCGATTATCTCCATAGCCTTACGGTGGGCGACGAAATTACCGTACGCGGACCGTACGGTAACCATTTCCCCGTAGAAACAGAGCTCCGCGGGAAAAACCTTCTGTTTATTGCCGGCGGTATCGGTCTTGCGCCGCTCCGCTCCGTTATAAATTACGTACTCGATAACCGCGAAAATTACGGCACAGTCGATATTTTATACGGTTCCCGTTCGTCGGCAGACCTTGTACAGCTGAAAGAAATTCAGGAAGTCTGGGCGAAGACTGCGGGCGTTAACGTATATCTCACAATCGACCGCGAGGAGGAAGGCTGGGACGGCCACGTAGGCTTCGTACCGGCATACCTGAAGGAAATCGGTTTTTCCACGGATAAGACGGCACTACTTTGCGGTCCCCCCATTATGATTAAGTTCGTACTTGCGGCACTTATGGAAATGGGCTTTTCCAAAGAGCAGGTATATACCACACTCGAGCTTCGTATGAAGTGCGGCGTCGGCAAGTGCGGCCGATGCAATATCGGTACCCAATACGTCTGCATAGACGGTCCGGTATTCCGCTGCGACGAAATCGACGAAATGCCAAACGAGTATTAAGAGAGGAGCGAAAAAGAGATGGAAAAAATGGTTAACGTATACTTTTTCGGTAAAAAATACAGTGTACCGGCAGACCTTACGATTATGACGGCTATGGAATATGCCGGCTATACCCTCAAAAGAGGTTGCGGTTGCCGTCACGGTTTCTGCGGCGCCTGCGCCACAATTTACCGCATTAAGGGTAAAAATGAACTGAAAACCTGTCTGGCCTGCCAGACGCAGGTGGAAGAGGGCATGTACATTGCAAGCATCCCGTTCTTCCCGACAGATAAGAGAACGTACGATATAGGGGAAGTACGTCCCGACCAGCGCGTGATGATGGAGCTGTACCCCGAAATTTACAGCTGTATCGGCTGTAACGCCTGTACAAAGGCCTGTACACAGAGCCTCTCCGTTATGCAGTACATTGCATACGCCCAGCGCGGCGAATTCGAAAAGTGCGCAGAAGAATCGTTTGACTGCGTAGGCTGCGGCTGCTGCAGCGTTCGCTGCCCCGCAGGCATCTCCCACCCGATGGTAGGTCTTCTTTCGCGCCGTCTTGTGGGCAAATACATCGCCCCCCGCGCAGAGCATCTTAAAAACCGCGTAGACGAAATCAACCACGGTGAGCACGATGCCCTTATCGAGCAGATCATACAAAAACCGATCGCGGAAATGCAGGAACTGTATAACACCAGAGACATTGAGAAGTAGGAGGGAGAAAGGTTATGTTTACAGCTGAAATGCTCGAATCTATCAAAAAGGTAGAAGCCACAAGAGCGGAGCGTATGAAAACCGAGCCGAGAAGAATGACGGCTGAGGAAAAAGACGAGCTCCTGCGCGCCTATCACCCGGACTACCGTGCAGACGGGTTTGATGAAATTTTAGTCGGCCCGAATAGAGGCGAAAAGGCTCCGAAGGAACTCGCAGGCCTTCTCCATTCCAACAGCCGCATCCTTGGAGTAGATATTGATTTAAACAAAGTCGATTATGACGTAGACGTTCTCGTTATCGGCGGCGGCGGCGCAGGCTCTTCTGCGGCGATTGAAGCCCATGAAGCGGGTGCCAATGTTATGATCGTTACAAAGCTTCGCATCGGCGATGCAAACACTATGATGGCAGAAGGCGGCATTCAGGCGGCCGATAAGGAAAATGACTCTCCCGCACAGCATTATCTCGATGCTTTCGGCGGCGGTCACTTTGCGGCCCGTCCCGAACTTCTTCGCCGTCTCGTTATGGAAGCACCTGATGCAATCCGCTGGCTGAATGACCTTGGCGTTATGTTCGATAAGGACAAAGACGGCCGCATGGTCACCACCCACGGCGGTGGTACTTCGAGAAAGAGAATGCGCGCCTGCAAGGACTATTCCGGTGCAGAAATCATGCGCACCCTTCGCGACGAAGTTATTAACCGCGGCATTCCGGTAGTGGAATTCACTTCCGCAGTAGAACTTATCAAAGACGATAAGGGGCAGGTAGCCGGTGCTGTTCTTATGAATATGGAAACGGAGGATTACCTCGTAGCACGCGCCAAAACCGTTGTTATTGCAACGGGTGGTGCAGGCCGTCTCCATTACCAGAACTTCCCCACCTCAAACCACTACGGCGCCACAGCTGACGGTCTCGTCCTCGGCTACCGCGCAGGCGCACCGCTTCTTTATCAGGATACTATTCAGTACCACCCGACAGGCGTTGCCTATCCGTCCCAGATTTTCGGCGCTCTCGTTACCGAAAAGGTACGTTCCCTTGGCGCAATGCTTGTAAACCGTGACGGTGAAGCCTATGCCCATCCGCTCGAAACGCGTGACGTTTCCGCATCCGCCATTATCCGCGAATGTGCCAATGGAAAAGGCGTAGAAACACCTTTGGGCAGCGGCGTTTGGCTCGATACCCCGATGATTGAAATCCTCGGCGGCGAAGGTACAATCGAAAAGCGTATTCCGGCAATGATGCGTATGTACTTAAACTACGGCATCGATATGCGCAAAGTGCCGATTCTCGTTTACCCCACGCTGCATTACCAAAACGGCGGTCTTGAAATCGGCGGCGAAGGCTACACGAAAGCCATCCCGAACCTTCTCGTAGCCGGCGAAGCCGTAGGCGGCATCCACGGCAGAAACCGCCTCATGGGTAACTCTCTCCTCGACATTATTGTATTCGGCAGAAACGCCGGTAAGGCGGCCGCAAAACGTGCAGGGGAAGTTACACTTGGCGAGATGAATCTTGACCATGTAAATGCATACGCAGAAGAACTTTCGAAGAAAGGCCTCGGCGGCGAAGCTGTTTCTCCGCTCCTTCTGCCGAAGTATGCACGGCACGAAAGATAAATAAAAAAGTAAGACGGGCGAAACTGTAAAAAACGGTTTCGCCCACAAGTCTGTAATCTTGGAAAGGTAGGAAGGAAAATGACTCTGTTTGGCGGCGTAATTCCTGTAAACGGGATTACCTTTTTGATGTTTTGTGTATTTGTGATTGCGGCAGTGGGCTATGCGCTCGGTCGCATTACGATAAAAGGTGTAAACCTCGGCACAGCAGGCGTATTTATCGTAGCGCTTTTGTTTGGTTGCTTTTTCTTTGCACCGCTTTCGGCCCAGCTTCCGAATTATACGGATAAGGCGCTGAAAATCATTGAAAATTTAGGCCTTATTTTGTTTGTAACGTCCGTTGGCTTTATTGCAGGGCCGAAATTCTTCAGCAATATGAAGAAAAACTTTAAGTCCTATGTATTTTTAGGCATCTTGATTATTTTGGCAGGCGGTCTTTCCGCGGTAGCTTGCATCTACCTTGGCGAAGTGTTTGGCTACGGTGCTACCATCGAAACACGCGAAGGCTTTGTGGCGATGATTGTCGGTCTTCTTTCCGGCTCTCTTACTTCCACTCCCGCCTTTTCCGCCGCAAAAGACACCGTTTTGCCGGAGTTTGAAAGCCTCGTATCCGTCGGTCACGGCATTGCGTACATATTCGGCGTTTTGGGCGTAGTCCTGTTTGTACAGCTGATTCCGAAAATGTGCCGCGCCAATATGGACGAGGAAAGAGCAAAGCTCACCGCCGTTTCCGATGGCGAAGCGAAGAAAGAATACAAAGGCAAGCTCATTCATCTTGATGGCTTCGGCTTTGGTGCGTTTGCCCTCGCTGCGATTTTGGGCGTTTTGGTTGGTATGATTAAAATTCCGCTTACGGGCGCAGGCTATGCCTCTCTCGCTGCAGGCGAAGGCATAAAGGGCACAGCGTTTTCCCTCACCACTACGGGCGGTTGCCTTTTAATGTCCCTCGTATTCGGGCATTTCGGCAGAGCCGGTCGCATTTCCTTAATGCCCCAGGAATCTACACTCAAGGTTTTCCGTGAGCTTGGTCTTATGCTTTTCTTAATCGGCGCAGGTATCCCGGGCGGCGCAGAATTCGTTGCGAATTTTGACCCCATGTATTTCGTATACGGCGTAATTATGACAATTGTGCCGATGCTTGTCGGCTACTTCTTTGCAAAGTATGTACTGAAGCTCAGCCTTCTCAATAACCTCGGTTCCATCACGGGCGGTATGACATCTACCCCGGCGCTCGGCACGCTTATCAACACCGCCGGCACAGAAGCCGTAGCCGCCGCCTACGCCGCAACATACCCGATTGCGCTCATTGCCGTTGTGCTTGTATCGCAGTTTTTGATTATTTTATTTAAATAAAGGAGAAAAACAATGCGTGAAATTTCTGTAAGCCTTGTTACCGATACCGTAGAAAAGCTTTGCATCGACGCGAACAATCACCTTCCCGAAGATGTAAAGTGTGCCATTTGCGACTGTCGCGCGAAAGAAGACGGCGAAATTGCAAAAGGCGTTCTCGATAACATCATTGAAAACTTTGAAATTGCGGACCGCGAAAATGTACCGATTTGTCAGGATACCGGCATGGCCTGCGTGTTCCTTGAAATCGGGCAGGATGTACACTTTGTGGGCGGCGACCTTTCCGAAGCCATTCACGAAGGCGTACGTCGCGGCTATGATAAAGGCTATCTTCGTAAATCCGTTGTAAAAGATCCCGTTCGCCGCGGCAACACCGGCGATAACACCCCCGCGATGATTTACACAGAAATCGTACCGGGCGAAAACGTAAAAATCACTGTAGGCCCGAAGGGCTTCGGCAGCGAAAATATGAGCCGCATTTGCATGTTCAAGCCGTCCCACGGCATTGAAGGTATTAAGAACTTCATTTTGGAAACCGTTGAAATTGCGGGGCCGAACCCCTGCCCGCCGATGGTTGTGGGCGTTGGTATCGGCGGCACATTCGATAAGGCCGCACTTCTTGCAAAGAAGGCACTTATGCGCCCCATCGATTCTGAAAACCCCGACCCGTATTATGCCGACCTTGAAAAGGAAATGCTCGAAAAAATCAACGAGCTCGGCATCGGGCCCCAGGGCTTTGGCGGCAGAACCACCGCAATCGGGCTCAATATCGAAACGATGCCCACGCACATTGCAGGTATGCCGTGCGCTATCAACATTAACTGCCACGTAACGCGGCATAAAACGGAGGTGCTCTAATATGGCCAGAAAAATTACATTGCCCCTTACAGAGGAGCTTGCAAAAACTTTAAAGGCCGGTGACGAAGTTCTTTTAACCGGTACCATTTACACTTCCCGCGATGCCGGCCATAAGCGTATGTGCGAAGCACTCGCACGCGGCGAGGAATTGCCGTTTGACCCGAAGGATGCCACGATCTACTACGTAGGCCCCACGCCCGCAAAGCCGGGTCAAGTTATCGGCTCTGCAGGTCCCACCACAAGCGGCAGAATGGACGCCTATGCGCCTACGATGATGCGTGTCGGCGCACGCGGCATGATTGGTAAGGGCGCACGCCTTCCTGAAGTAGTGGATGCAATGCGCGAAAATGCAGGGGTATACTTTGGCGCTATCGGCGGCGCAGGTGCGCTTTTAGCCAAATGCATTAAGAGCGCAGAACTGATTGCCTATGAGGATTTAGGGGCAGAAGCGCTTCGCAAACTCTACGTAGAAGATATGCCGCTTGTAGTCATTATTGACAGCGAAGGCACCAATTTGTACGAAAAAGGAAGGGAAGCTTACCTCGCTTCCAGAAAATAGTTGTGTATTTTGTACAAAAATTAAACAATTTTCGGCAAAAGTATTGAAATTATGCCAAAAAGGTGATAGAATGACAATATGAATGAAAAAGGAAAGGAGTGAATGAAGTGAATAAAGCTGAACTCATCGCAGCAATCGCAGCAAAAGCAGAAATCTCCAAGAAGGATGCTGATAAGGCTCTGGCAGCAATGCTCGCCACAGTTACGGAAGAATTAAAGGCAAAGAAGAAGGTACAGTTGATCGGTTTCGGTACTTTCGAAACTCGTCAGCGTGCAGCACGTAAGGGTAAGAACCCGCAGACAGGTGCTGAAGTTACAATTCCGGCAGCAACCGTTCCGGTATTCAAGGCCGGTAAGGCTCTGAAGGAAACTGTAAAATAAGATACAGGCAAAAAAGAAGCTTCTCCACGTGTGGAGAAGCTTCTTCTCGTTTTTGCGGTGTTTTTCGAAAATGAACAGACTAAGACAAATATTCTTCTTGCCTTTTTGCGTTCTGGACTGTGGGGATAGGAAAAAAGATGCAGAAGGGCAAAACTCCACCCGCCGTCGTACATGCGTACTACAAGTGGTGGAGTTTTGTCCTAGCAAAAAGGCGCATATACGAAGGGACTCTCCAAAATGGAGAGCCCCTTCCTTTGGAAGATTACTTTTAGAGAACGAACCGGCTAAGAAAAATATTTTCCCCGCCTTTTTGCGTTCTGGACTTTTTTTACGAGTCCAAAGCTTATTTCATGTCGTTTTCTGCCTTCATGATCATCTTCTTAACCATCTGACCGCCTACAGAACCGGCCTGCTTGCTGGTAAGGTCGCCATTGTAGCCGTCTTTAAGGTTTACGCCAACTTCGTTTGCAGCTTCCATCTTGAACTTGTCAAGTGCTGCACGTGCTTCGGGAACGAGTGTTCTGTTATTATTTCTGTTTGCCATTTTTGTTTACTCCTTTAAAATAAATTGTTTTTGTCGGTGCAGTAGTTAGTTTGAACAGTTTGCACTTTTATATGTAGCCAATTTTTTGTATTTCGGGAAAAAATTCTTGAAGAAAAATGCAAAATATGATACTATTATAGGGAATGATAAAACCGAAAGAGGTACACGCGATGCAGAAAATCACCCCGATGATGCAGCAATACTTTGAAATCAAAGAAGCGTATAAAGATGCGATACTGTTTTTCCGTCTCGGCGATTTTTACGAGATGTTTTATGACGATGCCGTGCTTTGCGCGCGCGAACTTAAAATTACGCTAACGGGAAAAAGCTGCGGTCAGGAAGAAAAGGCGCCGATGTGCGGCGTGCCCTTCCATTCGGCGGATGAGTATATTTCTACCCTTGTATCGCGTGGGTATAAAGTTGCCATTTGCGAGCAGGTGGAGGACCCGAAGGCGGCAAAAGGCATTGTACGGCGCGACGTTGTAAGAATTGTAACGCCCGGCACCACGCTTGACGAAAAGATTTTAACCCAGCGCGGCGAAAATTATATTTGTTCCGTTTTTAAAAACGGAGATGAAAGCGGCGTTACCTTCTGCGAAGCCTCCACGGGTAAAATGCAGGCCACCACGTTTTCGGACGATGCCGAGGGGCACCTCCTCGCCGAAGAAATTCTTCGTATGTATCCGGCGGAAATTATTTATAATCTCGAAGCCGGCGAATGTGAAAAGGTAAAAAATGCCGCAAAGTACGCGGGGAGCCTCACCGTTTTATATAATGATATGTATTTTGCCGAAGACTATGCGGCCGAAGCTGTTTTTGACCAGTTCGGCGCGAAGAAGGAGAAACTGCCGCCGTATGCTATGCGTTCTACCGGCGCACTCCTTTCGTACCTTTCGCAAACGCAAAAGGTAAAGCCAAGGCATATTACCGATATTGAAGTATACCAGACGGCGCAGTTTATGGAAATGGATATGGCCGCACTTTCGAATCTCGAACTCTGTAAGAATATGCGCGACCGCGAAAAGCGCTTTTCTCTCTACTGGGTGCTCGATAAATGCAAAACCACCATGGGCTCGCGCACGATGCGCGCGTGGCTCCTTCGTCCGCTACTTAATTGTGCGCGTATTCTGGCGCGCCATACGGCGGTGGAAGAATTTACAAAAAATCCGCTCCTTCTCGATGCCGTACGCGAGCTTTTGGAAGAAGTTTCCGATATGGAGCGTCTTTCCGGCCGCGTCGTTATGGGCACCGTAAGCCCCAGAGATTTATTAAAGCTTCGCGCATCTTTAGCCGTTTTGCCGGAGCTGAAAGCCAAAATGCAAACGGCCACAGCAAAACTGCTTCTCGAAGAGACGGCAGAAATCGACCCGCTTCCCGCGCTTTGTGATTTAATTGAACGCGCCATAAATCCCGAGCCGCCGCTTGCCATTCGCGATGGGAACATTATTCGCGAAGGCTTTTCGGAGGAGCTTGATGCCCTTCGCCGCGCTATGCATGACGGCGCCGGCATTATCCATGAAATCGAAGCGGAGGAAAGAGAACGTACCGATATTAAAAATCTCCGCATCCGCTTTAACAAAGTTTTCGGCTATTATATTGAAGTTTCCAATTCCCATCTCGATAAGGTACCCGAGGACTATATAAGAAAGCAAACCACCGTAGGCGGCGAACGCTTTATTACCGAGCGCCTCAAAGAAGTGGAAAGTATGATACTCGGCGCCTCCGAAAAGAGCACGGCGCTTGAATATTCGCTTTTCCAGGAGGTGCGCGCCCGCATCGCGGAAGAAACAGAAAAACTCCAGCGCACGGCGCACGCCGTCGGCGTTTTGGATGCACTCGCATCCCTTGCCGCGGTAGCTTTGCGAAACCGCTTTGTCCGTCCCGAGGTCGATACTTCGGAAAGCATTGAAATTCACGGCGGACGTCACCCCGTAGTAGAGCTCGCCTTGGACGATGCCCTCTTTGTCCCAAATGATACACGGCTCGACACCGATAAAAACCGCCTTGCGATTATCACAGGGCCCAATATGGCCGGTAAATCTACATATATGCGCCAGATTGCGCTGATTACCATTATGGCGCAAATGGGCAGCTTTGTGCCGGCGGACTATTGCCGCATCGGCATTGTGGACAAGGTTTTCACGCGTATCGGCGCGTCGGACGATCTTTCCACAGGCCGCAGTACCTTTATGGTGGAAATGAGCGAGGTGGCAGATATTTTGCGCCACGCCACAAAGCGAAGCCTATTGGTGCTCGACGAAATCGGGCGCGGTACAAGCACGTATGACGGGCTTTCCATCGCCTGGGCGGTGCTCGAACACTGCGCCACGCGCATTGGCGCGAGAACGCTTTTTGCCACGCATTACCATGAGCTTACAAAGCTTGAGGATAAAATGGAGGGCGTTGTAAACTATAACATTGCCGCCAGAAAACGTGGAGACGATATTATTTTCCTTCGTAAAATTGTACCCGGTGGCACAGACGATAGCTACGGCATAGAGGTAGCCCGCCTTGCAGGCGTACCCGAAGGTGTTACAAAGCGTGCAAAAGCCATTTTAAAGGAAATTGAAGAAGGAAATGGGGGCGTCACGGTGCGCGGGGCGTCAAAAAAAGAAGCCGAGCCCACGCTTCAAATGGGTTTTGCCGCTATGGGGCAAAACGAAATTTTAGAGGAGCTTCGCACCATAGATGCTGAAACGCTCTCGCCCATTGAAGCCTTAAATGCGCTTTATAAACTTACGAAAAAAGCAAGAGAAGTATAGGAGAAAAAAGATGAAGCTCAAGAAAATTTTATACGCGGCCGTGATTGCCGCCGTATACGCCGCACTCACTCTGATTTTTGCACCCATCAGCATGGGCCCTGTACAGTGTCGCGTTTCCGAAGCGCTTTGCGTTTTGCCGATGCTTTCGCCCGTAGCCATTCCCGGCCTTTTCATAGGGTGCCTCATTGTCAATATCTTCCTCGGCTCTATCTATGATATCATTTTCGGCTCGCTCACGACGCTCGTGGCGGCGTATCTCTCATGGCGCTTTCGTAAGAACCGCTGGCTCGCCGTATTTTTCCCGGTTATCTTAAATGCCATCATTGTTGGCGGATATTTGGGGCTTTTCCTGCCGGATGCTCCCGCGGTTTGGTTTTGTATGCTCACGGTGGGCATTGGCGAGGCGCTCTCCTGCTACGGGATAGGGCTTGCACTGTTTCCGATGTTTAAAAAACTTTTCACAAGGTTGTATCTGTAAAAGAAAGGGGAATGTAAAATGCCTCCGGAATATAAACCGCTTTTAATCGTGGCCGTTATTTTTCTCGGCTTTCCCGTTTACTTTTTGCCCAGCTATGTGGCGGCCAAGCGCGAGCATCCAAAAAGAAAGAAAATCCTCTACTGGAATCTTTGCACCGCGTGGACCGGGCTAATCGCCTGGGCTATCTTGATGTTTTGGGCAGCTAAAAAAACAGAAACAGAAGAATAAAAGGGATGTAAAAAAGGCGTAGAACGCAAAAAGGACTCTCCAAAATGGAGAGTCCTTTTACTTTGTTCTTATGCGCGCACATTGTCTAAGCTCTGCGGGGCAGTCATAAAATCAAGCTCTGCCTCCGCGCGCTTTTCTTTTGCAAGTAGCGAGAGGGCGAAAACTTCGTCCATCGTCGATACCGGCACAATGGAAAGGGCATCGCGTACTTCGCGCGGCAGTTCCTCTGTATCGCGCATATTTTCGCGCGGGATAAGCACAAGCTTTTTGCCAAGGCGGTGTGCCGCGGTGAGCTTTTCCAAAATGCCGCCCACAGGCAGTACACGGCCGCGAAGTGTAATTTCCCCTGTCATCGCAATATCGCCGCGTACAGGGCGATTTGAAAGCGCTGAGGCAATGGCCGTGGCAATCGTAATGCCGGCAGAAGGGCCGTCCTTCGGTACTGCGCCCTCAGGTACATGCAGGTGAATGTCGCGCGTTTTATAAAAGTCGGGCGAGATGCCGAGCGTTTCGGCACGCGCGCGGATAAAGCTTATAGCGGCGCTTGCCGATTCCTTCATCACATCACCAAGGCATCCTGTAAGCTGCACCTTGCCGTCGCCGTCGAGAGCTGCCACTTCAATGCGAAGCGTCTCGCCGCCCACAGCCGTCCAGGCAAGGCCCGAGGCCGTGCCCACTTCGGGGCGGTTTCCTTCCGCATCGCGGATAAACTTGTATTTTCCGAGAAGGTCCTCCAGATTTTTCGCCTGTACGGTCACGCTTTCTTCGCCTTTGTCGATTTTCGCGGCAATGCGGCGGCAAAGATGTGCAATCTCGCGTTCAAGTGTTCTGACGCCTGCTTCTCTTGTGTAATGCTCAATGATGCCGCGCACCGCATCGCGCCGCACTTTTACGGAGTGCCCCGCGAGCCCGTGCGAGGCGAGCGTTTTGGGGAGAAGGTGGCGCATGGCAATTTCAAGCTTTTCGTTTTCTGTGTAGCCGGAAATTTCGATAATCTCCATGCGGTCGTAAAGCGGCGCGGGAATATCCGCGGCGGTGTTTGCGGTCGTGATAAACATCACGTTGTCAAGCGGGAATGCAACTTCGAGATAATGGTCGCGGAACGTGTGGTTTTGTGCAGGGTCGAGTACCTCTAAAAGTGCCGAGGCAGGGTCGCCCTTGTAATCTTTCCCCAGCTTATCAATTTCATCGAGTAGAATCAGCGGATTTTCCGTTTTCGCACGGCGCACGGCATCTGCAATGCGCCCGGGCATCGAACCGATGTACGTTTTGCGGTGGCCGCGGATTTCCGCTTCATCGTGCACACCGCCGAGGGAAACGCGCACATAGCTTCGCCCAAGTGCCTCGGCTACGGATTTTGCAATCGAGGTTTTACCTACGCCCGGCGGGCCTACAAGGCACAAAATCTGCCCGCGCATATTGCCTGCAAGCTTTTTTACGGCAAGATGCTCTAAAATACGCTCTTTCACGCGCGTAAGGCCGTAATGGTCGCGGTCTAAAATCTTGCGTGCACGGGCGAGGGAATCGTTTTCCTTCGTAAAAATGCCGTAGGGCATATCGAGAAGGGTTTCAAGATACGTATAAATGACGGCACTTTCAGGCGAGGTGGGGTTTTGGCGGCGAAGCTTTAAAAGCTCCTTTTCCGCTTTTGCGCGTACCTCATCGGGAAGCGCGCGTGTGTAAATTTTATTTTCAAAGGCAGCAATGTCCTCTTCAAAATCATCCCCGAGCTCGCGGGAGATGACCTGCAGCTGCTCTCTTAAATACGCCTCTTTTCTGTGCTGCGCCAGATTTTCCTGCACGCGGGAGGTAATATCATTCTCCGTGCGGAGCACCTCCACCTCACCTTCTAAAATCGTAATAAAGGTGTGGGCGCGCTCGAAAATGTTGCGCTCTTCTAAAATCGCCTGCTTGTCGGCCGTGCGCACAAAGAAATTCGAGGCGAGAAAATCGAGATATTTTCCGAAATCCGTTTCCTCGGAAATGCTGCGGTACAGGTCCGCACTGGCACGCTTATTGAGCTGAAAATATTCGGCAAAAAGGCGGTCAATCACGCGGCGCATTGCCTCGGTATCGAGTGAGGTGATGCCGCGGCGAAGCGAACGGACCTGCCGTACGCTGCAGCGGAAATAGTCACCCTCGGTGTCAAGCTCCATAAGTTCTGCACGGTAAAGACCTTCCACCAAAACGCGCACACAGTTTTGCGGCAGGCGCAGCATCTGGCGGATGCGCGCCACGGTGCCCATATGGTACAGGCCTTCCGCCCCCGGGTTATTGTCGCCTGCATCTGTTTGTGTAGCGAGAAATGCGGTCTGCCCGTTTTGCATGGCGGCCTCAAGCGCCGCAATGGATTTTTCGCGTGCCACATCGAAATGCAGAACCATATATGGATAAATTACAATGCCGCGCACGGGGATCAGCGGCATTGACAGAGTCTGTCTCGGCATAAAAATGCGCTCCTTTCCTGTGTTTATTACAGTATAGCGCATTTTCCGCCTCTTTTCAAGTGTTTCTTACAAACTTCGCGCGGAGAAACGCTTGTAATTTCAGGCAGAGGCGGGATTTTCGGTGAAAGGCGGGCATATATACTAAAAAGAAAGGGGGCAAGCATTCTTTGAGCCTGCATTCTGTTTTGGAAGTCCTGCCGTCGGAGATGGCGCGTCTTGTGCGGGAAAGCGGCATCCCGGAAGAAGGCATCCGTGAAATCCGCTTCCGCACGGGTGCGCCGCCTGTTTTGGTGGCGGATACGGTGCACGTTTTAGGCACAGAGCGCCCCGATGCGGCGATGCTGCAGAAAATTTCCGCACGCCTTTGCCAGAACTCTCTCTATGCGCGGCAGGAGGAGCTGCGCCACGGGTTCATCACACTGCCCGGCGGCCACCGCGCAGGTCTTTCCGGCCGCACCGTTTTGGAGGATGGGCGCGTCCGTGCCCTTACGGAAATTTCCTCTGTCAATATCCGCATCGCGCACGAGGTGCGGGGCGCGGCCGACAGCGTCTTGCCGCACATCGTATGCGGCAGAGAGGTGTATAATACACTGGTCATCTCACCGCCGGGCGCGGGGAAAACAACGCTTCTTCGCGATATTGCAAGGCAGCTCGGGAGCGAAAAATACGGCTTTCGCACAGGCCTTGCCGATGAGAGAGGCGAAATTGCCGCTATGCACCGCGGCACGCCCGGGTGCGACGTGGGCATTTTTACGGATGTATATGACGGATGCCCCAAAGCGGTGGCAATGGAAATGCTTCTGCGCGGTATGAGCCCGCGCGTCGTCATCACAGATGAAATCGGCGGCGAGGCAGATGCCGCAGCCGTGCGCGACCTTGTCCGCGCGGGCGTGCGCGTTATCGCGTCTGCTCACGGCGAAAGCCGCGGGGAGGTTCTTTCCCGCCGCGGCGTGGGCGCCCTTCTTTCGGAAGGCGTGTTTCAAAGGGTTGTAGTTCTCGGCGGCATCGGAAAAATTGTATCCGTCTCTTCATAAAAACCGCGCATTTCAGTCTTTTTATGCAGAAGGCTTGACGGCAAACGGAAAATCCTGTATACTAAATGTATACTTTATGCATAAAAAGGGAAACCGATATGAAAATTGGTATTATTGTCAACACAACCAAAGACGAAGGATTTGCCTTTACAAGCCGTCTTTTGCCGCTTCTGGCGAAAACGGAGGAGATTTCCCTCGCGCCCGAAGTGCACGCTGCTTTTCCTATGTATGCAAAGGCCACGGGAGAAACACTCTATAAAGAGCAGGATATGCTTTTGGCACTCGGCGGGGATGGCACGCTTCTTCGCGCGGCACGCCACGCCGCACCGTATCAAACGCCCGTTCTGGGCATCAACCTCGGTAGTGTGGGCTTTTTAAGCGGTGCCGAGCCGGAGGCCTTTTTGCAAGAGGGCGCCGCGGCACTCCTGCGTGAGGTTACGATTGAAAACCGGATGATGCTGGAGGTGTTCGTCACCCGCGGCGGCGAGAAAATGGAAAGCTTCTATGCTTTAAACGATGCCGTTATCCGTGGCAAAGCCACGGAACCGCTTCTTCGTATGCAGGTGTCGGCCGACGAAAGCCTTCTGGCCTCGTATGTGGCGGACGGTATCATCTTCGCAACACCCACGGGCTCCACGGCCTATTCTTTCGCCGCAGGCGGTGCACTTGTGCATCCGGCGATGGAGGCCCTTCTTGTTACGCCCATCTCGCCCTATATGCTGCATGCGCGGCCGGTGGTGCTCCCCGGTGAAAGCGTTTTAGAGGCAGCTTTCTCAAGCAAAATGAGCGGCGCGGCCTATCTTAATGTGGACGGCGAGGATAAAATGCCGCTTATACCCGGCGATGTGGTAACGGTCAGAAAAGCGCCGTGCCGTGCACAGATCGCAACGCTCTTCGGAAAATCTTTTTTAGAGATATTAAAACAGAAATTGAAGGGATAAGAAAATGAAACGCAAACGGCAGAATGCGATATTACAGATTATAGAAGAAATGTGCATCCGCACGCAGGAGGAGCTTTCGGAAGCACTTCTGGCGCGTGGTTTTGAGGTGACACAGGCCACCGTTTCACGCGATATCAAGGAGCTTTGCCTTCTCAAAAAGCAGACGGCGGGCGGCAGCCGCTATACGGCGCCTTCCGGCGAAGGCTTCCGCGAGAGTGCCTCACGCACACATTCCATTTTCCATAGCGCTGTAAAAACGGTAGACTCGGCCATGCACACGATTGTGATTCACACCCTTCCCGGTATGGCCAATGCCGCGGCAATCACGCTCGAATCGATGGAATGGCCGGAAATTTTAGGAACCATTGCGGGCGATGACACGGTGCTCGTAATCCTTCGGGACACGGAAACGGCAAGGCTGATTGCCGCGCGGCTTTCCGAAATGCTCGGATAAAGGAGGCGTTTTTATGCTTTGCAGATTGGCCATTTCGAATATTGCGGTAATCGACAAAGCGGAAATCACGCTTTCCGATGGTCTTACGGTGCTCACGGGTGAAACGGGCGCAGGTAAATCGCTTATTATGGATGCGATTACAATGGTGCTCGGGCAGAGAACGGGGCGTGATATTATCCGTGCCGGCGAAAAATGTGCCATTTGTGAGGCCGCATTCTTTGCGCCGCATCCGCTTTCGGATGAGGACGGTATGCTCATTATGCGCCGCGAGCTTTATGCCGACGGGCGAAATCTTTGCTCTATAAACGGCAGTATGACTACGGTGGCAGGGCTCCGTGAAGCAGGCGAGAGCCTTCTGGCCATTCACGGCCAGCACGATACCGAAGCACTTATGCACCGCACAAATCACCTTGGCTTTTTAGATGCCTACGCCAAAACAGAAAAAGAGCTTTTGGCATACAAGGCTTTGTATACAGAAAGAAAAACGCTTCTGGCGGAAATCGAGGCGCTTTCCGAAGCGGGCGGTGAGAAGGAAAAGCGGATGGAGATGCTCGCCTTCTGGATTTCGGAAATTGAAGCGGCAGCGCCTGAAATTGGCGAGGATGAAGCCCTTTTCGAAAAGAGGGAGTACCTTCGCCACAGCGAGAAAATCCGCACCTCGGCGGCCCGCGCCTATGCGGCACTTTCGGGAGAGGAAGGAAGCGCAAGGGATCTTCTTTCCGAAGCGGTGCGCGCGCTTGACGCCGTTTCCGATTTTGACCCGCGCCTTCTTGCAGCGGCAGAATCCGTGCGGAACGCTTTGTACGAGGCGGAGGAGACGGGTAATGTGCTGCGGGATATTTTTGAAGAAGAAGCCGATGGCGCGGCGCTTGACGAAATCGAGGCGCGGCTTGACATTTTACAGAAATTAAAAGGAAAATACGGCGGCACCCTCGAGCGCGTTTTAGAAGAAAAAGAAAATATGCAAAAGGAATATGCTGCGACAGAGTCGGCCGATGCACGCCTTTTTGAAGCGAGACGGGCGCTTTCTGCCGTGGAAGAAAAACTCGAGGAGGCCGCGGGGGTCCTTTCTGAAAAGAGAAAGAAAGGCGCGCTTATTTTTGCAAAGTCCGTAATGGACGAGCTTTCGGCACTGGATATGGAAAAGGTGCGCTTTTCCGTGGAGGTTACGGAGAAGGAGTACGGCGAGACGGGGGCAGACAATGTGGAATTTTTCATTTCCACAAACCCTGCAGAGGCTCTAAAACCGCTTTCGAGAATTGCCTCGGGCGGTGAGCTTTCGCGCATCTGCCTTGCAATGCGCTCGACGATGGCGGATACGGAAGAAGGAAAGAATCAGACGCTGATTTTTGACGAAATTGATACGGGTATCAGCGGCCGTGCGGCCGCACGCGTCGGCGAAAAGCTCTGCGCGCTCGGCAAGAGCCGGCAGGTCATATGTGTTACACATCTGCCGCAGATTGCATCGCGTGCCGCGTCGCAGTTCAAAATTGATAAAAAAGATACGGGATCGGGCTTTTCAACGATCGTGACGCCGCTTGACAAAGCGGGGCGCATTTTGGAAATTGCGCGGATGATAAGTGGCGATGCCGTTACGGAAAAAACGATGCAGACAGCGGAGGAAATGCTCGGATAATGGCCATTTTACAGGTACAGAAGCTCGGGGTCGGCTTTGGGGAGCGTATGCTTTTTCACGGGGGCGACCTTGCAGTGGAAAAACAGGATAAAATCGGAATTATTGGTGGAAACGGCGTCGGTAAAACGACGCTTTTTCGCGTACTGACGGGAGATTTGCGCGCCACGGAGGGTGGCATCGCGGCTGCAAGCGATATTAAAATCGGGTATTTGGAGCAGCATGCCCTCGCAGACAGCGACCAGACGCTCTACGATGCCGTTTTGTCGGTCTTTCTACCGCTGATGGAGATGGAAGAGGCTCTTTCGCGGATTGCTGCGGAAATTGACAAAGGCACGGGCGATATGGAGCTCCTTTTAAAGCGGCAGCATATGCTTACGGAAGAATTGCAGGATAAGGGCGGGCTTACGTATAAAAGCCGCCTTCGCGCCGTGCTTTTGGGCGTCGGCTTTACGGAAGAAATGCTCGCGCGGCCCGTTCGCGTCCTTTCAGGCGGCGAGCGCACGATGGCAAGCCTTGTGCGGCTCCTCCTTTCAGAACCCGATATTATTCTCCTCGACGAGCCTACAAACCATCTCGATATGGAAGCGTGCGCGTGGCTTGAGGAATACCTTCGCGCCTATAAGGGCGCGGCGCTCATCATCTCGCACGACCGCTATTTTTTAGACCGCGTCACAAATAAAACGCTTCTCATCGCGGGCGGGCGCTTTACTTCGTATGAAGGCGCATACACCGAATTTATGAAAAAAAGAAAGGCCGAATACGCCTTTGAAAAACGGCAGTACGAAAAACAGCAGGAAGAAATTCGCCGCATTGAGGGGATTATCGAAACCCAGAAGCGCTTTAACCGCGAGCGGAATATCCGTATGGCCGAGAGCCGGCAAAAGCAGATTGACCGCATAAAGAGCGATATGGAAAGACCGCCTGAGGACGAGGCCGGCATCCGTCTTTCCTTCAAAGCGGCGGCCGACAGTGCCCATGATGTCCTTCGCGCGGAAGGTGTTTCCATGGCCTTTGACGGCGAAAGCCTTTTTAAGAATATAAACCTTGAAATTTATAAAAATGAACGCGTGTTTCTGCTCGGGCGAAACGGCTCGGGGAAAACGACGCTCTTCTCCATCCTGCGCGGTGCGCGCGAAGGGGACGGGGGAACTGTCCGCCTCGGCTCGCGCGTGGTATTAGGGTACTATGACCAGACACAAAGCGATTTGCCGCCCCAAAAAACGGCGCTCGAAGTCGTTCGTGACGCGTTTCCGAAGAAAACGGAAACGGAATTACGCTCATCACTTGCTGCCCTCGGCATTCGCGGCGAAGCGGTGCACGCCGAGATCGGCACACTTTCGGGCGGCGAGCGCGCAAAGGTGGCGCTTGTGCGGCTCCTTCTCGGTGCGCCGAACTTCCTGCTACTCGACGAGCCTACAAACCACCTTGATATTGACGCGAAAGAGGCACTTGAAGATGCGCTTCTTTCCTATGGCGGCACGCTCCTTGCCATTTCCCATGACCGTTATTTTATCAATAAGCTCGCAACGCGCATTCTCTCGCTTTCGGGCGAAACCGTAAAAAGCTTTGACGGGGATTATGAATATTATCTTCGAAAACGCGAGGAGGCGCCCCAAAAGGTAGAGACCGCCGCTCCCAAAAAAGAAAACACCTATAAAGAGGAAAAGGCGCAAAAGGCTGAGGAACGCAAAAAGAAAAACCGCATACAGAAGCTTGAAATCGAGATTGCGGAAACAGAAGAAGCAATCGAAAAGAAAAATGCGGAGCTCGCAGACGCGGGTGCGGACTATGCGCGCGCCATGGCGCTTTCCGAGGAAATTGCAGAGCTTGAAGAAAAGCTTCTCGCCCTCTATGCCGAGTGGGAGAAAATAGCAGAATAGAAGAAGGGACTCTCAATTTTTGAGAGTCCCTTTTTACTAGTCTAAAAGCCTCGCTTCAGGAAAAGCTTCCATGTTTTCTTGGATATATGCGAGAGTGTTCGGGAACTTTTCTGTAATGGCAATCGCAGCATACCGAACGTGCGGCGCATCCGCGGCGGCACGCGGTACAAATTCGATTTCCACGTGGTATAGGGTTTCCCACGAATTATAGATAGAGGGGTGCAAATCTTCGTAGGAAAGGGTGAGGACATCCTTTCGAAGTGCCGCGAGAAGTGCATCGTAGTCTTCTACGTCTTCGCCACCATTTACATGTACGCGGATAATGTCACGGTCTTCCACAAACGCCTCTTCGCAAAGCATCTTGTAGGCATCGTTTTCATAGAGTTTATTCATAATCTCCATCATAGCGCTGTCGGGCACTTCGTAGGTACGCGCGAGCGTTTTGCCGTTTTGCAGCGTATAGCGAATGTGGATGCGCGTATAATACGGCTCCTCTCGCACTTCATAGCGCGTTTTCGGCACATTCTCTAAAAGCGAGCGGTGCGAGGCGAGGATTTCTTTGATTACGGCAGGGTCAGCGGTGCGCGGCTCCGCGTCGCGGTAATAATAGTGGTAGATGGAAGCGGAAGCGATATCCGCTTTGTCGGGCACGCGTGTTTCGTAGCCGAAAAAGGGCGTGAAGGCGAAAAGGCAGGTAAGTATGGCGAAAGAAGCCAAAAAGCCGAGGAACCCTTTGTAGGCATAGAGCACGTTCCGCGTCTTTTTCAAAACCATTTCACACGCCGCATAGGAGAAGAGCGCAGCCAGCACCAAAATAAGAATGAATACGGGGGTATTTTCGAGCATATACGAGGAAAATACCGCAAACGCCGCCGAGGTTACGAGAAACGTGATAAGATACTTAAAGACGGGACGAAGAAAACCGAACGCCGCCACATCGCCCACTGCCTCCATGCGCCGCTTTCTGTAGAGAAGATACGCGAGCACGTAGAAAACCACGGCAATATCGATAAACTTCACAAAATCCCACGCCGTTATATTTTCGCGGAAATAATGGTCCATAAAGCCATAGCAGAAGACCACAAAATTGTTTTCGGCTAAAGTTTCAAAGAGGGCATCCGCACCCGAAAAGCCAAAGAGGAACACTTCTCCGAGCATGCTACCTGCCGCAACGAGTAGGAAAAGAACAGAATGTAAAAGCGCATTCACGGCAACAGCCGCAAAGCCGTTCCCCGTAAGGAGCGCGGCGAGCGTTGCCACGGAAAAGAGAAGGAACAGTGCCACGAGGTTATATCCTATCCAAAGAAGGCAATCTGCTACTGTGAAAAACGCACTATAACCGCCGAGAGATAAAAGACAGAGAAGTATGCCGTTTATCAGTACGGGCACGAACATAAGCGTGAAAGCGGCAAGGAGCGTGCTCCCGAAAATAGCACCGCGCGTCGCCGGCAGGCTATGCACGAAGAGCGCCGCTTTTTTGGCGTGCACGAAATGAAAAACGAGGAGTGCCACCACCGTCGGCACGGCGATGGATAAAAGAATCGGAACGGTAATGTATGCGCCGTGCAAAATAACGGGGAAGTCCTTAAAATAGTCCGCCGGCATGTGCGAAAAATCCTGTTCGCAGTTCAAAAAGACGGAGAGCACGGTGGAGATAAATAAAAGCACAAAGTAGAGAAGTGCACCGGGCGAAAAGCGTTTTACGGTTTCTTTATAAATGCCTTTATTAAAAAATGATGTTTTTGAAATCATACCCGAGACCTCCTAACTCATAAATAAATACTTCCTCAAGCGTAAGGCTGATGCGCTCGCAAAGAAGCGGTTTTCTTTCAGAAAGTGCCGCGGCCGCTTCGTCGCCCTTTGCGATAACCGTGTATACAGAGCCGGTTTTCGAAATATGTAAAAGCCCCGGAAGCGATTCTAAAAAGGCATGCGCGTCTTCTTCGAACGAAACCTGAAATTTGCAAACACCGCCGCGCACTTCATCGAGCGGCTTTTCAAGAAGCAGCTTCCCTTCATGGATAATGCCCACATAATCGCAGATATCTTCAAGCTCGCGAAGATTGTGGGAGGAGACCAAAACGGTAAGTTCGCGGTCCGCAACGTCCGCAATCACAAGATTTAAAATCTGCTTTCGCATAACGGGGTCAAGCCCGTCGAGCGGCTCGTCTAAAATCAGCACTTCGGGCATCGAAGAAAGGGAGAGCCAGAAGGCGACCTGTCTTCTCTGTCCTTTCGAGAGCTTTCGGATTTGCTTTTTCTCATCGAGATGAAACACCTCACGAAGCTTTTCGTAGCGCTCCGTACTAAAGGCAGAATACGTATCTTTATAAAAAGCGGCCATTTGTTTTATGGTGTAGGTGCCGAAAAAGTACCAGTCATCGGCAATGCTTAAAATCTTTTCTTTTATGGCGGTGTTTTCATATACCGCTTCGCCGCCGACTGTGATTTCGCCGCCCTCGGGGCGCATCGCGCCTATGATGTGGTTTATAATCGTTGTTTTACCCGCACCGTTCGGGCCGATAAGGCCGTAAATGGCGCCTTTCGGCACATGCATGGAAAACGAATCGAGCACCGCGAAATCATCGAAATGCTTTGTGACGTTCGATACACAAATCATCTAAAATTCCTCCTTTACTTTGGAAATGGCACGCTCTATATCCTCTTTCGATTCGCCGAGATATAAAAGTGCGCGCGTAGTTTCTTCGAGGGTTTTGTAAAGCGCTGCGATTTTTTGTATGTCTCGTGCGCCGTGTGCCCCCGAGACAAAATTGCCTTTTCCGAGGACGCTGTAAATGTACCCGTCAGATTCCAGCTGCTTGTACGCCTTTTGCACGGTATTCGGGTTTACGGTAAGGCTTACAGAAAGCTCGCGAACAGACGGAAGCTGTTCGCCTTCTGCGAGCACACCGCTTATAATCTGCGCGCGAATACCGTCTTCAATTTGTACATGCAAACTGCGGCTGTCCTTGTAATCAATGGAAAGCACGGGTTCACCTCCCTTTACTAACTGTACTAGTACACGTGATACAGTTACTATATCATGCAGTATTTCGTTTGTCAATACTTTTTTGGAAAATAATGAAAAAGAGTGGGTTTTTACAACTTCTTTTGGGGAATAGGAAAAAAAGAGGCAGAACGTTAAAACTCCACCCGACGCCGTACATGCGTACTGCGAGTGGTGGAGTTTTGACGTAGCAAAAGGCGTATAACCGAAGAAAAATCGAACATATGAGATTTTTCGTCTATAGAAAGATTTTCTTATGTTGTAAAATCTCTGTTTCTGTATTTTTGTTGCCTTTTGCGTTCTGGACTTTTTTTACATTCCTTACTCGTGGAGAGCGCGGAGTTCCTTGAGCGTTTCTGCTACAAGTACATCGCCGCCCTCGGGCGAAACCTGGTTACAGTAAATGGTAGCACTGTAGCCGTGGTTTTTGATGGCACGCTCGTGGGCAAGGTACCCTGTGCGGTTCCCTTCCGGCTGGTCGGTAAGCTGAATAATAAAGGTCTGTGTAAACGGGCTCTTTGCCTGAATCTGATGCTGGTAATCAATGTACAGCTCAAAGGCATTCGTCGCAAAGGCTACATCACCTATGGAGATTACGTGCAGCTCCATATCGGTCGTCTTCGTTTTCTGCTGTTCTTCGTATCTTGCAAGAATGCCGCGGAAACGGTTCAGCTTTGCTTCGAGCTTTGCGCGGTCTTCAAAACGTTCAAAGGCGGTGCCGTCTGTCTTCGGCACATAGGTATCGATAAGTGCCTGCAACTCGCGTTTTGAAAATTCGTACTGTTCTTTCGAAATAAGGCGCTGAGGAAGCTTGATGGTCTTTACAGTATGTTTTACGCGCGCGTCGCGGATTTTATCCTTCTTGGCCCACTCGAGTACTTCGTCAAACGCCGCCGAGATGCGCTCGGCAATATCATAGCGGTTGTACATTTCCCACGGGCGGTTTAAGAGATGTGCATTCGGCACCTCGCCAAATTTCAGCGCGTAGCGGCGTGCTTCTGCTTCCTTGTAGTGGAGTGTGCGGGGCGACATATCGCCTGCGGCGGCGCACTGCGAAAGAATATGAATATCGCCGTGTTTTTTGCGGATAAGCTCGCGCACTTCGTTCCAGTAGTCGGCCGTGAGCATTTCCTCCTGCTCGGAGTTTTGGGAGGGACACGGCACGTTGATGATAGCGCCCGTGAGCTTGTCATTTTTGTCAAAGGTGTAGAGAAGGTTTACGTAGTGGTCCACATTGCCTTCATAACCGATAAAGTTTTCGTCTTTCGTCGGACCGTACATTTTGGCGTGACCGTCCACGGCGAGAGGGTTATTTGCGCCGTTTTCGGCACCGGGGCGAAGGGACCAGTCATCCGAATATAAAACGCGGCGGCTGTGCGCTACCACGGCATAGCCGTAGCCATACGCATAGGAGCCTTCGTCTCTTGTGTCATAGGCTTCGCAGATAGCTTCCACCGCGAGATTTGACATATAGTCGCGGTATTCGAGTGCAGGGAAGATTTCGATGCCTTCATGCGGAAGGCGGGCAAAGGCGGGGTCTTTGTCAAGTCCTGCGCCGCAGTGTGTGTGCGTAATATTAAAGAGTACTTTTTCGGCGGGGATTTCGGGACGGGTCTTCGTAAGCTTTGCGCGGATATCTTCGATAATAGAACGCCCAGCAACAAAGTCACCCGACATGAAGATGGCAATGTCTTCTCCGTCCTCCACAACGAGGCAATTTACCATGATGGGGTCGAGTATCCCCTTCGAGAGACGTACACGGAACTGCCCCGGAATATTGACCGGCTCGTCAATCGATACATCTCTTCTGCTCCAACCAAATTTAAGCATTTTCGTCACTCCTTAACAATTAAATAATACATGGACTGTGCTTCCTTACCGATGGTGAAGGAAAGCTTGCCGTTTTCGTGTTTTGTGGGGAGAGTGCCTATATAGAAGCCTTCGGGGCTTACGGCCCAAACTTTAAGACCTTCTACCTCTGTGTCAATCGTGATATCGGCTTCAATAACCTCGATAAGTACCGGCGGTTTACCGATATCGAGCATGAGATCGCCTTCGAATTTTGCGTCTGTATTTTCTGCGCGGCCGACAGCGGTGAGAAGAATATTGTCGGATTTTGTGATGTCTGCATCCGAAAGCGTGCTCATCGCGATGGTGGCAAAATCGGTGTGGCAATCAATCGAAACGCCGTCGAGCTCCTGCTTGCCGTTTTTAAGGAGGAAGCCGTAGGCGCATTTTGTTTTCGGCGTATTGATGTAGCCGTAGTTTTTGCCCCAGCTTCTGTAAAGCTCGCCCGTATCGGAAAGGCTTTCCGTTCTTTCGCCCGGCCATTCTCTGTCTTCGGCGAATTCTTTAAAATCGTAGTTTGCGATAACACGCGAAACTTCCACGTTTTCGTGTGCCGCCGTCCAGTCATGCATGTGCTTGGAAATCGGGCGGATTTCCACGGTGTTCTTTGCTTCCTGCACGTCGCCGCGGCGTGTCATTAAGGCCGCATGCTGGAAAAGACCGAACTTTGCCGGGTCATTCCATGCACTGAAAATACCCTGACGGTACGGAACGCCGCCGATTTTCTCGGCGAAAATTTCCTTGCCGAGCATATTCATGTTCTCAAGGCGTGCAGAGTAGGAGTATGTATGAATGGCAAAGCCGCTCCAGCCCTGAAGTAAACCTACTGCGGCGCAGAAAAGCGGAGACTCTGCGCGGTACGCGTTCGGCCACGGCATATCCCATTCGGAAATGTAGGTCGGCTTATCTTTTGCGGTGGCAAACGCCGAGTGCGAAAGGAGCGAATAGTCCCGCCCAGTGATGCCGCGGTTTTGACCGTGCTTCTCGAATTCTCCCCAGCGCCAGTCATAGTAGTAGGTATGGTCATCGTAAAAGTCGGTAAGAAGCTGTGTTTTCATATTGGCGGGCGAGGAAATCCAGTTCGTGCCCGTAATCGGGATTTTTACGCCCACTTCGCGCATATGAGAAAGCATAATGCGGTAGTATTCTTCCTGCAGCTCCGTCTTAAAGTCGATAAAGTCTTCGTCCTCGTAATCCGAAAAGTCTACATCGGCGGCCTTCTTGTCTTTTCCGTTCTTTTGAAGCCACGCGTCAAAAAGGTTTGCAAGTTCCGTTTTGTACGGCTCAGTGAAAAGCGGATGGCTCTTTGTGAAAAGGTCACTTTCGTTTACGATTTCCGCGAGGACGAAAACGGGGTCGTCACAGTACCGGAGCCCTGTGTACGGGTTTTCGTGCTGCCAAAGCTCGGTGCAAAGCTCTTTCTGAAGCTCGATAAGGCGCGGATTATATACGCAGTACGGCTTTGCCGCGTCAAGAAGCTCTTTGGCATTGTCCACATTCTCGTCGGATTTGAAGCGGCGGTAGGTGAACATATCCATATAGCAGTAAATACCTTCTTTTTTGAGGCAATACACGAGATAGTCAAGTCTGTCCATACTCTCGGGGTCAAGATGGCCGCCCGTTACTCTCTTGCCCTTTGTGAAGGCGAAGATGTTCGGCGTGTGCCACTCGGAATCGAGCTGATGGAAACGAACGAGGTTTAAACCGATTTTAGCGAGGCGCTTTGCAAGCTTTTCGGCATAGTCCTTCTCGGGGAAGCAGCCCCAGCCGTTGAAGTTCGTGCCCCAGAATTTTACGGGTGTACCGTCTTCAAACACAAACTGTCTGCCCTCTGTCTTCAGAAAGCCGTGCTTACCTGCCGGTTTTTCTCCTTCGAATACGAAGGAAATGTCCACGGGAACATCATCGTGGAAAAAAGGATAGGGAATCCACTTTGTCAAAAATATCACCTCAGAAATAGTAGTTTATACTTGCATTATATCATATTTTCAGGTATAATCTACCCAGAAACCGAAAAAAACCAATGAAAAACAGTACATTTTGAAGGTGGGAGGTAAAGATGAGAGGGAAATTTGAAAAAAATGAACTCGGCATCCGAATCACGAGCGTACAAGGCTTTCGCGGCTTTCCGCCCATGTTCCATGCACATATGGAGTTTATTTATGTACTTTCAGGGGAAGTTAAAATCAATATTGACGATGTGCGCCACACCCTCACAAAGGGGCAAATGAGCATGGCCTTTCCGTATGCCATCCACAGCTATCAAAATGCACCGGATGCGGAGGTTTTCGTGCTTTTGTTCTCGCCCGCGGCCGTGCCCGGCTTTGAAAAAGAGCTTTCGGCCGTTCGCCCGGTCACTCCGTATGTGGAGGACGCCCGGATATTTTTGCCGCTTCTTGAGAAAATCTTGGCGTTTTACGGGGAGGAGGGCACTTCGGCCAAAACGGCAGAGGCATATCTTAACGCCCTTCTCGGGGAAATCCTTCTTTCCATCCCGCTTACGGATGCTGACAATACGGATTTAAGCACCACACAGAAAATTCTCGTCTACTGCTCGGAACATTATAAAGAAAATATCACGATTGGGAAGGTGGCGCATCATTGTTTCGTGAGCGAGAGCACGGTCACGAAAATTTTTGCCGCAAAGCTCGGCTGTTCATTTCGCGAATACATCAATATTCTTCGAATTAGTGACGCGAAGAGCCTTCTTAAAAATACAGACCTTAAAATTATCGAAGTCATGCTCGCCTCAGGGTACCAAAACCAGAGTAGCTTTAACCGTGTGTTCGGGTCAGTGGTAGGGATGAGCCCGCGTGCATATCGAGATAAATACAGGAAAAAATAAGGAGAGAAAAAGATGTTTTACGAAAAAACAAACATTTTCCCGTCAGACGGCGTGTCGAACTACCGTATCCCGAGCTGCATAGCAACAAAAAATGGTACCTTTATCGCATTTGCAAATGATAGAAAAAATACGCTTATGGACCGCGCTGTGGAAATCTCCGTTGCCAGCTGCCGAAAGGAAGCAGGCGGCGCGTGAACAAAGGCCGAAACGCGCGTAGCAATCCCCGACTGGGCGATTCAAGCAGGTGCGCTTACGTATGACGAAGAAATCGATAAAGTCATCTATTTCAGCGTCCGTATGGCGGTAGCTACGAACGAGTGGTACATCTATTCCAAGGAAGAACTCGCGGAAATTGCCGCAAAAACCCGCGAAAAAGAGAAAGCGGCAGGCGCAAAGGATGGCCACTACCGCCTCGTTTCCACCGATGACGGCAAAACGTGGACAGAGGAAGAGCACATTCCGCTCCCGATTCTTAAAAAACACATCGACGGAAAGGAATATTCTGTTTGCGGACAAACACACGGCTGTGCCCACGGCATTCAGCTTAAAAACAGCAAGTATCGCGGAAGACTCGTTTCGCCTGCACGCTTTACCATCGGCCAGTTTGATAACCGCGAGGACCTTAAACAGTGCGTATATAACTGCGCCATTTATTCCGATGACCACGGCAAAACGTGGAAAACCTCGGGTAGCGTGCAGATTACAACGGGCGAAGGTACGCTTATTGAAAACCGTGACGGAAGCCTTACCTATAATTCCAGAGCGTACCATCAGGACGGGCGGCGCCGCCTTGCCACGTCCTATGATGGCGGCGAAACGTGGGAGGATTTCCGCGAAGACGATTTCCTCCTTGAGGAAAAGAAGCAAGGCTGCAATGCTTCCTTTATCCGCGTGGAGCTTTCTGAAATTTTGGACACTTCGCTTCTCCCCCAAAACGCGGAAGGGCTCGTGCTCTTTGCAAACCCGAGGGCAGAAACGCGTGAGAATATGTGCATCTGCATTTCATATGACGGCGGCAGAACATGGGCAGACATAAAGGTCGTAGACCCCGGATTTGCCTCCTATTCGTCCCTTGCATGGAACAAGGGAACGCAAACCTTCTGTCTTCTCTATGAGCACGGCGAAGAGCACGCGAACAGTTCCGGCATATCGGCAATTGAATTTGACCTCGAATGGCTTCTTGCGAAATAAAAAAGGGCGGCTGCACCGTAGCCGCTTTTTTATTTATTTTTTGTTGCATATATTCCGTCTCTTTGAACATAATAAGGAATGTAGTTTCGCATTCTACATCTTTTTTTCTATCTCCTATAGGGAAAAGACGGCCACATGGCCGTCTTTTTCTTTTCTTTTATTTTCTGTTCTGCAGGTACAGGCCGTGCGGCTCGCAGACGAACCCTACGAGTTCGGTACAATCTCTCCTTCTCCGCAAAACGATTTTCTGGTGTATGGAGAGATACGGTGCGCTCATGCCCTCTACCGACCGCCTTCGGCGGTGCCCGGTATTTGGCGCGTGCTCCCGACTCCGCAGTCTGCAAAGTTCCTTTGCAGCTGCTTCGACGAACTCTCGAGAGGTCTCATCCCGTTTTTCCTGCTCCTCAAAAGAAAGAAGCTGTTTTTTGGCTGCGGAGAGATACTCTGCGCCGGCGATTTTTCGACCATCTGCGATGGTGCCCGAAAAATCCTGCCGTGCTCGAGACTCCGCAGTCCGCCCGTCTTCGACGCGCGGCTGCTTCGACGAACTCTACGAGTTCTCACTCTCCTTCTCCGCCAAACAAAAAAGAGATACGAATGTATCTCTTTTTCTGGCGGAGAAGGAGAGATTCGAACTCTCGCACCAGTTTCCCAGCCTACTCCCTTAGCAGGGGAGCCCCTTCGACCTACTTGGGTACTTCTCCATATATTAAATTTTCCGTGCCGTCAATCCTGCAAGGCAGGCCGATGAAGGCGACGGGCCATTGGTGGCGATGCTTTGCAGGAGACGGAATGTGGCGGAGAAGGTGGGATTCGAACCCACGGCTCTTTCGAGTCACTGGTTTTCAAGACCAGCTCCTTAAACCGCTCGGACACCTCTCCCTGCATGAAACAAAAGTATTATAGCAAAAAAAGCGCGCGGTGTCAACTGTTTCGAAAAAAATAATTTATTTTGTTTTCTTTTTTTGGGAAAAGAGAGACTTTTTCCTTGACAAAGGAGAGGGGGCGTGGTACAATATATAAGATAAATCTTTAAGTGCGATGCAGAGACGTCGGCAAGATTGTGAAAAGGTGCAGCGGAAGGCTGTATTTTTTGGCGCGTCTTGCTTTTTGTATGGAAAGGAACCTTAAAAATGCAAGAGATAATGAACATCCTGAAGAAAAACGAGACAGGCGCCGGAAAAGAAGTGTTTCTCCGTCGCTTTGCACCCCATTTTTTAAATTTGGATGATTTTGTGATTTTACCCGGCTTTTGCGATGTGCACGTGCATTTTCGTGAGCCGGGTTTTTCGTATAAAGAAACGATTTTGTCGGGCAGCCGCGCGGCGGCGCACGGCGGCTTTACCGCGGTGTGCACGATGCCGAATCTCGACCCTGTGCCCGATGATGCCGAAACTCTCGCACTCCAGAAGGAACTGATCGCGCGGGGCGCTGTTATCGGCGTATACCCTCTCGGCGCCATCACAAAAGGGGAAAAGGGAGAAGCACTTTCGGATATGGAAAATATGGACGCCATCGCATTTTCAGACGACGGCCGCGGCGTACAAAGCGAAAGCACGATGCGCGAGGCGATGCTTCTCGCCAAAAAGTGCGGCAAGGTCATTGCGGCGCACTGTGAGGATAATAGTCTTCTCTATGGCGGATATATCCACGATGGGGCGTATGCGGCGGCACATAGCCACCGCGGCATCTCCTCGGAAAGCGAGTACGGGCCGATTGCGCGCGACATTCGCCTTCTTCGCGAGACGGGGTGCGCCTACCATGTGTGCCATATCTCGACGAAGGAGAGCGTGGCGCTTATCCGCGAGGCAAAGCGCGAAGGCATCGACATTACGTGCGAAACAGCACCGCATTATCTTATATTTGACGAAAATGACCTCGAAGAGGACGGCCGCTTTAAAATGAACCCGCCGCTTCGCGCGCGGGAAGACCGCGAGGCACTTATCGAAGGCGTACTCGACGGAACAATTGATATGATAGCGACCGACCACGCCCCCCATTCCGCCGAGGAAAAAGGGCGGGGCCTTGCAAAAAGTGCATTTGGCATTGTGGGAATCGAAACCTCGTTCCCCGCGATGTATACATACTTTGTAAAAACGGGCAGGATGACAATGGAGCGCCTTATAGAGCTTATGTGCATCGCACCGCGCGAGCGGTTCGGCATTCCTTTCGGAGAAGAGTTTTCCGTCTGGAACCTTGCCGAAAGCCGAAAGGTCTCCGCGGCGGAATTTCTCTCGATGGGAAAAGCCACCCCGTTTTTAGATAAAGAACTTTATGGGGTCAATTACCTTACCGTCTCGGGCGGCAAGGTTGTATATGAAAGATAGGAGGAAATTACTGTGGCAAAAAGAAAAGACATTAAAAAAATCCTGATTATCGGCTCCGGGCCGATTGTTATCGGCCAGGCGGCGGAATTTGACTATGCCGGCACGCAGGCCTGCCTCGCTCTTAAAGAAGAAGGGTATGAGGTTGTACTTTGTAACTCGAACCCCGCAACGATTATGACAGACACCACAATTGCGGACAAGGTGTATATGGAGCCTTTAACACTCGAATACATCGCTAAAATCCTTCGCTACGAGCGTCCCGATGCTATCGTGCCCGGCATCGGCGGACAGACGGGGTTAAACCTTGCGATGCAGCTTGAGAAAAAGGGCGTTCTGAAGGAATGTGAAGTAGAGCTTCTCGGCACCACGAGCGAGAGCATCGAGCGCGCAGAAGACCGCGAGCTTTTCAAAGAACTTTGTCAGGAAATCGGCGAGCCTACAATTCCCTCCGAAATTACATATGATTTAGAAGAAGCACGCCGCGCCGCAAGCGAAATCGGCTACCCCGTAGTGCTGCGCCCTGCGTTTACTTTGGGCGGCACAGGCGGCGGCTTTGCCAATAACGAAGAAGAGCTTATCGAAATCGGCACAAACGCCTTTAAGCTTTCGCCCGTACATCAGGTTCTTATCGAAAAGAGCGTGCGCGGCTATAAGGAAATCGAGTTTGAAGTTATGCGCGACGCGGAAGATACAGCCATCACCATCTGCGGTATGGAAAACGTAGACCCCGTTGGCGTACATACGGGCGACTCGGTGGTTGTAGCCCCGATTATGACGCTTTCCGAAAAAGACGAAACAATGCTTCGCGAAAGTGCCATTAAAATTATCCGCGCCCTCAAAATTGAAGGCGGCTGTAACGTACAGTTTGCCCTGCACCCGACGACGAGCGAATACTACCTCATCGAGGTAAACCCGCGCGTTTCGCGCTCTTCGGCACTTGCTTCGAAGGCAAGCGGCTACCCGATTGCGCGTGTTACGGCAAAAATCGCCGTGGGCATGACGCTTTCGGAAATCCAGATTGCAAACACCACAGCGGCAAAGGAGCCGCGGCTTGACTATGTTATCGCAAAGCTTCCGCGCTTCCCGTTTGATAAATTTGCCTCCGCCCCCAACACCCTCGGCACGCAGATGAAGGCCACGGGTGAGGTTATGGGCATCGGCACAAATCTCGAAGAATGTCTCTTAAAATCCGTTCGCTCCCTTGAAATAGGCGCATATCACTTCCACCTGCCGAAGTTTGACAGTATGAATCGCGAGGAACTTCTCGAATACATTACGGAATTTAAGGACGATACGATTTTTGCCGTTGCGGCTCTTATGCGCCTCGGCACAGACGTTGCCACACTGCACGATATTACGAAAATCACGCCGTACTTCCTCGAAAGCATCGAGCGCATCGTGAAGATGGAAGAGGAAATTGCGAAAAACGCGGGCGATGTGAAAACACTTCTCGCGGCAAAGAAGATGGGCTTTTCCGATAAATACATCGCAAAGCTCTGGAATATGACGGAGCTTTCGGTATTCGAGCTTCGCAAAAAGGAAAATATGTTCCCCGTTTACAAAATGGTGGATACGTTCCATACAGACGCATACATTCCGTACTTCTATTCCACCTACACGGGCGAGAATGCTTCTATCGTAACGGATAAGAAGAAAATCGTGGTGCTCGGCGCAGGCCCCATCCGCATCGGGCAGGGCGTAGAGTTTGACTATTCGACCGTACACGCCGTAACCACCATTAAAAACTCCGGCTACGAAGCTATTATCATTAACAATAACCCCGAAACGGTTTCCACCGACTATACAACGGCCGATAAGCTCTACTTTGAGCCGCTTTGCACCGAAGATGTTATGAACATTCTCGAAATGGAAAAGGCGGAAGGCGTTATTGCTTCCCTCGGCGGCCAGACGGCGATAAACCTTGCCGCACCGCTTCGCGACCGCGGCGTGCGCATCATCGGCACGGATTGCGATGCCATCGAGCGCGCCGAAAACCGCGATAGCTTCGAAAAAATCCTCGAAGAACTGCACATTCCCCAGCCGAAGGGCAGAGCCGTCACGAAGATTGAGGACGGCGTAAAAGCTGCCGCGGAAATCGGCTACCCCGTACTCGTACGCCCGAGCTTCGTTCTCGGCGGCCGCGCCATGCAGATTGTAGGCGGCGAGGAGCAGCTTCGTCACTACCTCAAAACGGCAGTTGCCATTGATGAGGACAAGCCTGTTCTCGTTGACAAATACATTCAGGGCAAGGAAGTCGAGGTGGACGCCATTTGTGACGGACGCGACGTATTCGTCCCCGGCATCATGGAACTTGTAGAGCGCACCGGCGTTCACAGCGGTGACTCCATAAGCGTGTACCCCACGTTCAGTATTTCCGATAAAGTAAAAGGCACCATTTTAGGCTATGCCAAAAAACTCGGTCTTGGCATCGGCATTATCGGTCTTTACAATATCCAGTTTATTGTAGACGATAAGGATGATGTATATATCATCGAAGTAAACCCGCGCTCCTCACGTACCGTTCCCTTCCTCTCGAAGGCCACGGGCTACAGCCTTGCGGATATTGCCACCGAGGTAATCCTTGGCAAGAGCCTTAAAGAACAGGGCATCTTCGATTTGTACCCCGAAGAAAAGAACCGCTACTATGTAAAGGTGCCGGTATTCTCCTCGAACAAAATCCGCGGTCTTGACGCGTACCTCTCGCCGGAAATGAAGTCCACAGGCGAGGCGATTGGGTATGACGATAAGTTAAACCGCGCCCTTTATAAAGCCTTGCAGGCTTCCGGAATGCATCTGCAGAACTACGGCACCGTATTTGCCACGATTGCCGATAAGGATAAGCCGGAGGCACTGCCCCTTATCCGCCGCTTCTATAACCTTGGCTTTAACATTGAAGCGACAGAAGGCACCGCAAAGTTCCTCAAAGAAAACGGCATCCGCACACACGTTCTTCGCAAAATCGGCGAGGGGAGCGACGAAATTCAGGAAGCACTCCGCCAGGGTCATATCGCCTATATCATCAACACACGCGATATCGGCGCGATGAGCCAGGAAACGGACGGCTATTATATCCGCCGTTACGCTACGGAAAATAACATCACGATTTTCACCGCGCTCGACACTGTACGCGTACTTCTTGACGTACTCGAAGAAACCACGCTCAGCATCTCCACGATTGATGCCTAAAGGAGAAACTATGAAACAGGGATTTTTTGAAATCATAGAAAACAAGGCCCTTACAAAAGACGTATATCGTATGCGTCTTTTGGGGGACACCAGCGCCATCCTGCGCCCCGGTCAGTTTGTAAATATTAAGCTCGATGGCCTCTATCTCCGCCGCCCCATTTCCGTTTGTGAAGTCGACGGCGATGTCCTCACCATTCTTTACAAGGTGGTAGGCAAAGGGACAGAGGCGATGGCGGCGATGCAGACGGGAAAGCTCGACGTACTCACGGGTCTCGGCAACGGGTATGATACGGCGCCCGCAGGCGATAGCCCCCTTCTCATCGGGGGCGGCGTAGGCGTGCCGCCGCTTTACGGCCTTTGCAAGAAACTCATTGCCGAAGGCAAAAAGCCGACGGTGATTTTAGGCTTTAACACAAAAGACGAAGTCTTCTATAAAGAGGAATTTGAAAAGCTGGGTGCCACTACGATTGTGACTACCGTAGATGGCTCTGCCGGCACGCGCGGCTTTGTAACGGATGCCCTGCCCGCAGAGTATTCGTATTTTTACACCTGCGGTCCCGAGCCGATGCTAAAAGCCGTGTTCGCGGCTACGAAAACCGAGGGCCAGCTTAGCTTTGAAGAGCGCATGGGCTGCGGCTTTGGCGCCTGTATGGGATGCTCCTGCAAAACGATTTTCGGCAATCGCCGCATCTGTAAGGAAGGCCCCGTGCTTTTGAAGGAGGAGATTCTGTGGTAGATACACGCGTTTCCCTTTGCGGAATAGAACTCGAAAACCCCGTCATTCCCGCAAGCGGCACGTTCGGCTTCGGGTATGAATTTGCCGAAGTTTACGATATCAATATGCTCGGTACCTTCTCGTTTAAGGGGACAACAAAAGAACCGCGCTTTGGCAATCCCACACCAAGAATTGCAGAATGCACCGCGGGTCTTATCAACGCCGTGGGGCTTCAGAACCCCGGTGTCGATAAGGTCATTTCGGAAGAACTGCCGCGTATGAAAAAGTGCTTTCATAAAAAGGTAATGGCAAACATCAGTGGCTTTTCCGTGGAGGAATATGTACACTGCGCGGAAAAACTCGACGCGTGCGACGAGGTAGGCTGGCTGGAAGTTAACGTCAGCTGCCCGAACGTACACGGCGGCGGTATGAGCTTTGGTACCGTTCCCGAAAACGCGGCCGAGGTCACACGCGCCGTACGCGCCAAAACGAAAAAACCGCTTATCATTAAGCTTTCGCCGAATGTAACCGACATTGTCGCCATCGCACGGGCATGCGAGGCGGCCGGGGCAGACGGCATAAGCCTTATCAATACGCTACTCGGTATGCGCATAAATCTCAAAACGGGCAAACCCGTCATCGCGAACACCATGGGCGGCTTTTCGGGTCCGGCCATTTTCCCGGTAGCTGTACGTATGGTCTATCAGGTGGCAAACGCCGTGAAAATCCCCGTCGTCGGCATCGGCGGCGTGGAAACGGCCGAAAACGTGATTGAGATGATGATGGCAGGTGCCACGGCCGTTGAAGTCGGCGCGGCAAACCTTGTAAATCCGTACGCCTGCCGCGATATTATTTTAGACCTGCCGCGCGTTATGGAAAAATACAAAATCAATTCGCTCTCCGAAATCATCGGAAGTGCAAGATAGAAAGGAAGAAGAAAATGGGAAAAGATGTAATTATTGCCTGCGATTTTGACTCTGCAGAAAAATGCCTCGCTTTCCTCGATAAGTTTGAGGGGAAGAAGCCGTTTGTAAAAATCGGTATGGAGCTCTTTTACGGCGCAGGCCCCGACATTGTGCGCCAGATTAAAGAACGCGGCCATAAAATTTTTCTCGATTTAAAGCTTTGCGATATTCCGAACACGGTGAAAAAGTCGATGGCGGTGCTTTCGAAGCTCGATGTGGATATGACAAATCTCCACGCTTTCGGCACGATTCCGATGATGGAAGCGGCGATTGAAGGGCTTACGCGTCCCGACGGCACACGCCCCATTCTCATTGCCGTAACCCAGCTTACAAGCACGGATGAAGCGCATATGAAGAGCGACCTTCTCATAAACGAACCGATTGACCGCGTGGTTATGCACTATGCAGAAAATGCAAAACGCGCAGGGCTTGACGGCGTAGTTTGCTCGCCGCTTGAGGCAGGCAAGGTGCACGAAGCTTGCGGCGAGAAGTTTTTAACCGTTACCCCCGGCGTTCGCTTTGCGGACGGCGATGTGGGCGACCAAAAGCGCATCACCACGCCCGAAGGCGCGAAGGCGCTCGGCTCTGACTACATCGTAGTCGGCCGCCCGATTACCGCGGCAGAAGACCCCGTTGCGGCATACGAAAGATGCATGAAAGAATTTGTAGGATAAAAAAGGGGAGGAACGAAAATGCAAAAGCAGATAGCAAAGGATTTACTTTCAATCAAGGCCGTATTCTTTAGACCGGACGAGCCCTTCACATGGGCAAGCGGCATTAAAAGCCCCGTTTACTGCGATAATCGCCTCACGCTCACAGCACCCGAGGTACGCTCGCACATCGAAAACGGTCTTGCAAGCCTTATAAAAGAACAGTACCCCGAAGCGGAAGTACTTATGGGCACTTCCACCGCAGGCATTGCGCACGCCGCAATTACCGCGCACATTTTAGATATGCCGATGGGCTATGTCCGCTCCGGCAAAAAGGACCACGGCAGACAGAACCAGATTGAAGGCCGCCTTGAAAAGGGGCAGAAGGTTGTTGTTGTGGAAGACCTTATTTCCACCGGCGGCAGCGTTATCGAGGTTGTAGATGTACTGCGCGAGGCAGGCGCCGAGGTTTTGGGCGTTGTCAGCATCTTTACCTACGGTATGAAAAAAGGCCTTGTACGCCTCGAAGAAGCAAATGTAAAGAACATTTCGCTCACGAACTTTGATGTTATCGCCGAGATTGCCGCGGAAGAAGGCTATATTCGTCCCGAGGACGTAGCACGCCTTATCGCATTCCGTAATAACCCCTCGGATGAATCCTGGATACAGGGGGCGGCGAAATGAAACGGAGTGTAATCGATATTCTGGATTTATCCGTAGCGGAGGTGGACGCGCTTCTCGATACCGCCGAAGATATTATGGATAACCCGAAGAAGTACGCAGAAAAGTGCCACGGCAAAAAGCTTGCCACGCTCTTTTTTGAGCCCTCTACCCGTACGCGATTAAGCTTTGAAGCGGCGATGTACGAGCTTGGCGGCAATGTGCTCGGCTTTTCTGAGGCGAGCAGTTCTTCTGCCTCCAAAGGGGAGAGCATGGCAGATACCGCTAAAGTTTTAAGCTGCTATGCCGATATTATGGCCATTCGCCACCCGAAGGCAGGTGCCCCGTTTGTAGCGGCACAGAATGCTTCCGTACCTGTCATCAACGCGGGCGACGGCGGCCATTGCCATCCCACCCAGACCCTTGCGGACCTTTTAACGATTCGCAGAAAGAAGGGAACCTTAGAAAATCTCACCGTCGGCTTTTGCGGCGACCTCAAATACGGCAGAACCGTACACTCTCTCATCGCCGCGCTCTCGAGATATCCGGGCACAAAATTTGTGCTGATTTCGCCCGAGGAGCTGGCTGTTCCGAGCTATGTAAAACGCGAGATTCTCGATGCGAAAAATATTGAGTATCGCCAGGCTACAAGCCTTGAAGCCGTGCTTCCGGACCTCGATATTCTCTATATGACGCGTATTCAAAGAGAACGCTTTGAAAACCCCGAGGAATATGAACGCCTGAAAGATAGTTATATCTTAACGGCCGACAAGCTTTCCCACGCGAGAGAGGCACTTATCGTAATGCATCCCCTGCCACGCGTGAATGAAATCAGCGTTTCGGTGGATGACGACCCGCGCGCCTCGTATTTCCTGCAGGTACTCTGCGGCAAGTATATGCGCATGGCGCTCATTCTGAAGCTTCTTGAAAGCGCTGCGCACGATGTCGCACCTTTTTCTGAGGATGTGGTTATCGATAGACTCGAGTGCAAAAATCCCGCTTGCATCACTTCCTGCGAGCAGGAGCTGCCGCACACCTTCCGCCTTGTCAATGCAGAAAAGAAGATTTATCGCTGTGTGTACTGCGAAGAAAAAGTTACCGATAACTAAGAAATACAAAAAGAGAGAGCAAGGAAAAATCCTTGCTCTCTCTTTTTATTGTAATACAAGGGAAGCCTCCAGCACCGCCTTGCAATAGCTGCATTTTGTGCAGTCCTTGTCGCAGGCGGTGGTCTTTTCCCAGAAGTCAGCGGGGATTTTGGAACTGTCAATTACATAAGGCGCGAAGGCGGGGCCAAAGCCCGGCTCAAAAAGGTCTAAGAGATTTCCGAAATACCGGCCCTTTGCATAGGCATCTATGACCATACCGGGCAGATGATGTGCGCGCGTGGCAAGCTTTACGGTGTCGGCAAGCCCTTCATAGTGGGCGATATCCTCAGGCCGGATCCAGGTATTTTGCAAAACGGAAACAAAGTTTTCTTTGTTTTTCAGGTGGTTCCAGCACATATACGGCATAAAGTCTATGTTTTTCCGTGCCGCAATTTCGGCCTCGTGCGCCACCATATTGTCGTGAAAAATCTGGCCGCTGCAATCCCGCATACAGCCGCTGTTGGCTAAAATCGTGATTTTCTTGCCGTTTTCCTCCGCCCACTTTTTAAGGGCGCCGAGGCGTGCGAGGTCGCGGTTACATTCTTTTGCGACACAGAAGCTGTCAAAAAGGTGCGATACATACTGCATACCCTTCACGGAGGATATTTTCATATTCACGGAGGCCTTCCGATCTACTTCGGGGTATTCCTCTTTGACAATGTGCGCAATGGCAGGGGAGGTGGTGGTCACTACATCCGGCATAAGCCCTGCTTCTCCGAGGTGGTCAATGACAGAGCACACGCGTCCCCGAAGCACTTCGCTTATCGCTTCGGCACCGTAGCAGTTTGCATTGAAAAGTAAATCGGTTCGGATGCCCATCGCCTTGATTTCGGAAAGCTCGTCGAGCACCTTCCCGGAAAGGCCGTACTCAAAATAGCCGTCATACCCGCCGAGGGCAGAGCGCCCGCTGGGCGTACCCACAAAGGCATAGTATACCGATTCGATTCGGTCTTTATACCGCTTTACAATGGAGGGAAAGGGCATTTCTTCATTATGCTGGTACCCTACCGAAAGCTTTACCATATCAGTCTGCCTCCAGGTCGTGCTTTTTGGAAAGCGCGTTTGCATCTTCTGTGTGTGCGGCAATCTTCGACATCGCCCCAAGACCGCTTACGGCGGTGTTGCCGCCTTCTATGGCTTCATAGTCCGACCAGTCCACGCTCCAGAGCGGTTTTCTGCGGAAGGGCTTTTGGAATTTGTTTTTGAGAACATCTCTTTTTTCCAGTGAGACCATACACGCTCTCGTGCAGCCTTTTGCACCGCATACAGCCTGCCCTGTGTTATAGAGGTTTGCAGGCTTATAGTAGAAAGGAGAATGGGAAGCAGGCTTTACATCGTCGCGCCCTTCTTGATACGTGCCTTTTTCGCCATCCTCACAAAGCTCGCCGCCGCGGAAGGCAATGTCGCACGCGTCGCAGTCCAGCTCGCCCCACTCTACCTCGTGGCCGGCAAGGGTAACCTTTACGGTCTTGGTGCCGCTGATGGCGCCGCCGGGGCACTCCCGCACACACGCTTTGCACTTATTGCAAAGCTGGGGGCCGTTATAGATGGGGTCGGCCTCAAGCTCGAGCTCCGTTAAAATTACGCCCACGCGTACGCGCGGCCCGAATTCGGGCGTTATGAGCATTTTGCTGTAGCCGATTTCGCCGAGGCCCGCGAGATACGCGCAGATGCGAAGATGCAGCATAATGTCCGGCTGCGGTTTCCCGGGCTCTACAGGCTTCGAATAATGCTTTCGGATATTGCCTTCATTGTCAATGCCGCGCCAGTCGCTCTGGTGTCCCAAAGGAATGGCTTCATAGCCTTCATCCTCAATGAAGCGGCACATATTGATTACCGTCATCGGAATATAGGTATAGGTGAGGCCGCCGTAGCCCATAGCGGAATAGTTGGAGAAGAAGGTGCCTTCCTCAATGCCGCGAAGCGAGCCGCGCATCACACGAAAGCCCATAACAATCATACTTTTTGCCTCGGGCATAATAAAGCGCGGGTCCATATGCGGCGGGCACCCTTCAAATCTGTCAAGCGTTGTGATCCCGCAGATATCGGCACCACACTGATAGGCCAGTTGTTTAATCTCTTTTGCGTTCATTTTTACACCTCATTTAATTTCTATAAGATAGACCGCGTTTGCAGTCAGCTTCAGCTTTATACTTCGGGATGCGGGAGACGAAGCGATGGGGCGAAGGGTTCCTTCCCCGCGTAAAAGGCGGATTTCCTCTTCCGAAAGTGCGGGGGAGAGCCCCATTCTTTCGTATAGGCGGAAGGGATTTGTATTTTCGCGGTCGATGCAATATACGATTGCCGTTTTGCCCTCGATATTACCATCAAAGACGAGCTCTTCCCAAACCTCCGGCAAATCCTCTTCGAATTTTTCGGCGCAGTAGGTAAGAAGGACGGCATAGTCGCCGTTTTCGTTTTTGGTGGGGATGACAAAAACATTTTTGTTTTCGCACTGCGCTGCAAGAAGGCCCCGGTGCAGCTTTGCTCCTAAAACGTGCGCATTATAAATGGGTTTTGCGAAGAAGTTTAGGGTAAAGAAGTTCCGAAAGCCCGAAAAATCCGTCACCATTTCGTGCTGGCCGGAAAGGCAAAGCATCAATTTTGAAATATGCCAGCCCTTTTCGATAATGGTAGCAACAAGCTTTACAAAATAGGCAGAAAACACTTCCGTTTCTCTTGCAATGAAGTAGGGGCATTCCTCAATATTATAAAAACCCTGCCCGGACATACCCCACTCGTCAATGATCATTTCCGTATTGTCAAAGCCGCATTTTTGGATAACGGCCAGCGTTTCCTCGTGCACGTGGACCCAGTTGCCAACGTTGAAGCCGCAGTATTCATTACAAAGCCGCCATACACCGGTGCCGCCGTAATTGTGGTAGGAAATAAAGTCGAGCGGGAGCCGGTTTTCTTTGACGTACCCCAGAAAATCCTCTAAAAACGGGAGCCTGTGCGCAAGTGCGGGGCCGCCGATGCGAAGCCGCTTTGACACGCTTTTTACACCTTTGGCAAAGGCACGGTACAGCTTGCAGTATTCCTGCGCGCGGATTTTCAAGCCCGCCTCGTCATCCGGCAGATCGGAAAGGAAGAAAAAGCGGATATCCGGCTCATTGAAGCACTGGAGATGCCAGCCGGAAACCGTTTCGATGCCGTACCGTTCCACAAGATGGGCGGTGTACGTGTGGCATATTTCTTCCCAAAGCGCATAGTCCAAAGGGGCAGAGGTATTGATAAGCTTTCCTTTATACCGCGTTTTGTTTTTACTTACGGAGGAGGTGGCATTTTTGTTGGTCGCAATGCACTCGGGCATCATCCCGTAGGCAATGAGAAGGTCATATCCCTTTTCGATAAGGTAGTCCAAGCGAAGGTCGCTGAGCCTGAAATCATAGGCAAGCGTCCCATCCCCGTCAAGATAGACGATATCCTCCAGCATCGCATAAATTCTGACAGTTTGTATAGCCCCATCCTTCGCCATCCGGTCGAGAATCCGCCTGCCCCACGCATCTTCCACGGCGTCCGTCGGATGGAAAAGACAATTATTCCAGAAATTTTTCCGGTCTCGTATTTTTTCGCTGCCGATGGTTATCATAGCTCCACCTGCCCTTCAAAAACGTTGTTCTCAAGAACGAGAGTTTTTACGGGCGCTTCCTTACAGATGGCATCTTCCTCGCGCTTTACAAACACATTATTTTGTATCGTGATCGCCCGGTGCTGCCGGTTTGCACGCTCCGGTCTGCAGCTGTGAATCTGAATATTTTTATATGCCGTGCCGCCAAATACGTTGCCTTCTATCAGAACATTTTCCACCGCGCCGCCTTCGGCCCAGAAGGTGAACAAATCGTCAATATATATATCCGCATTCCGAAGGGAGAGTGTATTGTTTTTGATGACCATATTTTTCGAGGAGAGGCGCATATGGGGGCAATCGGTGATCTTGTTGTTTTCGATGTGCACCTCGGGCATACTGCTTCTGTTTTCCACAATCATTCCTTTCAGAATGGGCGCGTCTTCTTCCAGTGTAACTAAAATGGCATCGCGTGTTTCTGCATCGAAGGTGAAGGCTTTCACTTTGGCCGTACACACCTCGTGCATCGATTCGGGGTCCGAGAAATAGAGAACATCGCCCTCGCGGAGCGGTACAATGCCCCGGTGTGCGGCGTGGAAGGTGTGCGCGAGTTCTATGCGGTTTTTATCGGGCACATGTATAACTTCCATATAAAAGCCGTGGATGTTCATAGCATCGTCATATGTGCTTCGAATCTCGGAATTTCGGAGCACAAACCGGCCTCTGCAATTGGTAAGGAAAACGCCATCGGCGGTGGTGGGGTAGTATTCGTGCCTTTCCGGCCGGGTTTTAATCTGCAGATTGTCAATCGTGATATCTTCGCACACATCGGCAACAAAGCCCATGCCGCCTTGCCTGTAAATCCGCACATTCTCAAGGCGGATGTTTTTCGAGTTTTCACAGAAGAACGCCTGCGTCTCGCGGTCATTGTCATAGGCAAAGCATAAAAGATCGCCCGGGAGAAAGGCGGCCTTTCGCGTATCGCCGATGTATTTGATATACACCCTTCCGTCCCCGCGCTCTTCCGCACAAAATAAAACATTCGGCGCGGCCTGATTCCGTGGCACATCTGTCGCATTTTCCGAATATAAAAATACAATGCCGGCTTCTTTTCGGTTGATTGCTTTGGTACTGATTTTGAGGTCCTTCGTCGAAAGATGCTCACTGCCGCAGGCAAAAACAATATCTCCGCTTACAATCGTATAGTCAAAAAGGGAACGGTCGAGAAAAATTTCAAAACCTTCCGCATCGGCAGAGCGAACCTCGGCGAAGGCATAGCGCAGGAAAGAAAAATCAATGCTGAAATTTTTAAGCGTCACGTTTTCGCACGCCTGCACAAAAAACGGCTGTATCCGGTCGCAAAAGACAAAGTCCGCACCGCCGCCGTCGATGGTGATGTTCTTGGCGCTTATAAGCGGAAAGGCCGTTTTTTTCGGCCGGCCGTCGCAAAAACTGGAACCGGAGGCGAAAATCGGATATGCACCGCATCCGTCTGCACCGATGTGGTATGTACTCTTTTCAAATTCGATTACGGTTTCCGCGGCATCGCCTGCAGTTTTCAGAATTTCGGCAAGGTGCTTTGTAAGATTTTTGGTATTCGCGTGGATTTGCATATGGTTTTTCAAACAACCACTTCCCATATATAATGTTGACATCTCTATAGTTTTATTATATAATAAATGCAAAGGAATACAATAGACAATTTGATAAATTTGTATGGTATTCGCTTATTCGGAGGGTTTTATGGAAGATATACGTTTTGACGGCGTACTGCACACAAGAATCCGTAGCGTCGAGTACATCAGTGTAAACCGGAACCGGGGTTTTTCCTTTGGCTTCCGGGAGGGGAAGCCAAACCACACCTTTTTGTATCTCGAAAGCGGGAAAATGGAATACGACTTTGGGGAAGAGAAGATAGGCGTTCTGGCAGGGGAGTTTTTATACATTCCGCGGCAGCTGCCGTATACGGCCACGTATCTCCAAAACGGCACCACCACCAAAACGATTGTGTTCTCGGTAGAGGAGGAAGCGTTTTCGGTGATGGAGAAGCCCTTCCTCCGGAAAAGCCTTGCCATTTCGGCGGTGTTTGATTCGATTACGCCGGAAAAGATGCGAAATACGGTGTTTTTATTTGCCAAGGCGTATGAGCTCATTTATCTTCTGGAAAATGAAAAAATGAATATCCCCGAAAAATACAAGCAGATTCTGCCCGCCATAGAAGAAATGAACCGCAAATATTTTGAAAACCGGAAAATGACATACTATGCAAGCCTTTCACATATGAGCGAATCTAACTTCCGCAAGCTTTTCAAGGAGTATACCGGTAAAACACCGATTGAATACCGCAATCTCGTCCGCCTTGCCGAAGTGAAAAAAATGCTTGCAAGTGGAGAGTTTACCGTAGCCGAAGCGGCGTATGCGGCCGGATTTAACAATATGTCCTTCTTTTATGAGGTCTATAACCGCGCGAAAAAGGAAATGTAAAAAAGTCCGGATTGCAAAAAGGCAATTACAGTTTTTCTTGTTTTTATGCCCTTCTGTTTCTTTTTTTCCTATTCCCCCAAAAACTAAAAGGGACTGTAAAAACTTAGTTTTTACAGTCCCTTTTTCTGATTCACCGTCAGTTCGGCTGGTATTTATACGTGGGAACAACTTCGGAAATAATTTTCTTTACGGATTCTGTATCTGCAGAAAGTGCGCTTTCAAGTTTCGCGAGCTTTTCCTGCAGAACCTCGGGGCTTATATCGAGCGGCTGGCCGACGAAAATTTTGCTGTGTGCCGTCTTGGTGAGACCTTCCTCCGCCATCAGAAGCTCTTCGTAAAGCTTCTCGCCGGGACGAAGACCGGTAAACTCAATTTCGATATCCTTTCCGGGGCGGTAGCCGGAAAGACGGATCATCTTTTCCGCAAGCTCACAGATGCGGACAGGGCTTCCCATATCGAGAACGAAAATTTCGCCGCCCTTTGCATATGCGGCCGCCTGCAGTACAAGCTGCGCGGCTTCCGGAATGGTCATAAAGAAGCGGGTGATTTCGGGGTGTGTTACCGTTACGGGGCCGCCGGCCATAATCTGTTTCCGAAAACGCGGGATTACGGAGCCGTTGGAGCCGAGAACATTGCCGAAGCGAACGGCCACAAATTCGGTTTTGCTATGCCCGCGCTTCGACTGCACAATCATTTCGCACATACGCTTTGTAGCGCCCATTACATTCGTGGGATTTACCGCTTTGTCGGTAGAAATCATAACGAAGCGGCGCACGCCGAATTCTTCAGCACACTGCACAGTGTTATATGTGCCGAACACGTTATTTTTAATTGCTTCCGCAGGGCTGTCTTCCATCAGCGGCACATGCTTATGGGCGGCCGCGTGGAACACAATTTCCGGGCGGTGTGTTTCAAAAATTTTTGCAAGCCTTGCGCGGTCACGTACAGAAGCAATCAGAACGCGAAGGTCAAGATTCGGATATTTTTCAGAAAGCTCGTTCTGGAATTCATAGGTGGTATTTTCATAAATATCCACGATGACAAGTCTGCGCGGGGAGTATTTTGCAATTTGCCGGCAAAGCTCGCTGCCGATGGAACCACCGCCACCCGTTACCAGAACGACCTTATCGTAGATTTCCTGCTGCAAAAGCTGATTGTCGAGCGTAATCGGGTCACGCTCGAGTAAGTCTTCAATGGCTACCTCGCGCATCTGCATAAGGGTACTCTTGCCGTGAAGCAAGGCCTCCATACCGGGGAGAATCTGCACCTTTTTGCCGGTGGAACTGCAAATATCCAGGATTTCTGTTTTGTCCTTCGGCGAAACATCATAAATGGCAAAGATAATTTCTTCCACATTTTCTGCCTTTACGATTTCCGGAATATCCTCACGTGTGCCGAGCACCCGGGTGCCGTATACACGCTGGTGGAGCTTCATCATACTGTCATCGATAAGGCCTACCACGCGGTAGTTAAGCCTATCACTTTCTTTGATATCGCGGAGAAGTGAAACGGCAAGTTTCCCTGCACCGATAATCAGAACGCGTTTACCGCCCTTGCCGCCGCGCCCGCTTACAAGCTTACACAAAAAGCGGATGCCGAGGCGGAAGGCTGCGATCAGCATCGTAATATCTATGGCCGCTGTGAAATTCAGCTTCGGATAGAATATACCGTCTGCCAAAAAGAGACCGGATAAAATCGTAGCTACACCTGCCACGGCGCATGCAAATAAAAGGCGCATATATTCCGATATACTGGCAAAGAGCCAGTCCACCTGATAAATATGAAACGCCGACAGAGAGGCCAGATAGAAAACGGAAGCAACACAAATTACGGGAAGCCCTTTTGTGAAGTACCAGCCAAACTCAGCGAGCGGGAAAATGCTTATCAGGACGAATATATACGCGAAGAAGCATAAAAGAATATCGATGGGAAAAACGTAGCGATTTCGTATGTTTAATTTAATCATACAGGTTCACATCTCCTTGTGCTCATCATAGAATTCGCGCGTTCGGTAAAGAGGGCATCCGCCTCTTTCGGAAATCTTCTGTGCACATAGCGGAAGGCCTTCTGCATTCCGCATTTTCGGGTAGTGGTATTATGCATATCGCTGGAAAAAATAAGGGGTACGCCCGAGGAAAGCATCTTTTTTAGAAATCTTCTTCCGCGGAAGGAGGAAGCGATGCCTGCATTGAGCTGATAGGTAACGGGAAGCCCCCGAAGATCTGCCATAATACGGTCAGCCTGCGCATATCGTTCGATATGGGCCATAACCGGCAGGAACCCTTTCAGGGTGAGGGAATATATCCATTCACTCCATTCGGGGTTATATCTTGTGAAAGGAAGCTCTAAAAGCATATACGGAGAATCGCCTATGCAAATCTTGTCTATGCCGGGCATATCGTGAATGGCCTGATCGAAAAACAATTCCGCACCGAGGAGAAGCTCGGGAAGCGGCAGGGCACTTTCTTCCATAGCTGCCCGAAGCAAAGAAACACTTTTTTCGCGGCGCTCCCAAAAGAGCTCCAGCGCATTTTCTTTATGCAGAATCAGGTGCGGGGTGGCGGCCACAGTGCGAACGCCCTGCTTATAGGCGTCAGAAAGCATCTCAAGGCTTTCGGACACACTCCGGGCGCCGTCATCTATACCGGGAAGAATATGTGTATGTAAATCAAGCATTCAAATCACTTCTTTTTTGCGGCGTTTTCAATTTCCTCTTCTCTGTCATCGCCGTAGTATGCGGCGCGGGAACGATAATTCCGCCGGTAATAGCCGTATGTACGGGAAGCACTTTCACTGCCGACCATAATGGCACCGAGAATTTTGGCACCGGCTTTCGCTACCGTTTCCATCGTTTCGTCCAGTGCATCATACTGGGTAACATTCTCACGGATAACGAGCACCACGCCCGTTGCATACTTCATAGCAATTGCGGCGTCGGTAACTACCGTGATTGGCGGCGTGTCTATAAAAATATAATCATATCTTTCGCGAAGCGTGTCAAGAAGCTTTGCAAACTCTTCTGTTTCCAGAAGCTCGGCGGGGTTCGGGGGGATGGTGCCTGCCGTCATACAGTCGAGATTTTCTCTTACATTCTTCTTGATGGCTGTTTCAAGGTCAGTAAACCCGCAAAGGACATTCGAAACGCCTTCTGCTCTTTCAAGACCTAAATATTTGTGCACTCTGGCCTTGCGCAGGTCACAGTCCACGACAATAACCTTCGCACCGGTCTGCGCAAACGTGATGGCGAGATTGATGTTCGTAGTGGATTTGCCTTCGCCGGGGGTAGCGCTCGTAACGACGATAACCTTACCCTTATCCGACTTCGGCATCGAGAACATAACACTTGTACGGATGGCTTTATACGTTTCCACCGTATTGAAGTTGGAGGCGTCGGAGAGAATGCGGTCTGTTGCAAGAACTTCAGTCTGGTTTTTCTTCTTGAATATCATCATTTTCCCTCCTTACTGTGCTACGTTGCCTAAGATGGAGATGCCGTAGCGCTTTTCCACATCTTCGCCACGGTGTACAGTCTTATCAAAATAGTTCCGCAAAAATACCAGAACAAAGGCAAGCCCGGCGCCAATAATAAAGCCGAGAAGGGCGCTTCTTGTCTTATTTGTGCCGAGCGGTGTGGATTCTTCACCTACGGGGTCTACTACAACAACATAGCCGCCGTTCAGCACATTTTTGAGCTTGTCGGGCGCTTTGTTCAGAATCGCCATCGCGATGTTGCGGGCATCCTCAGGATTGGAATTTATAACGGAAACGGACAGAAGCTCCGTGTCATTTACAGAGGAAACGGAAGTCATAGAGCGGATGGCCTTCCAGCTGTAGTAGCCGCCGGTGGCTTCGCTGACATCGTTCAGAAACGAGCGGGAGCGGAGAACTTCTATGTACACTTCACCAAGAGCGCGGGAAGTAAAAATATCACTCTGGTCAATCGTGTCGCCTGCAAGTACGGCTGTTTTGTTGCTGACGTAGAGCAGGCCGTCTGCCTTATAGCGCGGTGCGGTGAAGAAGGCAGTTCTTACAAACATAAACACTGCGAAGAGGACAGCAAGTCCCGCAATGAAAAATTTATTTGCCCAGACGAGATAAAAAAGATCTGTGATAGCGAATTCTTTGTTATTCTGGTTCAAAGGTTTCACTCCCCATTTTGATAATTATATAAAGAAGTATATCAAAAAAACCGCGGAGTGTCAAGGATTTTCGAAAAAGAAACTTTGCCCCTCCGGCGGCAAAAACCGAAAAATCTTGCGCATTCGGAAAAAATGTGCTACAATAGAAAAAATAAGGAAAGAAGGAATGTACGGATGAAATTAACAGAACTTTTTAAGGATGATGCTCTGCATCTGTCTTTTGAGGTGTTTCCGCCAAAGACGGATTCGGCTTTTGACTCGGTCAAATCTGCCACGGAAGAGATTGCAAAGCTTCGTCCTTCCTTTATGAGCGTTACCTACGGCGCCGGCGGTGGCACAAGCCGCTATACGCTTGAGATTGCCAAAAACATCAAGGCGCAGTATGGCGTGCCGACACTGGCGCATCTTACGTGTGTATCGTCCACGCGCGAAACGGTGCAGGAAAAAATCCGCGAGATGCGCGAGGCGGGCATTGAAAACGTAATGGCGCTTCGCGGGGACCTTACGCCCGAGCTTTTAGAGAGCGACAGAAGCGGATGGGCCTATCGCCATGCGACAGACCTCATTTGCGATATCCGCGAAGGCGGCGCCGATTTCTGCATCGGTGCGGCCTGCTACCCGGAGGTGCACCCCGAAAGCGAAAACCAGAAAGAGGATATCCGTTACCTCAAAGAAAAAGTGGATGCCGGATGTTCGTTCCTTACGACACAGATGTTTTTTGATAATAATCTTCTGTATAATTTTCTCTATAAAATCCGTGAGGCCGGCATTTCCGTGCCTGTGATTCCCGGCATTATGCCGATCACAAATGCAAAGCAGGTGGAGCGCGCACTTACGCTTTCCGGCTCCTTTGTGCCCCAGCGGTTTAAGAGCCTTGTCGATAAATTCGGACATTCGCCGCTTGCTATGCGCGATGCGGGCATCGCCTACGCGACCGACCAGATTATTGACCTTTTTGCAAACGGTATCCAGAACGTACATGTATATTCTATGAACAAGCCGGAGGTTGCCGAGAAAATTCAGAGCAATCTGTCTGCGATTTTAGGATAATATGGAAACGATTGTATATACAAAAACTTTTCCGGCGCCGCCCATCGGGCACGAAGAAATTCTTCGCTACGCCGGCGCGGCGGAGAAAGATAAGGAAATCATAGAGGCGTGCCTTTCGGAAGTGCTTCCGAAGCTTTCGTATAAGGTTTGCTATATGGAGCTTCCCGCGCTCCATACGGAAGACGGTGTAAGCCTTGGCGCTTTTGCACTTTCCGGCGAAACCGCAAAAAAGCACCTTGCAGGTTGTCATACGGCCATTGTATTTGCTGCTACAATCGGCATAGAAATGGACAGGCACATTGCAAAATACGGCAGGTTGTCTCCTTCAAAAGCACTTTTTATGCAGGCCATAGGCGCAGAACGCATCGAAAGCCTTTGCGATGCATTTTCGAAAGAGATGGAAACGGAATACGCGGCAAAAGGCGCATACACGCGCCCGCGCTTCAGTCCCGGGTATGGAGACCTGCCGCTTTCCGTGCAGGGAGATATATTCGCGGTCCTTTCGCCTCACCGCAAAATCGGCCTTTCATTAAATGAAAGCCTTCTGATGTCGCCCACAAAATCGGTGACGGCGTTCATCGGCGTTTCAAAAACGGCATGTGCGGGCGAAGAAGAGCACAACTGCATAATTTGTGGGAAGAAGGACTGTGCATACAGGAGAGACGTATGAATATTTTAGAGTATCTGAAAGAAAATATTGTATTTTTGGATGGCGGCACAGGCACGCTCTTGCAGGAAGCAGGGCTTCGCCCGGGGGAAAAGCCTGAAACCTGGAACCTTTCGCATCCTGATGTGGTGAAGAATATCCACAAAGCGTACTATGATGCCGGCAGTAATATCGTAAGCGCCAACACCTTCGGCGCAAACCTTCTGAAGTTTTCGGAGGCGGAGCTTGAAGAAGTCATCCGTGCGGCGATGGAAAATGTAAAAGCAGCCAGGGATGAAAGCTGCGGCACACAGGAAAAATGGGTTGCCTTTGACATTGGCCCCACCGGCCGTATGCTCGCCCCGTACGGCGATTTCGATTTTGAAGAGGCCGTTTCTGTCTTTGCGGCGAGTGTGCGCCTTGCCGAAAAATACGGTGCTGAAATTCTGTTCATCCAGACGATGAATGATAGCTACGAAACAAAAGCCGCGGTTCTTGCGGCAAAAGAAAACAGCAGTCTCCCCGTTTTTGTAGGGAATGCCTACGGGGAGGACGGCAAGCTTATGACGGGTGCATCCCCCGCCGCGATGGTGGCGATGCTTGAGGGGATGGGTGCCGATGCCATCGGCGTCAACTGTTCGCTCGGGCCGCGTGCCCTTTCGGGCGTTATCGAGGAATATCTCGCGCACGCCTCGGTGCCCGTGCTTTTAAAACCGAATGCAGGCCTTCCGCGTGCTGAAAGCGGCAAAACGGTCTACGATGTCCTGCCGGAGGAATTTGCGAAAGAATCTGCAAAGCTTATAGAAAAAGGCGTTCGCATCGCAGGCGGCTGCTGCGGCACAACGCCTCTCTATATAGAAGAACTCATAAAAAAAGCAAAGCGTTTGAAACCCGCGGAAATCGTGCCGAAACGCGAAACCGTGGTTTCTTCCTACACCCATACCGTTTCGTTTGGCGACAGCCCCGTTTTAATCGGGGAGCGCATTAATCCCACAGGGAAAAAGCGGTTCAAGGAAGCGCTCCTTCGGGGGGATATGGAATATATTCTCCGCGAAGGCGTAGCACAGAAAGAACGCGGGGTGCACATTCTGGATGTGAATGTGGGGCTTCCCGAAATTGACGAAGTATCTATGCTGCGCCGCGCCGTGTGCGAGCTGCAGGCGATTCTCGATTTGCCGCTCCAGATTGATTCGTCCGATCCCGTCGCGTTGGAAACTGCGCTTCGCCGCTATAACGGCAAAGCAATGGTCAATTCCGTAAACGGAAAAGAGGAGAGTATGGTGGCGGTATTTCCGCTCGTGAAAAAATACGGCGGCGTGGTGGTAGCGCTCACGCTTGACGAGGATGGCATCCCCGAAAAAGCGGAAGGTCGCCTCAAAATTGCGGAACGGATTCTGGCCACGGCGAAAAAATACGGTATCGACCAAAAGAATATCGTGTTTGACCCCCTCGCCCTTACAATAAGCGCCGATTCTTCTGCCGCGGTGGAAACGCTTCGCGCTGTGCAGCTTATCCGCTCGGCACTCGCCTGTCACACCTCGCTTGGGGTATCGAATGTGTCATTCGGGCTTCCTTCGCGCGAAATTATAAATTCAAATTTCTTTGCGCTTGCCCTCGCGCGTGGCCTTTCAGCGGCGATTATGAACCCGTATTCCGTGGAAATGATGAAAACGTATATGGCGTTTTGCGCGCTTATGGGCAAAGACGAAAACTGCGCCAATCTCATTGCATTTGCAGAGACGTTACCGAGGCAGGAGGCCGAAGCGCCCGCTTCGGCAAAAGCCGGTACGGCGACGGGTGCAACCGCGCTTTCCGATGCCATCATAAAAGGCCTTCGGGATGCAGCGGCGTCCCTCGCCCGCGAGCTTCTCGAAAGCCGTGAGCCTCTCTCCGTTGTGCAGGAGGAAATTATCCCTGCGCTTGACACTGTGGGGCGCGGCTTTGAAGAAAAGACGGTATACCTTCCGCAGCTTCTTATGAGTGCGGAAGCGGCCAAGGCGGCCTTTGAAGAAGTGCGCGCGGCTTCCAAGAAAGAGGACGCGGCAGAAAAGTGCTCTGTTGTCATCGCCACCGTGCGCGGGGATATCCACGATATCGGCAAAAACATCGTAAAGCTCCTTCTTGAAAATTACGGCTTTTCCGTGTATGATTTAGGTAAGGATGTAAAGCCGGAGACGATTGTCGAAGAAGTAAAGAAACGGCAAGCGCCGCTTGTCGGCCTCAGTGCGCTGATGACGACGACGGTTCCCGCCATGGAAGAAACGATACAGCTTCTTCGGAAGGAAGCGCCCGCTTGCCGCGTGGTCGTCGGCGGGGCGGTTCTCACAAAAGAATACGCCGAGGCTATCGGCGCCGACCGCTACGCGAAGGATGCGATGGAGTCGGTCCGCTATGCGGAAGAAATTTTTGCTTCTCTGTAATTTTTGGGGTCTGTAAACTCGGGTTTACGGGCCCTTTAGCTTTCCATGCCTTCGGTCAGGAGAAAGATAAGAAGACCAAACCAGAGCATTTTTCCGATAATCTGCCCGTAGCCCATAAGTCCGGAGACGATGCAAAGAAAGAAAACGAGAGCAAGCGTTACCCCGCCGGCGAGGGAAATCCCGCCGGAAGAAGCGGCGACCGCTTCCTGCTTTTTTACGCGGGCGGTATAGGCACTTTGACGCGCACTGTGCCAGTTTCTCGCAATGTCCTCATAGTAAATCACATTGCCCTGCATATCCATTTTCCCGTTATAAATCCGTTCCATACTGTACCCTCCTGTAAAAAGTGTTTTTCTTACTGGTACCAGTATATAAAAAGAGCTGTCCGATAAAACGGACAGCTCTTGGAGTTTTGCGAAGTTTTTATGCCATAATTTCCGAAATAGCATCTAAGATTTTATTGTAGCAGCCACCGCAGCCGGTGGAGCAATGGGTAATTGCCTGTACATCGCGAAACGCATCGAGCACATCGTCAAACTTCTTTGTCTGATCGAGCGCATCTGCGATATCGAAGTAGCTTACCTGTTTGCAGTTACAGATGATTCGGTTTTCCATTTTCTATTCCTCCTAAGGCAATGGCTATGCCTTATAATTTTGCGATATAGTCGAGAAGAATTTTATTCAGAACCTGCGGATCGCAATTGCCGCGGAGCTCGCGCATACATTTGCCGAAAATGGACATAATGGCCTTTTCCTTACCGCCCTTGTAATCGGCAACGGCACCGGGATCCGCCGCTACGGCGGCCTTTACAACCTCTTCAATTTTGCCGGTATCGTTTGAAACGATGAGCCCGTTTGCCTCGGCATAGGCGGCCGGACGGATTTCGGGATCGTCAAACATCGCAGAAAGGATGCGCTTTGCATTGGCACGGCCGACCTTTTTGTCGTTTACAAGGCGGATAAGCTCGCCGAGCGCCGCCCCGTCAATGCGAAGCATATCATATGTCATTTTCTTGGCATTTAAGATGCTCATAATTTCCGAGGTAATCCAGTTGGCAACGTCCTTTGCCGCGATACCGTCAGCGCAGGCGGCTTCAAAGCATTCGCAGAGCCAGATGCTTCTCGAAAGCTGCTCGGCATCATATTCGCCAAGGCCGTATTCGTTCATATACTTGGCTTTTTTAACCTCGGGGAATTCGGGGAGAGAGCTCTTGATTTCGTCAAACCACGCGTCATCAATTACAACGGGCATTACGTTGGGATCGGGGAAGTAGCGATAGTCGCCCGAGGTTTCCTTTGTGCGCATCGCGTAGCTTTTACCCTTAAGGTCATCCCAGCGTCTCGTCTCCTGCCGGAGCTCTTCCGTGTTATTTTCGAGCGCGTCGATGTGTCTGGCTGTTTCGTATTCAATGGCACGCTTGATCGCCTCTACGGAGTTCATATTCTTCATCTCGGTGCGAACGCCGAGCACATCGCTCCCTTCGGGGCGGACAGAGAGGTTTACGTCACAGCGCATCGTGCCGTGCGCCATTTCGCATTCTGCAACCTTTGCATAGCGCAAAAGTGTCTTAAGACGCTCCAGATACGCTTCCACTTCCTCTGCGCTCGAAAGGTCAGGCTGGCTGACGATTTCAATGAGCGGCACGCTGGTGCGGTTGAAGTCAATGTGCGTAGTGTCCTCGCGAAGGTCGTGGACGAGCTTGCCCGCGTCCTCCTCCATATGAATCTGCTTTATGCGGACGTTTTTCTTCCCCGCGGCGGTTTCAATTTCCACGGTGCCGTTTACGGCAACGGGCTGGAACCACTGTGTCGTCTGATAGGCGGCGGGAAGGTCCGGATAATAGTAGCTCTTTTTGTCAAATGTAGTGGTGCGGTTGATGTGGCAGTTCAGCATCATACCGGCTTTCATACCAAAGTCCACCACGCGCCGGTTCACAACCGGAAGCATACCGGGCATACCGGAACAGGCGGGGCAGACGTGCGAGTTTTGCTCGGCACCGTAGGAGTGCGCAGAACAGGAACAGAAAATTTTGGCGTTGGTCGCAAGCTCTACGTGCACTTCAAGACCAATGACGGTTTCATATTTCATATTACTTGCCCTCCCCACTGAGTATTCTGGCCGCATCTAAAAGCGCGTGCTCGGAAAAGGCCTTTCCGATAAGCTGCACGCCGCCGGCAACTGCGGCGGGAAGCCCCGTGATGCTGGCCGGTGCGGTGTAGAAGTTTTCTTCAAATGCGATGTGCTTATTTGTAAGCAGCTCTTGTGTGTATGCCATCGAAGAGGTGGCAGGCAGAAGCACGGCATCTGTTTCCGTAAAGAGAGTTTCAAAGGCTTCGAGAATCACTCTTCGCATACGGAGGCATTTATCATATATGGGCATATAGTTTTTCGTCGAAAGTGTTTCCGAACCGAAAAGGATGGCCATTTTGAGAAGCGCACCGAAGGCTTCCGTGCGGCTGTTTGTGTAAAGCTCGTCAATTCCCGAGAATTTCTCGGCGCGGTGGCCGTATTTTACGCCGTCATACCGCGAAACGTTGTTGCAAAGCTCTGCGCTCATTAAAACGTTCCAGGCGGCACGCGCGGCGGCAATCGCTTCATTTTCTGAGGAGACAACTTCGATGCCGGCAGCCTCGAGCTTTTTCACGGCCGCATCCAGATTTTCGCGGACAGCGGCATCGATGCCCTCAGTCATTGAGGTCAGCACGGTCACGCGGCGAAGGGGTGTATGCGCCGCATCTGCGCGGAGATTTGTGCAAAGCGCATCAGAAAGGCTGGTGCCGTCCTTATCGTCGTGCCCTGCAATATGGCCAAGAATTTCGCGGCAGATTTCAGCCGATGCAGAAAGTACGCTGACCGTCTCGCCCGAGCAGGCCACGGGAATCGTGCCGTAGCGGGAAACCGTGCCGTAGGTGGGTTTTAGACTTACAAGTCCGTTTTGCGCCGCAGCACGGCGCACGGCGCCGTTTACGTCAAGACAAATGGCGGCTGTCGCTTCGCCACTCTTTATAATTTCTGCCGAGGCATTCCGGAGCGTTCCGTCTTCAAAAAGGGCGCCGTCTGCGGCGGTTTCGCCAAGTAAATCGATGGCAAATTCCCCGACGGCGGCTTTCCCGCAAACTGCATATCCTGCATTTTTGAGGCGGGTGAGCACTTCCGCTTCCAGAAGGCTCATAAAGCCGCGGAGCATATTCGAGCCTGCGGCGGTGGGCATATCCGTGGTGAGAAGCATATCCTCAGCCACGATTCTTTTCTCGGCGGTGATATCTTTTTTAACTGTATAGGCTTTCATTGCATATCCTCCCATCATTCCAGAACCTTCGGGACGCACCAGTACCCTTCGTCCGTCTCGGGCGCGCCTTCCTGCAGCGCTTCCCGCGAGAAGAGCTGGCGGCTTTCGTCCTCGCGCACGACTGTCATAATCGGCATGACATGCACCATTCTTTCCACGTCCGAAACATCGAACTTGTCAAGGCCGCCGAGGTCTTTTATCCTCTTTTCGAAGAAAGCAATGAATTCTTCCTTCTGCGCCTCTGTAAGCTCTATATGATTCAGCATTTCCAGTAATCTGAGAATTTCTCTGTCCATACTTATATCTCCTTTACTTTGAAGAGACTAGTCTCTTACCCGGATGTGTACCTCACGGAGCTGCTGCTCGGTAACTTCGCCGGGCGCACCCATCATAAGGTCCTGCGCATTGCCGTTTAAGGGGAAGGCGATAACGTCGCGAATTGTATCTTCCTCCGCCAGAAGCATCACCATTCTGTCCACACCCGGTGCCATACCTGCGTGCGGCGGTGCGCCGTACGAGAAGGCGGTGTAAAGGGCGCCGAACTTCGCTTTTACATCCTCTTCGCCGTAGCCCGCAATTTCAAACGCCTTCTTCATAATTTCGGGGTTATGGTTTCTGACAGCGCCGGAGGAAAGCTCTACGCCGTTGCATACGATATCATACTGGTATGCAAAAATTTCAAGCGGATCCTTCGTAAGAAGTGCTTCAAGGCCGCCCTGCGGCATAGAGAAGGGGTTATGGGTAAAGTCAATTTTGTTCGTGTCGGGATTGAGTTCATACATCGGGAAGTCCACGATAAAGCAGAATTCAAAGGCATCGTTTCGGACAAGGCCGAGCTCCGTGCCGATCCAGGTGCGCATTTCGCCTGCAAGGCGGTTGATGACGGAGGCTGCATCGCTGATAAAGAAGAGCGAATCGCCGTCCGAAATGCCGCAAAGCTCGCAAAGCTCTGCCTTCTGTTCTTCGGTGAGGAACTTCGCGATCGGGCCCTTGAATTCCCCGTCCTCGAGTGTGATGTAGCCGCAGCCGAACTTCATACCGATGCTTCTCGAATAGGCATCTATGGCCTTTTCAAATGCCTTCTTGCCGTCGCCGTCGCCATCCTTCTTTACGAGATAGTTGGCAACAATACCGCGGACAAGCTTGTTCTTGAAGGGCACGGTTCTGCCGTTGATATCTAAAAATTCGTGTTTGGCAAAGAAATCGGTAAGGTCCTTGATTTCGAGGGGGTTACGGAGATCCGGCTTATCCGTGCCGTACTTCAGCATAGCGTCTGCAAAGGTAATTCTTCTGAAAGGCGGCTTGGAAACCTTTTTGTCCGTAAACTGCATAAAGGTGTTGTAAATAACCGTTTCCGCAACCTCAAATACATCCTCCTGTGTAGCGAAGGACATTTCAAAGTCCAGCTGATAGAATTCGCCGGGGGAACGGTCCTGCCGTGCATCTTCATCACGGAAGCAAGGCGCAATCTGGAAGTAGCGGTCAAAGCCCGATGCCATCAGAAGCTGCTTGAACTGCTGCGGTGCCTGGGGCAGGGCATAGAATTTGCCCTTGTGCTTGCGGCTGGGTACAAGATAGTCGCGTGCGCCTTCCGGCGAGGAAGCGGTGAGAATCGGCGTCTGCATTTCCAGAAAGCCGAGGGCTTCCATCTGTGCGCGGAGGTAGCTGATTACCTTGGAGCGCAGCACGATATTGTCGTGAATTTTTCTGTTACGAAGGTCAAGGAAGCGGTACTTAAGGCGGACCTCTTCGCGCGTCTGCGTGGAGGCATCAATGTCAAACGGGAGGCTTAAAAGGCAGGGGCCGAGCACCTCGATTTTTTCCGTCTTTACTTCAATCATACCGGTTGCGATTTTAGGGTTTACCGTCTCCGCATCGCGCTCGGCAACAACGCCTTCCACAAGCACAACCGTTTCCTTCGAAATGCCGTTTATCATCGAGTCATCCAAAAAAACGATCTGTACAACGCCGTAATGGTCACGAATGTCGGCAAACAGAACGCCGCCGTGGTCGCGGATAGTTTCAATCCAGCCGGTAATGGTCACCTTCTGACCGATGTGTTCCTTCGAAAGCTCGTTACAAGTGTGTGTTCTAAGCATAGTGTGATCCTCCTTATATGGTAAAATACTCTGAAAACAAAACGGATTTTCGGGGGATGCGGAAAAATAAAAAGTCTCCCGTCCCTCAGTATGGGACGAAAGACCTGTCTTCCGCGATACCACCCAAATTGATCTATAAAAAGATCCTCTTCATTCAGTCTTTACGCGACCAACGTGCGGTTCTAATCACCCCGGGGGGCTTTCTTCCGCAGGCTCCGAAGTGTTTTTCCTGCACCCCTCATTACCGTCTTACAGCAACCGACGGCTCTCTGAGAATGAAAAAGTGCAGTACTCTCTCCATCAACGCCACATTAATAATGTAAAAAGTATATCATATCTTCCCGAAAATGTCAACTATTTTTGCCGTTCTTTTTGACTTTTCGGGAAATTACGGCCGGTATACAAATTCGTGATTGATGCCCGACTCAAGGAATGACAGTAACGCTTCCCCGCTTTTTCCGAGTGAGAGCCCTAAAATCACCTTCGTATAGGCGAGGGGGAGCGTGGTACCCCAAAAGGCGCGGGCGCCAAAGTCCAGCGCGTTTTTCGTGGTGCCGTAGCGGCAGCTTTCCGCGCTGCACGGCGCGAGAATTACGGGAATACCGAGCGGCATACAGCGCGTAAGAAGCGAAAGGATGGAATACGGTCTGTCTGCCTCGGCCACTTCCGAAAGGGAGAGCACACGGTCCTTCGTTTTTTCGGGCGCCGCCGCGCGGCCGATGCAAACACTTTCCGCGTGGTATGTGCCGTGCACGATTGCCCGCACGTTTTCGAGCGAAACGGCATCATAGAAAAGATTTGTATACGGCTGCAAAAGCAGCACACCCTCCGCCAAAGCATTGATATGGCGAAGGAGAAAGCCGTCCGTTTCAAAGGCGCGGCCGGAAAGCTTTGCATTTTTTTCATCCGGCACCGGCATCGCATCCGCACTTTCGAATTCATCGCTGTAATTCGGGCACGGGAGAAGGTGCGCCCCAAAGTGCACGAGAAGCTTTTCCGCATTTTTGTAGACGGCATACACATTGGGCGCGATGCCGTTTACGATAAGCTCCACCGCCGCGCGGAAATTGGTAAATCCGTTTGTGCGCGGGTCGGTAAGAGGAAAGGCAGCCGAAACGAGGCATACGGGAATTTTATAGCCTGCCAGAAGAAGTGACAGGAGGGAAGATGTGTAGGCGAGCGTATCGGTACCGTGCAAAACGATTACGCCATCATATTTTTCCTGCACCGATTCGTCTCGGAATATGTCGAGAAGGGCATCCCAGGACCCGACCGTCATATTCTCGCTCAGAATATCCTGCGGCAGGAAGACGTTTTCAAATACAACATCGGCACAAAAAGGCGAGTCGGACTTTCTGAAATCCGCTTCGAGTAAACTGCCCATTTCCTTCGCGTGGGACTGATTTTTCCCGCAGTCCGGAGAAAGGGAGGCGCAAATGGTGCCGCCCGTAAAAAGTAATAAAATTTTATGCATCCGGAGCCTCCTATATGCTCAGAAATAAAACGGCCACAAGACCGGAGAGAAGCCACATCGAAACGAGAATTAAGAGAATTCCGACAAGCTGCCGGAGTGAGAAGGGTTCATCCCAGAAAAGAAAGCCGGAAATGGCGGGCAGACTAAAACGGCGCAGAGCACCGTCGATACCGAAGGCAGGGAAGAAAGCCCGACAAACACGGCCGAGATAAGCGCTGCCCCGTAGCATACGGCATTGCATGCAAAGATGCCCCGCGTATCGGGGTTTTCCGCTTTTGCATAGTGGTTATAAAAAGCGCTTTCTAGAACAGTCAACAGAATAGAGACGGCTAAAAGCACATACTGTGTCATTTGTCATTCCTCTTTCGTATTCTGCACAAAATTCCAAAAGTCATTCTATCATACACCGCAAAAAAATGCAAATACTTTCAAATTTTTATGCACATAAAAAGAGCCGACCCAAAGGCCGACTCTTTTCTGTTTTCAGTTATCCTTTTCGAATGCCAGCACTTCGCCCGTTTCGGCGTGGATTTCGTATTCGTATTCCCAAATGCCTTCGCGAAACTGCACGTTATAGTGGAGAATACGGTCGTCCGCATCCAGCTCTGCGAAAAGCCCCGTCACCTGATTTTCGGAAAGGCCGGCGTGCCGGAGGGCAATAGTCTGCGCTTCCGCAGAGGCAATCCGGGTATCCGGGAGAAGGGCATCGGGAATAAGAGCATCCTTCGCCGCATTTTCGGCATTTTCCAGTTTTTGCTCCACGGCATTTTCTGCTTCCTGCAGTTTCTGCGCGGTTTTCTGTAAAGAACAACCGGCCGGAAGGGAAAATAGGGAAACTAAAAGCAAAAGAGAAAGATATTTTTTAGCTTTCATAGCGCGTCTCCTTTCTGTATCCGAATTTACAAAAACAGGTGGGGCCTCCCCACCTGTTTTGTCTTTTGTTCTTAGCCGAAGTATCTCTTTAAAAGACCTTCAAATGCTTTGCCGTGGCGAGCTTCGTCTCTTGCCATTTCGTGTACCGTGTCGTGAATGGCATCGAGGTTCAGTTCCTTTGCGCGCTTTGCAAGCTCGAACTTGCCGGCGGTGGCGCCGTTTTCAGCGTCTACACGCATTTCGAGGTTCTTCTTTGTGCTGTCGGTTACAACTTCACCTAAAAGCTCTGCAAACTTTGCAGCGTGTTCGGCTTCTTCGTAAGCTGCCTTTTCCCAGTAGAGGCCGATTTCCGGATAGCCTTCGCGGTGGGCAACGCGTGCCATAGCGAGGTACATACCAACTTCGGTGCATTCGCCTGTGAAGTTCATGCGAAGACCTTCAATGATTTCGGGATCCACACCACGTGCTACGCCGACTACGTGTTCAGCGGCCCATGTTTTTTCGCCGCCCTGTTCCTGGAACTTTTCTGCCGGAGCCTTGCACTGGGGGCAAGCTGCCGGTGCCTCAGCACCTTCGTGTACATAACCGCAGATAGAGCAAACAAATTTTTTCATATTCAAATACCTCCAAAAAATATTTTTTTATAAACTTCCCGTACAGGACGGGCATTTACCATAGAATAAAAGAGAGTGACTCTGGATTTCGCATCCACCTGTTTTTTCCGCTTCGCGATTGAGCGTTTCCTCATAGGCCATCGGAAGGTCTACCACCGAGCCGCAGCCTCTGCACAGAAGATGATAATGCGGGGCGGCGCAGCCGTCAAACCTGTCGGCACTCTGGCCGGTATCAAGCCGGAGGATGATGCCTTCGTCTGCAAGAAGCGAAAGATTCCGGTACACCGTGCCGAGGCTTATGTTCGGCATTCTCTCGCGCATTTTGGAAAATACCCAATCGGCGTCCGGGTGGCAGGTTGTGCTTCGCAGAACCTCTAAAAGGAGCTCGCGTTGCCGGCTTCTTTTTTGCATCTGACCACCTCCAAGATGAAAATGATAACTATTACTGTTTTTAGTATACAATACGAAAATCGCTTTGTCAAGTATTTTTTTGAAAATTTTTCAAAAAATTTTTTGCAGGCGTTTTTCGAACATATTGACAGGATGGGGGAGAAAATGGTATACTATAAAATCGGGAAGGGACGGTACATATATATGCGGTATATCCGCGCGGTACGCGCCCGCTATTGTTAAAGGAAGAGGTTTTTCCTATGCACAGCAAAAAGCTTCGGGCAAATCTGTTTCTTCTCCTTGCGGCCTTTATATGGGGTATGGCCTTTGTGGCACAGAGCAAGGGGATGGAAAGCTGCGGCCCGTTTCTCTTTAACGGGGTGCGGAGTATTCTCGGCGCACTCGTGCTTCTGCCGCTTATCGCGGTACTGGATAAAAAAGAAAAGAAAGAAAAAGGAAATACAAGCTGGCCCATTTTCGGCGGTATTTCCTGCGGAGTTGTCCTCTTTTTAGCCTCCTCGTTCCAGCAGATGGGGCTCCTCGAAACAGGCCCCGGAAAGGCCGGCTTTATCACGGCGCTTTATGTGGTGCTTGTCCCCGTGTTCAGTCTTTTCCTCGGAAAGAAGATGACGGCGGTGACCTGGATAAGCGTGGCCATCGCCCTTTTCGGGATGTATCTTCTTTGTATGAACGGGGAATTGCTTACCCTCGCGAAAAGCGACCTTCTGGTTCTCCTTTGTGCGGTGCTTTTTACGGGGCATATTATGGTTATTGACCATTTTGCGCCGCATGTGGACTGCGTGCGTATGGCAAGCCTTCAGTTTTTCGTAAGCGGGATTCTTTCGCTTCTGGCAGCCCTATGTACAGAAGACATTCAAATTACATATATTCTGGACGCGGCGCTTCCGATTGCCTATACGGGCATTCTGTCAAGCGGTGTGGCGTATACCCTGCAGGTCGTGGCGCAAAAGGATACCGATCCTGCCTCCGCAGCGCTCATCTGCAGTCTGGAATCGGTGTTTGCACTTCTCGGCGGCGTGGTGCTTATGGGCGAGGTGTTTTCCGGCAGAGAGCTTTGGGGCTGCCTTTTAACCTTTGGTGCCATAATGCTTTCGCAGTTGCCTGAATTTAAGAAAAGAAAGGTTTGATAGGATGATTCGCATCGGTATTTACGGATACGGAAATTTAGGGCGTGGCGTGGAAAGCGCCATCTCGCAAAATCCCGACATGGAGCTCGTCGGCATTTTCACGCGGCGTAACCCCGAGAGTGTAAAGGCAAACGCGCCCGTATATCGGGCGGAGGACGCCCTTTCCATGCAGGATAAAATTGACGTTATGATTCTCTGCGGCGGCAGTGCCACGGATTTGCCCGTGCAAACGCCCGCACTCGCGGAGCACTTTAATGTGGTGGATAGCTTTGACACACATGCCAAAATCCCGCAGCATTTTGAAAATGTGGATGCGGCCGCGAAAAAGGGCGGACATGTCGGCATTATTTCCGTCGGCTGGGATCCCGGTATGTTCTCCGTAAACCGCCTTTTCGGCGGTGCTATTTTGCCCGAGGGCGCGGACTATACGTTCTGGGGCAAGGGCGTAAGCCAAGGGCATTCCGATGCGATTCGCCGCATCGAAGGCGTGCTCGATGCGCGCCAGTATACGGTGCCGGTTCCCGCGGCGCTCGAAAGAGTGCGAAGCGGCGAAAACCCTGTGCTTTCCGTGCGCGAAAAGCACACGCGCGAATGTTTTGTAGTTGCCGAAGAGGGTGCAGACACGGCTCGCATTGAAAAAGAAATCTGCGAAATGCCGAACTATTTTGCCGATTACGATACGACCGTGCACTTCATTTCGAAAGAAGAGCTTCTCGAAAAGCACAGCGGTCTTCCGCACGGCGGCATGGTGATTCGCACGGGCAAAACGGGCGACGGCGCCGCGCACACAATAGAATACCGCCTCACGCTCGAGTCAAACCCTGCCTTTACCTCGTCTGTCCTTTGCGCGTATGCACGCGCGGCGTACAGACTGCAGAAAGAGGGCGTCGCGGGCTGCAAAACGGTTCTTGACGTAGCCCCTTCCTATATTCATATTGAAGAGCCTGCGGCGCTTTGCAAAAAGCTTTTATAAGGGGAGAGTGCGAATATGAATACCAGCATAAAAAACGGGATGCCTATGTATGACGTAAACGGGAATCGCATGCACGTCCAATTTCCGCATATCATTTTTCATAATGATAAGTATTATCTGTATGGAAGCAACAAGGAATTTTCGGATGGCAAAAGCGGCATCTGGCATTGGGGCATACGGATGTATGTGTCAGAGGATTTATATAATTGGGAGGATGTAGGGAGTATCCTTCCGCCGGACGAGGCGGATACTGAGTCCCCGTTATATCCTCGGGCAACGATGGATGCACCGTGTATCGTTTATAATGCAAAAACCGATACATGGGTGTGCTGGGTGATTCATATGAGCAAGCAAATGGCGTTTACCTTTGTGTCGGATTCCTTGTTTGGTCCTTACAAAAGAACCGGCGAAGGATTTTTCCCTTGTGGCTTTCAAATCGGAGATTATGATTTGGCCACAACGGAGGACGGCAAAGGATATATCTATTTCAATCATCCGCACAAGGAAATTGTTTGCGCGGAGCTTACGCCTGATTTCACCTCGGTCACCGGAAAATATACTACGATGTTAGAACATCCGGAAAGTGTTCCGTTTTCGAGAGAAGCGCCTGCGTATTTCTGCAGAGAAGGGAAACACTATCTGATCACCTCCGGCACCACGTCCTTTTTCCCGAATCCCTCGGAAATTGCGGCCGGAGAGCGCCACATGGGCGAATATGTGACGCTTGGAAATCCGCACGTCGGCGATGAAACGAACACTTCTTTCCATACGCAAATCCGCAGTGTTTTCAAACACCCCAAAAAGAAGGACTTGTACATCGCGTTGGCAGACAGGTGGCTGCCGGAGTATATGCATGTTACGTACGAAAGTGCCAGAGATTGGCATTATATTTGGTACCACGACAAAACACCGGAAAATCTGGAACTCGTCCGGAAACAGGGTGAAGAGTATAATATTATTCAAGGCTGTATGCAGCAGGATATTACGCGCGCCGAGTGTGTCTTCTTGCCGATAGTGTTTGATGAAGAAATGCCGAAGATTTACTGGCGCGATGAATGGAAAATAGAAGCATTTGCGTAAATTTTGCCATCTCTGCCCACCTATGCGGAAAACGGCAAAATCCGCAGCACAAAGAGATGAACGATAAAAAGGGATGTAAAACTTGTTTTTACATCCCTTTTGTGGTATACTGAGAAAAACCGTTATTATAAAGGAGATATTCAAATGGCGCTGCATATTTTGGAAGAGGCAAACCGCTGCCTCTTATGCAAAAATCCATCCTGCCAAAAGGGTTGCCCGATTGCTACGCCCATTCCGGAAGTCATCGGGCTTTTAAGAAAGAATCGTCTGGATGAAGCGGGCCAGCTTTTGTTTGAAAACAATCCGCTGACTACGGTATGCAGTCTCGTTTGTGACCATAAAAAGCAGTGCGAAGGGCATTGCGTACTGAACAAAACCGGCTCTCCGGTGCACTTTTCGGGGATTGAAGGGTATATCTCGGGCGCGTATGCACCGAAAATGACGACGGGGCCGGCAAAATCCAACGGGCGGAGAGTGGCGATTGTGGGCTCGGGACCGGCAGGTCTCACCATTGCCATCATTCTCGCACGCTACGGGTATCAGGTCACCATTTTTGAAGGCAAAGATAAAATCGGCGGCGTGTTACGGTACGGCATCCCCGAGTTTCGGCTTCCGAAAAGCGTGCTGGATGATCTTCAGTACCGCCACATAGAGCTCAAGGGCATTAAAATCCGCCCGAATATCCGTATCGGCGATGCAATCAGTATTGAAGATTTGTTCCGCGATGGGTATAAGGCCATTTTTATCGGCACAGGCGTATGGCGTCCAAGAACCCTGCATATTAAGGGCGAAACCTTTGGGAATGTGCATTTTGCAATCAATTATTTAAATAACCCGAGCGTGTACAAGCTTGGGAAACGTGTTACGATTATAGGCGCCGGCAATGCCGCAATGGATGTGGCCCGCACGGCCGTTCGAAATGGTAGCAGAGAGGTTACGTGCTTTTCTCTTGACAAAACGGTCGCGGCGAGCGAGTATGAATTTGCGTATGCAAAGCTGGAGGGCGTACATTTCAGATATAATCTAAAGCCTGTAGAGATTCTCGATGATGGTGTGATTTTTAGAGAGGTCATCGAAAAAGAGGATGGCACACTGGAAGAAATAGAGGGAAGCGATAAAGTGTACCCTTCTGATTCTGTCATTATTGCCATTAGCCAAGGCCCGCGAAACGTCATCGTGTCCACAACCACGGGCCTTAAAGTGAGTCAAAACGGTCTTTTGGAGGCCGACGAATTCGGCAATACAAGCCGCCCGGGAATCTTCGGTTCGGGCGACGTGGTAAACGGTTCGCGCACCGTTGTGGAAGCGGTTGCACATAGTAAAATCGTAGCTGAAACGATGCATCGGTATCTGCAAGGGCTAAAAAATGATTTTTACAAGCTCGATATTTAGTCCTAACTTGATGCGAGCATAAAATAAACTTAATTAGAAAAATAAAAGGAGAATTGAAATGAAAAAAAGAATTTACATTGACTTAATGGAACGTGTAATGTCTGCATATACCGATGAGCGTATTGCGAAATACACCGAAAACGTAATAAAAAACGGACTTGAGGAACATGGGTACCCTCGACTTACAGCGAATCTTGGGATTTTAATTGCTCACGGCAGGAAAACAAAGTATAAAGACGAGTTTCGCAAAATGATGGATTTGTGTTGCAGAGAAATCCCCACTGCTTTGGGCAGAAATGGGGGGAGAGTGGGTAATGATTTTTCTGTAAAAGAGCTTGTCTTTTGCTTACTTGAAATTGAAAAAGCAGGTATTTTTGATAAATCAGTTACAGATGGCTGGCGAAATGAATTAGCAAAAATAAATCCATACGAAACATATTCTGTTATTGCATCTGTGCCACCTGAACGCATCAATAACTGGGCGGCTTTTGGAGCTGCCAGCGAACAGGTGAGAAAATATGCCGGCATAGGTGACGAAAGTTCGTTTATTGAAAATCAGATTAAATCTCAGTTTTTCTCATTTGATGAAAATGGAATGTACCGCGATCCTAATGAACCGATGGTATACGATACTGTAACCCGTTTGCAACTAGCGTTAACGCTTTATTTTGGATTTGATGGCGAGAGCAAAGAAAAACTTGAAAAAGAATTGCTCAAATCTGCGGATATGACGCTTAATATGCAGTCAGTGACAGGAGAAATTCCTTTTGGTGGTCGCAGTGCTCAGTTTTTACATAATGAGGCGCATTTTGCGGCGCTTTGTGAATTCTATGCAGACCTTTTTGGGAAATGTGGCGATTTAAATAAAGCAGGTCAGTTTAAAAGTGCGGCAAGAATTGCACTTGAAAGTATTACTTACTGGCTAAAAATGAAGAAAATTTATCATGTGAAAAATTACTACGATAATGACAGTATGTATGGATGTGAAGAATATTCATATTTTGATAAATATATGGTAACTGCAAGTTCTATGCTTTATGCAGGATATATTATGGCAGATGACAATGTTGATGAAGTGGATTGCCCGGCAATATCTGAAAACGCCATCTGTGAAACGAGTGAATATTTTCACAAGGTGATGTGCAGATATAAGGATTATTTCGTTGAGTTTGAAACAATGGCAGACCATCATTATGATGCGAGTGGAATTGGCAGAATACATAAAAGGGGTGTACCTTCGGCAATTTGCCTGTCAGTACCATTCAGTGAACACCCCAACTATGAGATTGATATAGAAAATCCGTCACATTTTTCTGTTTGTACCGGGATAAAAACGGGTGACGGATATGCTTATACTTTTGATGCGTCGACCAAGTATAAGCTTGTTGAAAAGATGGTTAACGATGAATGTGTTCAGGTGAAATTTGAATGTGAAACACGTGACGGAGCCAAGGTTTTTCAGACATGTATTCTTTCAGATGACGGTGTTGAAGTTCGTGCATCAGGAAACGGCGATGTGAGAATTTTGTTTGTGTTATTTGATTATGATGGAGAACAAGAAACAAAAATTTCTGTGTCTGAAAAAAGTGCCATTGTGTCATATAAAGGAAGCCGATGTGTTTATTCTACAAATGGCGTTATAACAGATATGAATCGGATGTACGCAAATCGAAATGGACACTACAGAGCTATGGCAACGAATGGTAAAGATAGTGTTTCTTTGAAAATAGAGATGTTTTAAAATGGAGATATGTTTTTGACGTTGATTGGCACAGGCTATCACCAAAAGAAGTTGCATCTAAACCTTATGTGTCGCAATTAATAGATGTCGAATTTTGTTGTTAAAAGGAGATGAAATTGTGTTTTGTAATGAGATTGTAGAGGAAGTATTTGAATGTATGCCAGAATATGATGACGACAGCGTAAATTGGTTTTTTGACTGTTATCATGATATGGCACTGCATTTAACAAAAGGGTACAGAATTATATTAAAAACCAAATCTTATTTCATTTGTATCGGATATGACGGAGTTAAGATTGTACCTAATACAGAGAATGTTGTATTTGCCGGAGAGTATATGGAATCGTGCATACATATAATTGACGAAAATGAAGAGCCTTGGATTGATTATGAAAGCACATTGTTTGTCGGAGAGCAACTTGTTGATGTAAAAAAAGGAAATGGTTGTTATATATTAACCTTTAATGATTTTGAATTAAAAATAATGCCCCACGATAATCCAGACGAAATAGAAGGACTTTATCAAGAAAGCCACTGGTCGTATAATTATGTTTATGGTTTAGATAGATTGTTAACAAGAAAATGTAATTGTGGAGGGACAGGAGAAGTTTTATTGGATTTCGTTTCTGATTATGTTATTAGATGCAATAAGTGCAAAAAATCAACTTATGCAGAAATGATGGTTGTAAATGCTATAGATAATTGGAACAGAGGGGAAAACCCTTGCGATTTATCTGATATTGAAATCGAATGACTCTTTATTCATGACTTGGTGCGTGCAACTCTTGAAGAAAGTTCTGCATCTAAACCTTATGTGTCGCAAGTAGTTGGCGTATAAAGAATATTATTTTATAATTCATTTCATAAATTATTTGAGGATAAAAAAATGTTAATTGATTTGCATGCACATACTGCAGGAATAAGCAAGTGTTGCCGTTATACAGCTTCAAAAGTTTTAGAAAGCGTATATGAGGCAGGGATTGACGGGATAGTTCTTACGAATCATTATCAAAAAAGTTATATTGATAATGAAAAAATAAATAGTTTTATAGATAAATATATAGAAGAATTCTATTTTACACAAGCACTTGGCGAGCAATTAGGACTAAAAGTTTTTTGGGGAATTGAGGTTACGATGGAACTCTATCCTCATGTGCATATGTTGATTTATGGTGTTAATACGGACTTTCTTAAGAGTCATCCGTTAGTATTTGATTATACTCAAAAGGATTTATATACCGCAGTTAAAGATAATAATGGAGTGCTTATACAGGCACATCCTTTTAGAAATGGTACAACCATTTTGGATGTGGACTTCTTAGATGGTGTTGAAATTAACTGTCATCCGCTATATAACAATTCGTATTCGCAGGAAATATTCAACATCGCAAATGAAAACAGGCTGGCTGTGACTTGTGGTGGAGATTTTCACGCGGATACTTACCGACCTAAGTGCGGAATGTACTTGCCTGACAACATCGTCAACAGTTGCGAGTTGGGTAAATATATTGAAAATGCCAAAAAAGTTAGTTTGTGTATGCATGAACCAAATGCAACTATGTGTCAAAAAATTGATTTTTATAGAGAATTATAATATGCATCTAAACCGTCTGTCCTATATATGCGGTTGATGCGAAACTGCAGCGATATACATTTCTGACGGGCTTTGTGACATACCCGTTAGGATCAGAATGAAAAGGAAGAGGAGGATTTATGGAAGAAAGAACAGAGCGCATCCTGTGGATAGACGAGCTTCGCGGCTTTGCCATCTGCGTGATGATTCTCCATCATATTGCTTTCAATAGTATTTATTTTCTGGAGCTTCCGATAGCGTGGCTTTCCTCCTTTCTGGAAAGTGGCGCCTTCCGCGCGCTGCACCTTCTTTTTCTCGCTGTCTTTTTGGGGCTTTCGGGCGTTTGCTCACACTTTTCGTGCCACCCCTACAAACGGGCGGGGCGCGTATTTCTTGCAGCCCTCGCCGTGACGGCGGTCACCTGTATCGCCTATCCCGAGGAGGCTATATGGTTCGGCATTTTGCATCTGCTCGCGTTTTCGATGCTTCTCGCCGCGGCGCTTGGAAAATACGGGAAGAAGGTGTCGCCCGTATGGGGCATTACGCTCTCGCTCCTTCTTTTTATGCTGACCTATCGCGTGCCGGACGGCTTTCTTCTTTCGTTTCCGCTCCCGGCGGCGCTTTACCAAAGCGAATTTCTGGTGCCGCTCGGATTTGCACCCGTGTCTTTCGCGAGCCTTGATTATGACCCCATTCTGCCGTACTTTTTTCTTTTTGCGGCAGGCTTTTTCCTCGGCAACCTTCGCCTGCCCAAAGGGGGCGGCCGTTTCTCATTCTTCGGATTTTGCGGGCGGCACAGCCTTTTGGTGTATCTTTTGCACCAGCCGGTTGTTTTCGGTTTGTTTTTTCTGCTTACAAAAATCTTTGTGAGGTGACGTTATGCTCTGGTACCGTATGAAAACCGTTTTGATTTTTTTGTTTATCGCGATTAATATTTTCCTTCTGGGCCTTCTCGGTGCGGAACAAATGTCCGCACGGCGGGCGGAGAAAGAAAAGGCCGTTGCGGCTGTGGAAATGCTTGCAAAAAACGGCATCATTGTGGAGGCAGAGGTGCCCACGGTAAGGCGGCGGCTCGGCACGCTTACGCTTCAGAATCCGAAAGCCGATGCGGAAAATTTCGCGGCCGGCATTTTGGGCGGCCGCGCCGTGCAGATGGGCGAGGCTTTCCGCCGCGAGGGACGGGAGCTTACCTTTCTCGAACGCGGCTTTTCGTATGAAAGCGGTGCCACGCGCACGGAAGCTGCGCGCGGGAGCATCCGCGAGATGGAAAGCTGTCTTTCTGAAATGGGCTTTTCTATGGAATATGCCGTTGGCACCACAGAAAACGGCGCGGTAGTATTCCGGCAGGAGATCGACGGCGTGCGCCTTCTCGATATGCACCTTTCGGTATATCCTGCGGCCGACGGAACGATTGCGGCGATGGAAGGCGTGTGGCCCGGTGTGGCAGAAATCGCCGGGGAAAAGGCGTATATCAAAAGCGCGACCGATGCCCTTCTGACATTTCTCCGGGAAGCGACCGGCGCGCAGACGGTAACGGACATCACGCTCGGCTACGCCATCGGCATTTCGGAAAACGGCTATCGCACGGCCGACGCCGTTCCCGTATGGGTGATTGAAACGGCAGACGGCGGCCGTTTCACCTACGATGCCCGCCAATGATTTGTGCATTATAGACAAAAAAATAAAAAAATAATTGTATATTATAGGCATTTCGCAAAACTTCTTTTTATATTATAATAAATATATCGGGTTTTATCTATGAATATACCGAGAAGATTATTATATAAGGAGGAAACGGAAATGAATAAGTATGCAGTTGGAAAAATTAAGAACGTTGTGCTTATGGGCCACGGCGGGGCGGGTAAAACGTCTTTTGCCGAAGCGATGCTCTTTAATGCAGGCGTGGTGGATAGACTGGGTAAGATAGCCGACGGTGCGACCGTCTCGGACTATGACCCGGAAGAAATCAAGCGTTCTATTTCGATCAATACTACCATGGTACCGTACGAATGGAAAAACACCAAGGTAAACGTAATTGACACACCCGGATATTTCGACTTTGTCGGGGAAGTCAAAGAAGGCATTCGTGTAGCAGGCGCCGCCATCATTCTCGTTTCCGGACGAAGCGGTGTGGCCGTTGGCGCAGAAAAAGCATGGGAATACGCCAAGGAACAGAATATTCCCGCCGCTTTCTTTATCAATAAAATGGACGATGAAAACGCCAATTTTGCCTCCACCATTGCGGCACTTGAAGAAAAGTTCGGCGTAGGTGTTGCGCCCTTCCAGGTACCGATTCAGGACAACGGCAAGCTCATCGGCGTTGTAGATACGATTGAGAAAAAGGCATACCGCTTTACGGGCGTGGAACTTGAAGAGTTCCCGATTCCCGATTTCGTAATGCCGGAAGTGGAAAGAAGCCGCGTAAGTCTTATGGAAGCTATCGCCGAAACGGGCGAGGAGCTTATGGAAAAATACTTTGCCGGCGAAGAATTCACAGCAGAGGAAATGGCCGCGGCCGTTAAAAAAGGCTTTAAAGCAGGTGACATTGTTCCTGTTTTCTGTGGTAGTGCCACGGCAAACCTCGGTATTCGCGTGGTTATGAACGCCATTGCAGAATACTTCCCGTCTCCCCTCATTGCCAATGAGGTAAAAGCGACAACGAAGGACGGCGGCGAAAAGGTGCTTCCGCATGAGCCGAATGGTCCTTTGGCGGCACTCGTATTTAAAACGGTTGCGGACCAGTTTGTAGGTAAAATTTCTATTTTCCGCGTATATTCCGGCGTTTTGAAGGCGGATTCCACCGTTTTAAACCCGAACACGGGCACACAGGAAAAAATCGGTAAGCTCTATGTACTCCGCGGCAAAAAGCAGATAGAAGTGGATTCGATTTCTGCGGGCGATATCGGTGCTGTTACAAAGCTTGCCACCACACTTACGGGGCACACACTTTGCGATCCGGGCGAACCACTTACGCTCCCCGGCATTTTGTTCCCGCGCCCGAATCTTTCCCTCGCCATCGTGCCGAAGGCAAAGGGTGATGAAGAAAAAATCAGCAGCGGTCTCCATAAACTCGAAGAGGAAGATCCGTGCTTTAAGGTGGCAATCAACACCGAAACGCGCCAGCAGGTTATCTCGGGCGTCGGCGAACAGCATCTGGACGTTATCGTCAGCAAGCTGAAAGCTAAATTCGGTGTAGATGTAGATTTGATTGAACCTCGCGTACCTTATCGCGAAACGCTTCGCAAGAAGGTTAAGGTGCAGGGTCGCCATAAGAAACAGTCCGGCGGGCACGGCCAGTTCGGCGATGTCTGGATTGAATTCGAACCGGGCGAAACGGATGATCTCATTTTCGAAACCAATATTTTCGGCGGTGCCGTTCCGAAGAACTTCTTCCCGGCCGTTGAAAAGGGTCTTCGCGAATGTATCCAGAAGGGCGTACTCGCAGGCTATCCCGTTGTAGGGCTTAAGGCCACACTGGTAGACGGTTCCTACCACCCCGTTGACTCTTCCGAAATGGCCTTTAAGGTAGCCGCATCTCTTGCATATAAGGAAGGCCTTAAAGAGGCAGGCCCTGTTCTTCTCGAGCCTATCGGCAAGCTCGAGGTTGTCATTCCCGAAAGCTATATGGGCGATATCGTCGGCGATGCAAATAAGCGCCGCGGCCGAATTCTCGGCATGCACCACACGGGCAAGGGGATGGGCCTTGTAGAAGCGGAAGTTCCGATGAGCGAAATGCATAAGTACGCTACGGACCTTCGTTCGATGACGCAGGGCCGCGGGCAGTTCACACTCGACTTTGAACGCTATGAAGAAGCTCCCGCAAATGTTGCGCAGGCGATTATAGCGCAGGCAGCAAAGGAAGAAGAATAATCGCTTCGGGACATAAAAAAGCGCAGAACGCAAAGAGGCAAGAAAAATATTTGTCTTGGACTTTGTGCTAATTGGGAAGGGGCTCTCCAATTTGGAGAGCCCCTCTGTTTTTATTCCTTTTTACCTTATGCATCTTTTTTCCTATCCCTAAAGAAGAGGGATTCTACTTGGCCGTCCGCTTTGTTTCTTCTATCAAAGAATATAGTTTCTCGATGGCATCTGAAAGGCCACCCACTGCATCCACAAGGCCTAAAGTGGCGGCCTCCTCTCCCATAATTACGCTGCCCACATCCCCTAAAAGCTCGCCCGTTTCCAGTATCAACCGGCGGAAGTCGGCGTCTGCGATGCGGGAGTGCGCCGTCACAAACGAAATGACGCGTTCCTGCATACGGGAAAGGTACGAGAAGGTCTGCGGGGCGGCAATGGCGGTGCCGCTGTAGCGGATGGGGTGGAGTGTCATGGAGGCTGTGGGTGCAATAAAGGCATAGTCGGCGGCGACGGCCAGCGGCACGCCGATGCTGTGCCCGCCGCCGAGAACGAGAGAAACGGAAGGTTTCCGCATCCCGGCAATCATCTCGGCGATGGCAAGGCCGGCCTCCACATCGCCGCCCATGGTGTTCAGAATAAGAAGAAGTCCATCTGTATCCGGGCTTTCTTCTATGGCGGCAAGGCGGGGGATGACGTGCTCATATTTCGTCGTCTTATTTTGCGGCGGCAAAAGGATATGCCCTTCGATTTGCCCGATTACGGTCATACAATAAAAATTGCCGCGCGGCGCATGTATATAGGCGGCGCCGTCCTCCTGTATATCCGTTTGCAGAGGGGGTGTCTCCAAAAGAATCCCGCCTTTCCCTTAAAATATGTAGGCGCAAAGGCAAACGCCTGCCTTTGCGGACTGATTATTCGCTTCGGTGCGCCGGGAGCTTCTCCTTAAAGAGAAGCGTAATGCTCCAAAGCCCCGCAAGACCGACTACGGAAAAGATGATGCGGGAGATGAGAGTGGCCTGTCCGCCGAAAATCGAGCCAATGATGTCTACGCCGAACAAACCGATGGCACCCCAGTTGAGAGCGCCGAGAATCACAAGTACAAGTGCGGTGTTATCCAAAAAATCCAACTCCTTTTTTGCGGCAAAACGTAAAGATGATTTTTACGCTTACCGTACTTGATTCCGCTTACATTTTATGTAACTTTGCGGAAAATACACGCGGGAAAATATGGAAAGCGCTAAAATTTGAAAAAAATGAAAAAATATCTTGCTTTTTGATTTTTTCTATGGTATACTAACGTAGTCACTTAAAACCGGGAGGTGAAAATATGCCTAATATCAAGTCTGCAAAGAAGAGAGTTCTCGTAATTGAAAAGAAGACGCTGAGAAATCAGATGATTAAGTCTGCTCTGAAAACCGCTATCAAGCGTTTTGAAACTGCAGTTGCAAACAAGAATGCAGAAGAAGCTACAGTCGCATTCCGTTTTGCCGTAAAGAAGCTCGACCAGGCTGTTGCAAAGGGCGTTCTCCACAAGAACACTGCTTCCAACAAGAAGTCGCAGATGGCTCTGAAGCTTAAAGCACTCGTTGCTTAATTTAATTTTCTGAGAGAAACAGCATGTAATCAGCCATAGCCGTAGGCTTATGGTTGATTTGTTGTATTCAAATTTAGAAAGAAATGCAGGATATCATATGAAAACACTGGTCATTACAGGCGGAGCCGGTGGCATCGGAAGCGCCATCGCGAGAAAGTTTCGGAAAGAGGGATATGAAGTTGTTATCGGTTATAACCGTTCCAAGGAAAAGGCCGAGGCACTTGCCCGCGAGATTTCCGCGCGTGCCCTTTTTGTGGATGTTTGCTCCCCCGCGTCCGTTTTCGCATTTTATGAAGCGGCAGGATCTGCCTCTGTGGTCATCCACGCCGCAGGCATCTCCCAGCAGAAGCTCTTTTGCGATATTACTGAGGAAGAGTGGGACCGGATGATGGATGTGCACGTCAAAGGGGCATACCGCCTTTATAAGGCCTTTCTGCCCGATATGATCCGCCGCAAGGAAGGGAGCCTCATTTCCGTTTCTTCGATGTGGGGGCAGGTCGGCGCCTCGTGCGAGGTGCATTATTCCACTGCCAAAGCGGCCCTTATCGGGATGACGCGCGCGCTCGCCAAAGAGCTTGGCCCTTCCAATATCCGCGTAAACTGCATAGCGCCGGGGGTAATCGAAACGGATATGATGGCCGCGTTTTCGGAAGAAGATAAAAAGGCGCTTATGGAAGAAACGCCGCTTGGCCGTATCGGCACGGGCGAAGATGTGGCCGATGCCGCACTTTACGCCGCCGAAGCTTCGTTTTTAACAGGACAAGTGATAGCCCCCAATGGTGGTTTCGTCATATAGGGGTGTAAAAAAGGCGCAGGACACAAAAAGGCAAAGGAAATATTTAACATAGTTTGTGCGCTTATAAAAAGCAAGTTCAAACGGGTTGGGACTCTCCAAAATGGGAGAGTCCCTCTGTTTTTATGCCTTTTTGTGCCCCGCATCCTTTTTTCTACCCCTCGTCTGGAAGGCACAAATGCTTTTCTTCCGTGCGCGCCCTGTGGGGGTGTGGAGTGTCACATAACACCCCACAAAGAACAGACAAAGCGAACATAAAAAGGCTGAACGAAATCGTTCAGCCTTTACTATATGTATTTTTATTCTGCAAACATCGGGGTGGAAAGATACCGCTCGCCCGAGTCGGGAAGGAGCACCACAATCGTTTTGCCAATGTTTTCGGGTCGCGCGGCCACCGTGCATGCGGCCGAGAGCGCGGCACCCGAGGAAATCCCTACCAAAACGCCTTCAAGCTTTGCAAGGCTTCGCCCTGCCTCGTAGGCATCTTCTTCTTTTACGGGGATAATTTCGTCATAAATTTCTGTATCGAGAACCTCCGGCACAAAGCCTGCGCCGATTCCCATAAGGCCGTGCGCACCGGGCGTGCCGCCCGATAAAACGGGGGAGCCCGCGGGCTCTACGCCCACAACGCGGATCGTGGGATTTTGTGCCTTCAGGTACGAGCCGATGCCCGAGATGGTGCCGCCCGTGCCGATGCCGCAAACAAAAATGTCAATCTGTCCGTCCGTATCCTCCCAGATTTCGGGGGCGGTGGTGGAAAGGTGCGCGGCAGGGTTCGCCGCGTTTGTAAACTGGCCGGGAATAAAGCTGCCCGGTAAAGATGCGGCAATTTCTTTTGCCTTGTCAATGGCGCCTTGCATTCCGCGCGCGCCGTCCGTCAAAACGATTTCCGCGCCGTATGCCGCGAGAAGGCGGCGGCGTTCTATACTCATCGTGTCCGGCATTGTCAAAATCACGCGGTAGCCGCGCGCGGCGCTCATCGCCGCGAGACCAATGCCCGTGTTACCGCTGGTGGGCTCCACGATGACGCTTCCGCTTTTGAGATAGCCGCGGTTTTCAGCATCCTCGAGCATCGAAAGCGCCACGCGATCTTTGGCGCTGCCGGCGGGATTGCACGCTTCGAGCTTTGCAAGAAGCGTGGCCGAAAGGCCAAGCTTTTTTTCGTAATTGCCGAGTCTTAAGAGCGGTGTGTGCCCGACAAGATCCTGAATATTTTCGTAAATTTTCATTTGCGCCTCCTATTTGAATGCATTATAGATGTTCATCGCAATCTGCGCAACCTGCGCGCGTGTTGCCGTTTCTTCCATACTGAGCGTGTCATTGCCCATACCGCGCATAATGCTGTTTTCAATACAGAAGGCCGCGGCCGCCTGCATTGCATCAGAAAGGTCCTCAAAATCGGTGAAGGGCTTGCCCGCGGAGAGCGCGGCATCTGTATCCTTGCCCATATGGTCCGCAAGGAGATAGGCGGCCATTGCCATTTCGCCGCGTGTTACAGGCGCGGAGGGGCTGAACATCGAGCCCTCCTCAAAAGGCAGGATGCCGTTTGTATACGCCCAGGCAACCGCTTCGGCATACCAGACCGCAGCATCAATATCCAGATACGGAAGCGCCGAAATATCTGCGTGGAGCTTGCCGCCGAATTCCTTATAAAGGCGCGAAAGAACGGTGATGTACATCCCGCGCGTCATCAGCTCTTCCGGCGAGAAAACGCCTTCGGCCGTTCCGTTGAAGAGGCCCATATCTGCTACTTCCTCCGCCACCTCGCGTGCCCAGTGGTCGTGCATATCGTGGAAAGTGCCGGAAACGGAAACACACACGGCGGCCATACCGCCGCCCGAGGTGAACGCGCGGAGAAGCGCCTTGCCGTTTTGCTTTGCGGTAATCACACCGCGGTCATTGACGGAAACAATGTCACTATTCAGATTTTCCCAGTAGATTCTGCCTGCGCCGCGGTCGGCAACAGTTTCGAGGGAAAACTTCTCGCCCGCGCTAAGGCGCACGGAAGGGAGAATGTCTATGTACGCCGTGCTTACATAGCCGCGCACGTGCCCAAATTCAATTTCGTACCAGTATGGGTTTTCCAGCATATGCATCCGGTCGGTGGAATCTGTGCGCCGTCCGCCCAAAACCGTGACCGTATCCCCATAAGCAAGCTTGCCGCAGATATCGTGTAAAACGGAAGGACCGGAGCGCACATTCACGACTGTATAATTGCAGGTGCCCGTCGTCTCTTCCACGGCATCAAAGGCCACATCGGTATCAGCCGCGGGCATATCTTCGAAGGTGGGGATATAGAAAACCTTGGAATCGGCAAGCGTTCCTGCCGATTTGTACCCCTGATAGGTGCTGTGTGCCTGCCCGGCTGCACCGTATACATTCGTCATATACTGGTGGGTGTAGAGTGCGTAGCCACTGTCGGGCACTACGTTGAAACGCTCAAAATACATCGTGTTCTGCCCTTTGGAAATGTACAGTTCGCCAATCCAGATGGCGCCGTTTATAATGGAAGCTTCCGGCGTGGTCCACGGGCGGCCGTAGGAGGTGCCGAGGCTGGCCCAGTTGAGGCCATTTGCAATCGGATTCTTGCCGTCATTGGCGCCGATGTTATAGAAATTGTAAAGCCCTTCGTAGCCGGGATACTTGCCCGTTACACTGCCTGAAGGTGAAATGCCGATTTCTGTACGGATTTTCGAGGCGAGATAATAGGGCGAAACGCCGCTTTTTTCAGCGGCCTCCATAATGATCTCGGCGTAGGTTTTGCCTTTTTTGGGAGGCGTTTTCTCTTCGGCTTCTTCTGCGACAGTTTCCTCCTCGGCGGGCGCGCTTTCCTCGCTTTCCGAAAGGTCGCCTTCTTCCCCCTCTGCAGGCACGATAGCGGTCTCTTCGGAAGGCGTCTCTTCAGAAGGCGCTTCCTCTTCACCGGGGTGGGGAATCGGCGTCTCGTGCATAAAGGTGCCGTCTAAGATCAGTTCCACGCCTTCAAGCGTATGGTAGTCTTTATCGTAAGAAAGTGCTTCAAACTGGAAAATATAAATTTCATTCAGAAAGTTTGCGGGGTTCATAAAATAGTCCACAGTGGCGGCAGAGGCCGATACCCAGGTGGAAGCATCGTGGTATGTATATGTACCCTTCTGGGGATTATAGTGTCCCTCACCCGTGTTTCGAAGAAGCGGGCTGTAGTATTTCTCCACAAGGCTCTTTTTTCCGGTTTCGGCGCGTATCACATCATCCCAGGAAAGCCCCGTAGGCACAGCCACGAACACCCATTCGGGATACTTTTTGTGAAGCTTTGCAAGCGCCGTCTGCCAGGTTTTCGGGAAGGCGCGAAGTTCACTTTCATAGTCCGCCGAAACCGGCAGGGAAAGAAATAAAAAACATAAAAATACAGAAAGAATTCGTTTTATCATTGGTAAGCATTCCTTTTGAAAAAATAGTGAGAAAAAGGTGAGTTTTTCACAATATATATCATAGAAGAACAAGGCGGCAAAGTCAATATAGTGAAGCGGTTTCTCACAAAAAAAACATCCAGTTTTAACAAGTCTGTAACAAAAAGAAAAAGCGTGGCCGGACTTGACAACCGGCGCAGGATGTGATAGGATACAGGAGAAAAATAAGGAGGCGTTTTCTATGAGTGAAACTTGTTCGCATAACTGCTCGTCCTGCGGGTCTGACTGCGCATCCAGAAAAGCGCCGCAGAGCTTTCTGGAAGAATTGCATCCGATGGCGAGCGTGAAAAAGGTTATCGGTATTGTAAGCGGAAAGGGCGGCGTCGGAAAGTCGCTTGTCACCTCGGCCCTCGCAGTTTTGCTGCAGAGAAAAGGGTTTACCGCGGGCATACTGGATGCCGATATTACCGGCCCTTCGATTCCGAAGGCATTCGGGCTTCACGAAAAAGCCCGTGCTATTGAAAACGGCATTTTGCCGTCGGTGACGAAAACAGGCATTGAAGTGATGTCCTTAAATCTCCTTCTCGAGAACGAAACGGACCCCGTTGTTTGGCGCGGCCCCGTCATTGCCGGTACCGTAAAGCAGTTCTGGACAGATGTAATCTGGGAGGATGTGGACTATTTATTTGTCGATATGCCCCCCGGAACAGGTGATGTGCCGCTTACGGTGTACCAGTCCCTGCCGCTGGACGGCATTGTCGTTGTTACCTCCCCGCAGGAGCTTGTGGAGATGATTGTAGGCAAAGCCGTACGTATGGCAGAGATGCTTTCCATTCCGATACTGGGCCTTGTGGAAAATATGTCCTATTTCGAATGTCCCGATTGCGGCGGCAGACACGCTGTGTTCGGCGAGAGCCGTATCGAAGGCTTTGCAGAGAAGTTTGGTGTTGACACGGTTGCACGTATTCCGATCAGCCCGCGCCTGGCCGCTTCGTGCGATAAGGGCGAAATCGAGGCATTTGAGGGAGATTTCCTCGATGCTATGGCGGCAAAAATTGAGAAGGCCGTACCAATCGAAAGATAAAAAAAGGGATGCACCGCATCCCTTTTTTGCTGTTTTTTCGGTGTACATACGATTTGAGTACGGACAATTTCGACGCAATTCGAAAAAATATCTGCAAATAACAAATTTGTAGAAAAAATTTTTGCAGAATACGATTTTTGCGAAAAATGTAACAATATAAAAAATTTTTAAAATTTACTTGGAATTTTGTAAAAAATGTGCTATCATTATTACTGTATGGACTGTTTTGATGAAAAACATAAAATGTTTTTAGGAGGATGAAGGTATGGCTCATATTAGTGAGGCAGGCGTCAAGAAGATTTGCGAAATCTGCGAAAGATACGCAAACGAAAAAACACCACTTATGATGATTTTGAGTGACATTCAGAATGAATACGGATATATTCCGCTGGATGTACAACAGATCGTATCGGAAAAGACCGGTATTTCCGTTGCGGAAATTTACGGCGTGGTAACATTCTATTCGTTCTTCTCGCTTCAGCCGAAGGGCAAGTATGTTGTCGGTTGCTGCATGGGCACAGCGTGCTACGTAAAGGGCGCACAGCTTGTTATGGACAAGTTTTCCGAACTTCTCGGTATTCAGCCGGGCGAAACCACGGAAGACGGTATGTTCACCATTGATGCACTTCGTTGTATCGGTGCCTGCGGCATTGCACCGGCTGTTACGATCAACGGCAAGGTATATCCGAAGGTATCGGTTGCACAGGTTGCAGACATTGTAGACGAATATCGTACTATGGGAGGTGCCAACTAATGAAAACATTTGCAGAACTCGATGCTAAGATTTGCAGCTGCGAAGAAGCGCTGACAAAGAAGATTGACGGCTCCTCCGGCAAGCGTGCCATTCTTCTCTGTGGCGGTACGGGCTGTCTGTCCTCGAATTCGATGGACATTAAGGCTAAATTTGAAGAACTCATTAAGAAGAACAACCTCGAAGATAAAGTCACGGTAAACATTGTTGGTTGCTTCGGTTTTTGCTCGCAGGGTCCCTTCGTTAAGATTTTCCCGGAAGATACACTCTATCGCCTTGTAAAGGTTGAAGATGTAGAGGAAATCTTTGAAAAGGACATTATGGGCGGCGAAATTATCGAAAGACTCCTGTATGTGGAACCGAACACAGGCGAAAAGGTTGTAAAGCAGGAAGACATTAACTTCTATAAGAAGCAAAAGCGCGTTGCGCTCCACGGCTGTGGCGTTATCAATCCCGAAGATATCAACGAAGCTATCGGTGAAGGTGCATTCAAGGGTTTAAAGCGTGCACTTTCCATGGACCCGAAGGAAGTTATCGACGAAGTGCTCGCAGCAGGGCTTCGCGGCCGCGGCGGTGCAGGCTTCCCCACAGGTCGCAAATGGTCCTTCGCATATGCAAACGAAGCCGACCAGAAATATGTTGTATGTAACGGCGACGAAGGTGACCCGGGTGCATTTATGGACCGTTCCATTTTGGAAGGTAACCCCTTCGCTGTTTTGGAAGGTATGATGATTGCCGGGTATGCAATCGGCGCCACAGAAGGCTACTTCTATGTACGTGCTGAATACCCGATCGCGGTAAACCGTCTCCGTCTCGCCATTTCCCAGATGGAAGAAATAGGCCTTCTCGGTGATGATATTTTAGGCACAGGCTTCAGCTTCCGCGCATACATCCGCCTCGGTGCAGGTGCTTTCGTATGCGGCGAAGAAACAGCCCTTCTCAATTCTATTGAAGGTAAGCGCGGTATGCCGCGTCCCCGTCCGCCGTTCCCGGCTGTCAAGGGTCTGTGGCAGAAGCCGACCATTGTAAATAACGTAGAAACCCTCGCCTGCGTACCGTATATTCTCCGTGAAGGCGCAGCTGCTTTCGCAGAATGCGGTACGGAAAAATCGAAAGGTACAAAGGTATTTGCACTTGGCGGTAAGGTCAACAACGTAGGTCTTGTGGAAATCCCGATGGGTACAACGCTTCGCGAACTCATTTATGATATCGGCGGCGGCATCCCGAACGGCAAGGAATTCAAGGCCATTCAGACGGGCGGCCCCTCCGGCGGCTGTCTCACAGCTTCGAGCCTTGACGAACCGATTGACTTTGATAACCTCGTAGCCAAGGGCTCTATGATGGGAAGTGGCGGTGCTATCGTTATGGACGAAGACAACTGTATGGTTGACGTTGCCAAGTTCTATATGGAATTTATCTGCGACGAATCGTGCGGCAAGTGCTCGCCCTGCCGTATCGGCACCAAGAGAATGCTTGAAATCCTTACCCGCATCACAGAGGGCAAGGGCACAATGCAGGATCTTGAGGAACTCGAGGAACTCGGCACAGCCGTAAAGGCCAACTCCCTCTGCGCACTCGGCCAGACGGCAGCGAACCCCATCATCTCCACGCTCACACACTTTAAGGATGAATATCTTGCACACATCGTGGATAAGAAGTGTCCTGCAAAGGTTTGCAAGAAGCTGATTCAGTACACCATTATCCAGGATCAGTGTATCGGCTGCGGTATGTGCTCCAGAGCTTGTCCGGCAGACTGCATCAAGCAGACCGATTACAAGGCACCCGGCAAGAAGCTGAATTCGTATCAGATCGATTCCGCCGCTTGCGTCAAGTGTGGTGCATGTATCTCCACATGTAAGTTTAAGGCAATCGTACAGAAGTAAGGAATAGGAGGAGAAAGAAATGGCTAAAGTAAATATTAAAATCGAAGGCATCTCCTACCAGGTTGAAGAAGGCTTAACCATTCTGGAAGCCGCGAAAAAGTGCGGCTATGAGATTCCTTCTCTGTGTGCATTTAATCACGGCGAATGCTCCAATGGCTCCTGCCGTGTATGTCTGGTAGAAGTTGCAGGCGCAAGAGGCCTTGTAGCCGCTTGTGTATACCCCGTAAACGAAGGTATGGAAATCCGCATTTCCACACCGAAGGCTGCGCAGGCACGCCGTGTATCGGTTGAGCTTTTGCTTTCCAACCACAACCAGAACTGCCAGCAGTGCGATAAGAACGGCCAGTGCGAACTTTTAAATGTTGCGTACATCACCGGCGCACGTGAAGGCAGATACCAGGGGGTAAAAACACCCGTTACGGTAGATGAACTCACGCCCTCCATCGTACGCGACACTTCGAAGTGCATCCTTTGCGGCCGCTGTGTTGCAAGATGTGAAAATGCACACGGCCTTGGTATCTTAGGGTTTGAAAACCGCGGCTTCCGCACAATCGTAGGTCCGGCAGAAAACCGCTCTATGAAGGACTCGCCCTGTATCCTTTGCGGTCAGTGCGTTTCCGTATGTCCCACAGGTGCACTCATGGAAAAATCGGAAATCGACAAGGTGGACGCTGCTTTCGCCGCCGGCAAGCACGTAGTTGTGCAGACGGCTCCGGCAGTTCGCGCAGCACTTGGTGAAGAATTCGGTATGCCCGTAGGCACAGCTGTTACCGGCAAGATGGTAGCCGCACTTCGTCGCCTCGGCTTCCATAAAGTATATGATACAAACTTCGCAGCCGACCTTACCATTATGGAAGAAGGTACAGAACTTCTTTCCAGAATGAAAAACGGCGGCAAACTCCCGATGATTACTTCCTGCTCGCCCGGCTGGGTAAACTACGCAGAGTATAACTATGGTGACCTTCTCGATCATCTTTCTACCTGCAAGTCGCCCCACCAGATGCAGGGTGCTATCATTAAGAGCTACTATGCAGAAAAGAACGGTCTCGACCCGAAGGATATCTTCGTTGTTTCCATCATGCCGTGTACTGCAAAGAAGGACGAAAAGGAACGCGAGCAGATGCAGAAGGATGGTATCCGCGACGTCGATGCAGTTCTCACAACCCGCGAACTCGCCCGCATGATTAAGCGTGCAGGTATGCTCTTTACAAAGCTTCCGGACGAAGAATTCGACCAGGATCTCATGGGCGATTACACAGGTGCCGGCGTTATCTTTGGCGTAACCGGTGGTGTTATGGAAGCAGCTCTTCGCACCGTTTACTTTGTACTGACCGGTAAGGAACACGAAGGCATTAAATTCGAAGCTGTTCGCGGCTTTGACGGCATTCGTGAAGCTTCTATTGATATCAATGGCCAGACCGTAAACGTAGCCATTGCCCACGGTATGAAGAACGCGAAGGTGCTTCTCGACGAAATCCGTGAAGGCAAGTCGAAGTATCACTTCATCGAGATTATGGGTTGCCCCGGCGGCTGTATCGCCGGCGGCGGCCAGCCGATCGTTCGTTCCTGCTTCCTGCCGAACGAAGATGATGATATTCTCGACACCTACAAGGAAAAGAGAGCTGCAGCTCTTTACAGCGAGGATGAAAGACAGACGCTTCGTCAGTCGCACAACAACCCGCAGATCAAAGCGCTGTACGATGAGTTCCTCGGTAAGCCCAATTCCCATCGCGCCCACGAACTTCTGCACACCACGTACACGAAGAGAGTCGGCTTCAACGACTAATCAAACCTACAAAAAGGCAATACCCGTTTGGGTATTGCCTTTTTTAATAAAATGTGCTATACTAACTATATATATACTTTTTTTGGCAAGCAATCTGAAAACCGTGCAAATTGCGCGGAGGAGGTGGCGGTATGCGTCCGGATAAAAAAGCGGCCTTTTGCGAGGCGCTTATTCCTATGCGGGGCAAAGCGGTACATATTATAAAAGAAAATGGAGACGAACTGGAAGGAATTGTGATGAGCGCAGAGCCAGAGGGCCTTGGGCTTATTTCCCTTTCGGGACCGGAGACGATTCCGTATGAAGAAATCGCAGCCTGCGATTCTTTCGGCGTTGTTCTTTTAGAGGCAGAGAAACCCGAGGTACGGGAGGGTGAAGCGCTTTTAGCCGAAGTGGAAAACGGTACGAAGGCGAGCTTTCTCGAAAAACTTACAAAGCCTTCTTTTTATAAAGAAGCCGGTCTTTCTCGGGAAGAAGCTGAGGAGATACGTGCGCGTACCCAAAAGCATACGTATCCTTGGAAATCGGAGCCACTTGCCGTAGCCATCCGCTACAGTACGCTTTTGAAAGAAAAAGCACGTCCCGAGCTTACGGTCGGGTTATATATCCGCGCGCTTGAGAGCGATGAGCCGCGTAAGGACAAGGCGGTTTTAGAGCTTCTTCGTGCCTATATGCGTATGCAGGCGTATGAAAAGGTAATAGAAGCCTACGAAAAGTACGAGTCGCTTCTCGGGGAGGCGCCGTATGCCCATATGCAGTCGTATGCAGCTGCTATCGGTTATGTGCAGGGCGAGGTAGCGCTCTCTGCATTTTTGGAGGCGCACCCGGCGCTTTTGGATTATTCCACAAACCGTTTGTTTTTTGATAAGCTTATAAGAACACTTCGTGAAAAGAAGGAGATAGAGGTTGTTGCCTCGCTGCTTAAGAGTACGCCGAAGGTACAGCCGAATGCATTTGAGGCGGCGGTTTTATCCGGCAACATTCACAGAGCTCGCCAGCTTGCCGCAAATGTGGCAGAAATGCAGAAGATGGGGTATGCACGCCCGCACGAAATCGAAGCAATGCTTTTGGAGGAATCCGTTGCGGATATGGGCAAGAAACTGCCGTGGCAGCGCGCGTGCATCCTTGTGTATCTGGAAGGTAATCGCGGCCGCGTGGCGGAGCGCGCCCTTTTGGAGGCAGGGGAAGAAAGCGGCGCGAGAGCGGCACTTCTCCTTTTGTATGCCAAAGAAAAAGCACATGATAAGGTTCTCTGTTTGTATCAAAATATGGAAGATGCTGCCTTTGACCAAAAGTGTGCCGCATTTATCGCCTATAATACGCTCGGGGAGATTTGGAAGGCGGAAGAAATTTTAGAAGCCGCGCCGGAAATGTTTGCCGACCCCGATGTCCGCCTCGCGATTTTGGCTGCAGGCGACGCATACGGCGAGGAGGCAGAAGCCATCGCGCGGGAAGTCGAGGAAAAAGCTTCCCCGAAGGAAGGGCAAAATCCGCTTGAAAAAGCACTTATTAAAGGCAATGTAGCCGAAATTACGGCAATTTCCGAGGATGCGGCGGCGCTTTCATCCTACGGGTATACCGAAGCGGAAATTCGGCATATCGGGAAAGCGGCAACGAAGCCGTATCCGGATCTTAAAAATGACTTTTCTGCCGCTCGCCGCCTGCACGCTTTTCTGGGTGGCCGCGGTCTTTTGGCCCTTTCTTATCTCTGTCGGTATGCAACAGAGCAGAATACGGGCGAAATTCTCTCTTTAATGCATCTCAGCGGTCTTTCTGTATGGGGCATCCGCTTTTTTGAGGCGCGGCGCGAGGTTGCCGAAGGGCAGAGCGCGGCCTGTGCGGCCTATGCCTCGATGCTTTTGGCTACCCGTCCTCTGGAAGAAGCAATAAGGGAAATAGAGCCGTTTATTCACTGCATTTATGACCGCGAGCTTTTGGAAAAGGTGCGCGCAGGCCTTCCGGAAACGGGCAGGGATGCGCTCGCAGCAAGAATAGATGAAATTCTGGATGCCTATGAGCCGAATGCTTTCGAAAAGGCTGTTATCGGTGCGCATGGCTATAAGCAGATGGGAAAAGACGCGGAACTTCTTCTCTCTCTCGGCTATACCGAGGAAGAAGTGAAAAGCATCGCGCGTGTATGCGACAATGCGCCAAAAGGGGAAAGTGAAGCCGATATCGGGCGCAGACTTTATCATATACAAGGGAATAAGAACGGCCTTGCCGAACGGTATCTCGCGCCGCACGCGTGCGAGGGCATAGGGATGGCGGAGCCGATGTTCCATATTTATGTAGGGAGCGGTCGCTATAAAGAGGCGATGGAGCTCTATAATCAGGCAAAAGACATACTGGCACCCTATGAAACACAAATTCACAAGGAACATTTAAGCGCACTCTATTTTACAGGTGCGGCAGAAGAATTTATTGCGCTTTATGAAAACGAAGGCGGCGGTCGCGGCGTGCATCTTCCCATGTATGCCGAGGCGCTTCTGAAAACAGGAAATGCAAAGTTTTCCGAGGTGCTTTCTGCGCTGGCAATCGTAACCTATCAGAGCGCAGAAAAGGTTGTATGGGAAAATCTCTGCATGCTTCTTTCCGAAAAGGAAATGTATAAGGAACTTGGCATACTTTTGTGCGGCTTTTTCAGGACCGCTGTGCGCGGCGGCACATATGCAGATTTATTCCCGCTTCTTGAAAAGTGCGCCGGGGATGACAAAACGAAGGATGCTATCATTGAAGCGGCGATTTCCGAGGGGCTTCCTATGTTCCTGCCCGTTTTCTGGATTATGCACAAAGAGGAGCATCCGCAGCGTGAGGCGGCCGAAAACTGGTGCGCCGATCAGCTCCTTTCCCTGCAGGAGGCGGTTTCGGTGACCGAGCCTGTCTACGCCTTCCTCGAAATGCTCTTCCCACAGAAAAAGACGGATATTCAGGAGGGGAAATTCCTGCAGCTTCTCGGCGGCGAGGGCCCGCATACGGGGGCGGCGGCATTCCTTACAAAGCTGTTTACAGACGGAGAACATCTGCTTTTAGAGCGTATGCTCCCGCATCTTGGTGCCAAAGCGGCAAGCCCGCTCATTTTGGCGGCACTTTCCCAGATTTTCCACGGCGGTGTTCTTTGCGATGAAATCGTGCTGCTTTTGTCAGCATATATAAAGGAAGCACCGGAGGCTATCTGCGGCTTCTTTACGGATAATGTGGATATGGCTTCGTACCAAGAAAAAATCCCGGAAGAGAACCTTGCCGAAATGTACGAGGCGTACAGACAGTATGCACTTTCCGCAGGAACGGAGACGGCGCACCGCACAATGTATGCCTTCCTTTCCGATACGAACCATCCGGATGCGCCGATATTGGCATCCGTGATTCTGCAGAACAGCCATATCTGGCAGTCAACCGAAACCCGCGCGGCGTTTGAATCTCTCTACAGAGAAAAGTACGGCAAAGCAGGAAAATCCGTACTTTCCGCTACCTTTGCGGCACTTCTGGCCGGCGAGAATCCTGAAAAAGTTTACACGTTCCTGCAAAAATGGCATCCTTTCATAAATTGGAAGCCGCACGAAGTGCTTAAAATGCTTGGTCGTGCCCGCGGCGAAGGGGAAAGCGACGAAACGGTATGCAGTATGGCGGTAGTCTATAAGGAAGAGGCTGCCTGGAGAAGACTTCTGGAAATGTATCGCCATAAAGGCGTGGGAACAGAAGGGACGATCTATTATCTGATTGCCAAATGCAGCAGTGATCCGGATGATTTGAAAATTGCATACGGCTTTGCCGGCAAAAACGGTCTTTACACCCTGCAGACCTATGCTTCGGTTCTTGGGGCAGGCAAAGGCCGCGCGGATGCCCAGCTGGTCTGGCGCTGGGCACAAAATATCACACGCTTTGCAAAATCCGGCGCAGAGGTTTCAAAGGAGCTCTTTGCCTATGCTGTAGATACGGCACGGGCAGTCTTCGGAAGTAATCCGGAAGCCATTGCCATTTTGCACGCGGTACGTGCGCTCGCATTTGCGGGCAATTATATCCGCGAATATACAGAGGGTCTTTCGGATGCGCTTTCGAAGAAACCGAATATACTGATTGCACTTTTATTGGAAGTGCTTCTCCACGCGCCGGAGGAGGAAATTATAGAAGAACTCATACGGCTTCTGGAGGAAAAAGTGCCGGATACCATCCCGTTCAAGGCGTTTGCACTATATGCGGCGGCAAAACGCGCTACTCTTTCGGAAGAACCTGCGCTTTTGGCGGCAGTGCGGACGATTGCGCCCACAGGGCATAGCCTTACCGTTTCCGGCGTGCAGCATTTTGTGGCCGAAGCCGTAACGGCAGAGGCGGAAAACAGCGTCGAAGTTGCGCTGGGGGCACTTTCGGTACTGCATACCTATTTTGAAAACGACGGCCTTTTGCATGAGGCAGAGTATTTTCTCCTTGGTGCCGCCGGCGCGGATGAAGCGCGCGCGGAAGACTGCTACCGTGCGCTTACGAAATATCTGCAGTATGCAAAAATCGTAGATGCAGGCGTTTTGGTGCGGTATTCGGAGTGTATGTACTGCGGTATCCGCTACCTTACCAAAAAGGGACTTTCCTTTGGCGACGGACCGAAAAACACAGAGGAACTTCTGGCGTTTTTTGCCGGCCTCTGTGAGGAGGAAGCCGCCCGTGCGGAGCTTTCGCAATTTATCCGACGCACGGAGATGCTCGGGTCTGCGGCAGAAATATACGATACGCTGATGCTGTGCGGGCTTTTTGGCTCGTGGCGGAAATTTATCGAAACGGTGGATACAGCGCTTTTGCCCGAACACGAAATTCTGGAAATAGATTCGTTTATCGGCAGCGTAGGCCGCGAGAACTTCCTGAATGCGGCTGCCACCACAGAAAAATGGCGAAATGTACGGGACTTTCTAACAGAGTCGAAGGCTGTGGCCTGCGAAGCTGCCGTGGAAGCGGCCCAAACGGCAGAGGCAAGGCAGAAGGCGGCAAACTACGCCCGCTTTATGCTTCTGGATGAAAAGAGCGGAAAAATTCTGGCAAACAAAATTTTTGCAAGGATTACGCCCGATATTTTCGGGGAAATTTTCCCGATGCTTCGTATTCTGCTGCGGGACGATACCCTTCTGGATAAACTTTCGAAAATGCCGGCAGAATTCTGGAGTGCGGCTTCGGCCTCGGTTCTTCGTCAGAAAGATACGGTGCCGGCGCTTTTGCAGCAGGCAGAGTATCGCGCTTTCCTGAAAGCGCTCTCTGAAAAAATGTTTAATGCGGGGATGTACAAAGAAGCATCACCTGTTTTTGCCGTGCGCTTTTCTTCGGATAACGTGACCGGAAAAAGCCCGAAGGAAAATGCAGAACACGCGAAAGTGCGGCAGTATACCAAAATCTGTGACCTGATGTGCCGCGTACCGGAAGAAGTGGAGAGGGTGCGCACAAGCACCGAGCACCAGAAGCTTATCAATATTTTCTCCGTGTTCTTCTCGACACCCTGTGTAAAAGAACTTCCACGTCTTGCTGCACTTCTCACAAAGCTGCAGAAAAAGCTGTGTGTAGCGGTATATTTTGCAATGCGCGGCGAATTTGAAGATTTTGAACTGCTCGCCGCCGATATTCAGGCAGAAAACGCCGCGATGGGTGAAACACTATTCCGCTTCGGGGAATTCCGCTTCAGGGAAGGCGACCGGAAGGAACGTTGCCGTAAATATATCCAGAAGCTGCAGGGCGAAAACGGAGAGGAAATGCGGCTGTTCTTCCTGTATATGCCTGCGACCGAAATTTTGTCGCACTTCCGCATTTTTGATATGATTGACCTTGAAAATGACGGAGAAGAAGCCTTCACAGTGCGCCCGGATGCGACTGTGGAGGCCGCAGCGCCGGAGAAGAGCGACAGCGAGGCATTCCTTTCGCTTTCGTATGTACAGTATATACTTTCCATGGCGGCGGGAACGCCCGGCGCGCCTTCGGCACAGGAGGCTATGGAACGCTTTGAGGAAGAGGCGGGGATTGAAAATGCCGTGGCCGCTTTGAAGGCGCCCGATTTTAAAGAAGTTTCAGCTTCTGCCATGCAGGAATTCTTTGCAGACTTTGCCATCTGCGCCTATCAGACGATTCTGGCGAGCGATGCGGAGGAAACAGAAGCCTTTGCGGCTGAAATTTTCAGAACGCTTTCGGTGGTATCCGCCATATCGGCAGAGATGGCCAATATCCTTTGCGAAAGCCTGGCCATACAGCTTGCATCCTTTGAAAATCTTTCCGATATCCGCGCATGCCTCGGCAAAAACGGCGAAAAGCTTATGAAGCTTCTTTCGGCGGCGGACAGAGAGGATATCAAGGTACTTCGCCTTGCTATGAAGCTGTATATCGACACGGTTGGAAAGCTTTCGGATATTCGCTCGTATTGGGATGAGGGCAGAAAGATTAAAGAAACGGAAAAATATCTTGCACGCCTTGAGACGGAGGGCGAAAAGCTTGCCGATGAAGCCGCAGGCGATATTTTAGGAAACCTTGCATACATTCTGGAAAGTGAGATTGAGGACCTCAAACGGGTACCGCTTTTCCGGCTGCACCTGGATGAAACGGAAGTGCCGGAAGGTCTTTCGCTTACAGGCTTTGTGGAAAACTACGGGCAGGCCGTGGGCAAAGACGTAACTCTTCTTTTAAGGACGCTTGACGGTGATTCGGCGACATTTTGGATGGAGACATTCCACGGTGGCTGGAAGGCACCCTTTGCATTCCGACTGCCGCCAAGGGCGCCGGGTGAGGAGGTTAGCTTCACCGCGCAGATTACATACACCTTTTCGGACGACGGGAAAGGCGGTGAAGCGAGCCGCCGCAAGAGTCTCGGTGCACATGCCGTTCGCATTGTGCCGCGCGTGGTATACGAGGCCGATCCCATCGGAGATGCCACGATTTCGGTAGAAAACATCGAAACGGATTTCATCGGCCGCTTTACAGAGGTACAGGGATTCAAAAATGTGTTTTACCTCCATAAAGATATAGACGGACAGATGCAGAAGGTCCCACGTCCTCCGGAAAAGGTAGACGCTATGGTGATAAACGGGCCGAAGCGCGTTGGCAAATCCTCTCTTCTGCACTATCTGGAAAAGATTGTACTGGAGATACCGGACAAGTGGGTCTGTGTCTACTTTGATCCTATGGGCAACAAGACAATAGAGGATATTTTCATCGGCGGCTTTGTGAACGCGTGGGAAAAACGGTACGGTGCAGTTTCGGAAAGTGAAGCGTATCGCCGTATTCTCGAAAAGCTGCCTTCGGGCAAATTCTCTGCAACAACGATGGAAAACTTCTACCGCGCCTTCCGGGATACATTCGCTCCCGGAAGGAAGATTCTGTTCATCATAGATGAATTTGAAAAGGCAATGCGACTTGTGGACCCCGGCACGGTTTTTGATCTTTTGCAGCATGCCACTAAAAACCACCGTGATCTTATCAGCTTTGCCGTTTGCGGGTCGGATGATCTTGCCGGCTATATCTTTGACAGAGAACATGATACGCAGTTTTTCTCGCTTGCAAAGCTCTTCCGTGTCGGCCTTATGCCGCGGGAGGAATATGACCTTCTTTTGGCTGCCTACCAAAAGCTTACAAAGCTGACGCTCGATGCCCAGGCGCGAGAAGCACTCTGGCAGCTCACGCGCGGGCAGGTGTACTATACACAGCGCATATTCGACAAGATTGTAGATAATTACGGCGTTCATCCCATTTCGGGCGCACGGAACCAAATACACCTTTACGATGTTTATTGGGCGTTCGGGCAGCTTCGGAAGGAAGGAACTATGTTTATCGATATCGTCGGGATGTTCGATAAGTACAAATCGGGCGAGCGTGAGGTAATGGAAGCCCTTTCCACGTATGCCACCGCGCCCGGCGCGTGTGTAAGCCTCGGCTTGATTCAGCGAAAAGCGGGAAATGTGGATGTGGATATGGCACTCTCAAGGCTTACTATGCGCGGCTTTGTGGAGAGAGTGGGAGAAGACTATCGCTTCACATCGGAAATATACCGCATGGTCTTCGCGGACTATGCGCCCGAGGCGTTTTACTTCATAGAAAACGGAGGAAACTGAAATGTGCAATCCATTTGATTACGAAAGCGGACATACGCTATCCTGCAAAAATATTACCGAGCGGCTTGACCGCCTCGGCAAGGCAAAGACGGAGCGGGAGATATTTTCGAGCGGTATATACGGCCTTTTCGGCTCCGGTAAAACGAATTTTCTGGAGAGCTATTTTTCGCCGGAGCGTTGCCGTGCGCTGGCAGAGGGAGAAGGCCGCCAGCTGTACCCTAAAGTTATGCCAACACGAAGCCCGAAGTCGGAGGAGCTGTTTGCAGATATCTATGAGGCGATCCGTGCATATATCGAAAAGTATGTGCCCAGAGGGGCCTTACCGTCGTTCCCGAAGCTTGGCAAGGATATAGCGGACAGCACCGAGAAGCTGAAGGCAATGGCACAGAAGATCCGCGAAGGAGGGTACCACCTTTTTCTTGTCATCGATGAGTTCCACCGTATTTCGCAGTGTGAAACGATTCGGGAGGATGATTACGAGGAGTTTCGTCAGCTCAAGGAAAACAGTGAAATAAAGATGCAGTATGTCGTAGCAACCGACTGTGACTTTGACCCGCAGAACACAAGCCATACCACCCCCTTTACAACATCGTTTTTCGTACATGCCTTTGACGGGAATTCCGAAACGGTCGGCGGGATGAGCCGCACAGAAATGGATGCGTTTCTCGCGGGCTTTCTGGAAGAAGGCGCAGAGCCGGTCTTTACAAAGGAAGAAACGGATATGCTGTATGCGCTTACGGGGGGCCTTCCGCATATTACACGGAAAACAGCGCAGGTTCTGTATGAATACAAAGATAGCAATATGACAGAGGAGGAGTTGCGGGCGAAGGCGGGTGCTGCGGTGCAGGATCAGTTTGAGTGCTGGTGCGAAAGCCTTACAATGGCACAGAAGGCGCTTCTTCGGAAAATGGTGACCGAGGGTTTTTCCAAAATATATCAGAAGAAGGAAAATCGGCCGTATAACGGGCTTGTAAACCGCGGCTTTGTGCTGGAGGGCAATGAGAAATCCAAAGACAGAAACGTCGACACAAAGCGGTTTTGTTGCGAGCTCTTTGCCGATTATGTACAGGAATCCTTTGAGGAGGAATACGCGGCGGTGTACGGCGCAAGCCCGGAAGTACGTTTGGATCCGGAAGGTCAGCAAGAATGTCTCCAGGAGGCACGACGGGTGCGGGAAATGATCGTGCAGAAGCTGAAGGAGCTGGAGGAGAAACAGGGCATCACCGTAAAAATAACCATCCGCACCTTCAAAAAACTGGAGTCCGAACTCCGGAAAATCGTGGAAGAACTGGGAGATCGGCAGTATGATGCGGAAATGATTGTGGAATACACCCGGCAGGTTGAAGCGATTAGGAGAGAATACAAGGGGAGAATGATATGGAAATAAAAAGTGCACATCGGGAAGGCACGGCGGCCGGTGGCGGCAGAGAGGTATCCTTCCTGAAAAAGATACTCTGCGACATATTCGAGATGGACACAAACTACAGTCTTTTCATTGCCGGTATCATTGCCAGCATTCCCGCAACGCTCCTTCTGGATCTTGCGAGCAACAGCATTGCGGAGATCCGGCACAAATGGATGTATGGCGGTGCGTATATTTTCACATTTGTCGCCTCGCTTTACTGCTGCATTGCGATGTTCCGTTTTGCCGTCCGCCATATTGAGGTGCGCGGCGCCGCGGAGACAGAGGCACGTGAGAACACCGGTACGCGGGAGGAATTTGAAAATGCAGTGCTTGCCGAAGTGAACTTTACCTATACTGCGAAAATCCGCCCGGTTGTACATATGCTTCTCTGGAGCGCGGGTGCGACTGTGGCCGGGATTTTAGCACTCTTTGTTCTTATGAATATATAAATTTTTGAAAAAAGACTTGACAAACAGGGAAAAATACTGTATACTAACAAAGCTGTAAACAGTTTTTTGTTTACACCACTTCAAAAAGTCAGGTGCAGTATGAAGAAAAAGCTGGACACAGGCTACCTTCTTGATTTTTACGGTCCGCTTCTTACCAAGCGGCAGAGGGAAGCCCTCGATATGTATTATAATATGGATTATTCTCTCTCGGAGATTGCGGCAGATGAGGGCGTTACGCGTCAGGGCGTGCACCGTACCATTTTGCAGGGCGAAAAACGTCTTTTGGAGCTGGAAGCCGTGCTTGGACACGCGGCCTTGTATGCCGCCGCCGGAAAAGTTCTTTCGGCAATCGAGACCGGGGAGGGCATCCGGGAAGCTGCCGAAAAGCTTCGTGACTGTATGGAAAGGGAACCCGATGGCATTTGAAAGTTTAGGCGATAAACTGCAAACTGTATTTAAGAAGCTCCGCGGCCGTGGCCGCGTGGGCGAGGCAGATATAAAGGAAGCGATGCGCGAGGTGCGCATGGCGCTTCTTGAGGCGGACGTAAACTTTAAAGTTGCCCGCGATTTTATTAAGGTAGTCAGCGAAAAGGCGATGGGGGCGGATGTTCTCGAGAGTCTCACGCCCGGTCAGCAGATTATCAAGATTGTGCGAGATGAACTTGTGGAGCTTATGGGCGGCGCAAATGCAAAGCTCGCGGTATCCTCGAAATTGCCTACTGTTTTTATGATGGTGGGTCTAAACGGTGCCGGTAAAACGACCACGAGTGCAAAGCTCGCAGGCTATCTGAAGAAGCAAGGCAAACGGCCGCTTTTGGTCGCTTGTGACGTATATAGACCCGCTGCCGTCCGCCAGCTTATGGTGGTAGGCGAGAGTGTAGGCGTACCCGTGTTCCAAAAGGAAGGGGCCACGGATCCCGTTGAGATTGCAAAGGAAGCCGTTTTGAAATGTGACACGTCTTTGTACGATACTGTCATTTTGGATACGGCGGGCCGGCTGCAGGTGGACGAGGTTTTAATGGATGAGCTTGTTCGCATGAAGGCGACCGTGCATCCCACCGAGGTGCTCCTTGTGGTCGACGCGATGACGGGGCAGGACGCTGTGAATATTGCCGAAGGCTTTGAGGGCGCAGTCGGAATTGACGGCATCATCCTCACAAAGATGGATGGCGATGCCCGCGGCGGTGCCGCGCTCAGCGTAAAGGCTGTAACGGGAAAACCGATCAAGTTTTCCTGCATCGGCGAAAAGCTGCAGGATATTGAGCCATTCCATCCGGATAGAGTCGCCTCCCGTATTCTCGGGATGGGCGATATGCTGACGCTGATTGACAAGGCGCAGGAAGCATTTGATGAGAAAAAAGCCGCAGAGCTTACGGAGAAACTCCGCAAACAGCAGTTTGACCTGCAGGATTTTCTCGAACAGATGCAGCAGATGAAAAATATGGGTCCGCTTTCGAATGTGTTGGGAATGCTGCCGGGCGTAAATGCCAAAGCACTTTCCGGTGCGCAGATTGATGAGAAGCAGCTGGCCCGCACGGAAGCGATTATTCAGTCTATGACAAAGCGCGAGCGCGAACATCCCTCTCTTATGGATGCTTCCCGCAAACGGCGCGTAGCCGCAGGCAGCGGCACTACGGTACAGGACGTAAACCGGCTTTTAAAGCAGTTTGACGATATGCAGAAACTGATGAAGCAGTTTATGGGCAAAGGGAAAAAGAAACCACGGTTTCCCTTTGGAATGTGATGAAGGAGGTGAAAGAAAATGGCAGTAAAGATCAGACTTAGAAGAATGGGCGCAAAGAAAGCTCCGTTTTACAGAGTAGTAGTAGCAGATTCCAGATATCCGCGTGATGGCAGATTCATTGAAGAAATCGGTACGTACAATCCTATGACAGAACCCTCTGAAATTAAGATTGACGGCGAAAAGGCACAGAAGTGGATTGCCAACGGTGCACAGCCGACAGACAGTGTGAAGGCACTTCTGAAGAAAAGCGGCATCGTAGACTAATTTTGAGGAGAAACGCTATGAAAGAGCTGCTCGAATTTATTGTAAAATCTCTGGTAACATGCCCGGAAGACGTTGAGATTACCGAAAAGACGGAAGGCAACATCATTACGCTGGAAGTCCGTGTAAACGAAAGCGATATGGGCAAAATCATCGGCAAACAGGGAAAAATTGCAAAAGCAATCCGCTCGCTGATGAAGGCGGCTGCAGCACGTAAAGATGTTAAGGTGAATGTAGACATTATTTAACGATTGCGGCATGTAAAGGGGCCGTCTCCGGAAAGGAGGCGTCCCCCGATTCTGCTCTCGGGCCAAATGGAGGGATTCTTTTGCTACAATGCGGTAAAATCGTAAATACGCACGGGCTTCGCGGCGAAGTAAAGGCACTTTACTATACCGATGGGCCGGACTTTTTCGATGCCGTGAAAAAGATTCACCTTGCAGATGGTCGGGTGCTCACGCTCTCGGGCTGGCGCACCACTCGCGGGGCTATCCTTCTGCGCTTTCGGGAAATCGGAACTGTGGAAGAGGCTGAAAAGCTTGTAGGGCAGGAACTCCGCGTTTCGCGCGATGATCTTCCGCCTTTGCCGGAAGGCCGGTTTTATATTGCCGACATCCTGGGGATGGAGGTTGTGACCGATGCGGGTCAGAATCTTGGCCGCGTGGTCGATGTTTTCAAAACCGGCAGTAACGATGTGTACACGGTGAAAGGCGAGAGGGAACATCTTATTCCCGTAATTGACGAGGTCATTTTGTCTACGGACCTTACCGAAAAGCGGATTACCATTAAACCTTTGAAGGGACTTTTGGACAATGAAGATTGATGTGTTGACCCTATTTCCCGGCATGTTCGAGGCTGTTCTTGGGGACAGTATTATTGGGCGTGCGGCGGAGAAGGGTCTTTTGCATTTACGATACATAAATATACGGGATTTTTCCGAAGATAAACACAGACGGGTGGATGACTATCCGTACGGTGCAGGCGGCGGTATGGTGATGGCCCCGGGGCCGATATACCGCGCGTGGCAGTTTGCAACGGATGGGCTTCAGACACGCCCGCACGTGATCTACCTTTCGCCGCAGGGCAAAGTGTTTTCGCAGGCGAAAGCAAAGGAACTTGCGGAAAACTACGAACACCTCATTTTGCTCTGTGGGCATTATGAGGGTGTGGATGAACGCATTCTGGAAGAAATTGTGGATGAAGAAATTTCTATTGGGGACTATGTACTGACGGGCGGGGAAATTCCGGCCATGGCTATCGTCGATGCGGTGGCCCGTATGGTGCCGGGCGTTGTGCAACACGGCAACAGTGAAAGCGAATCGCTTTCCGACGGGCTCCTCGAATACCCGCAGTATACAAGACCTCCAGAATTTCTCGGTCGTCGCGTGCCGGAGATTCTCTTAAGCGGCCATCAGGCGAAAATCGCCGCGTGGCGAAAGGAGCAGTCTCTGGAAAGAACGCGCAGAAAGCGGCCCGACCTTTTAGAAAGGAAAGAAAAGGATGGATAAGAAAAAAGCATTTCGCATCGGCACCGTGGCATTCCTTTCGGTTTTGGCGGCACTCTTTGTCGCCTTGCTTCTGCCGCGTTTGCTTCTTTGGTTTCTGCCGTTTGTGCTGGCGTACATTTTAACAAAAATCATAGAGCCCGCCGTTTCGTTTTTGGAAACACGGCTTAAAATTCCGCGCCCCGTAGGCTCCATTCTCAGCATCGTTCTGGCCATCGGCGTAATCGGCGGCGCGGTCACATTGGTGGTGGAAAGACTGGTGGCAGAGGCTAATGCAATTGTGCAGCAGAGTGATGCCATTATCAAATCCGTTTCCGCGCGCATCGCGGCACTTCGTGATACTTTCGCGGCCAACATCGGCATTATGGAAAACATCGAGGAGATTTTCTCGGATTTCGGCACAAAGCTTTCTTCGTTTATGGCGTCCTACACAGTACCTGCGCTTCGCGGCGCGGTGGACGTGGTGCGCGCTGTGCCGAGCGCCATCGTATTTGTGGTTGTATTTATGATGGCCTCCTATTTTATGAGTCGCGACCGTGCCCGGATCCGCGAAGGCATCCGCCGCACAATGCCGGCAGGGCTTGTGCATTTTGGTGAGGATGTTTTGCAGAACCTCCTGAAAGCCCTTGGCGCGTATATCCGTGCGCAGTTACTTCTTATATGTATCACCTTTCTGGAGCTCACAATCGGCTTTCTGGCCATCGGCGGCAGCGTTGCGGAATATGCGCTTTTACTGGCACTCGTCATAAGCCTTATTGATGCCGTTCCGATTTTAGGTACGGGCGCTGTGCTGATTCCGTGGGGCGTATATGCACTTTTGATCGGCGAAATCCGCCTCGGCGTGATGCTTTTGGTTCTGTATCTTATATGCCTCGCCGTTCGGCAGATTGTGGAGCCGCACCTTGTGGCATATCAGATCGGCCTTCATCCGCTCGTAATTCTGTTTGCGATGTATGCAGGCCTTCGCCTTCTCGGCTTCTTCGGTATGATTTTAGGGCCGATTGTGGCGCTCGTCATCCGTCAGCTTTCAGAAAGCGGCGCCTTCCGCGCAATTCAGAACTATATCCGCGGAGATTAAAATACGAACAAGGAGAAAAACAATGATAAAGCACGTAATTTTATGGAATCTCAAAGAGGAATATTCGGCTGAGGAAAAAACTATTATTAAGGAAGGAATCCGCGAGGGGCTTGAAGGCCTCCTCGGGGAAATCCCGGGCCTTTTGGAAATCCACGTGTATACGGAGGGGCTTGCAAGCTCCACGGCAGACCTGATGCTTGATTCCACATTTGAAAGCGAAGAAGCACTCAAAGGCTATGCTGTGCATCCTTTGCACGTAGCGGTGGCAGATGGTAAGGTACGTCCGCATACGGCAGTCAGAAGCTGTCTGGATTTCGAGATATAGGCAAAAATAAAACGAAAAATAGAGCGAAATATGCAGTTCTGCCATAGTCCGCAGAAAAAACAGAAAAATCACAATAAAATTATGCTGATATCAAAATAAGCATAGAAAATACATCTATTCTCTGGTAATATTTTAGTACGTGGAAAAATTATGCTTTACATAAGGCATATCTGATTTCAAAAAGAATTAAAGGAGATGCGCAAAATGAAGGAAAAAAGATGCTACGAAGTTCCGAACATCACAGTTATCCGCGTTGATGCTCAGAACGACATTATTCAAACAAGCGGTGAAATTCCGCCGCAGCCGGCAGCAACGCTGGGTAACCTCGAGAACACGAGATCTCGTCTGAGAATTTCTATCGACGGTTTGTTCAACTAAGAGAAAGGAAGGATTATTGAAATGAAAAAGTTTAGTATTGCACTTATGGTGCTTGCACTCTGCCTGATTTCTCTTGCTGTTTCCGCAAGCACGATCGATGCTACTGCCGTTAAAGACGCTAATGGCGTAGTTACCGTAACGATTGGCGAGATGCCCGCAGGCGCAACCGGTGAAAACGTTGTTGTTATTGCAATGCGTGACAGTGCTGCATTTGATGCTGCAAACCTTGTATCCCTTAAGGATGCTACAAGCAAAATTGTTTTTGTAGACCAGGTTCCGGCAAACAACACTGTAAGCTTCATCCCGAGAGAAGACGCTGACAACGGCGATGCAATCACTGTATTCATTGGTGCTGCAGGTGCTGATGTAAAGGCGATTACACTCGTAGATGGTGGTATTTCTGTTGGTGAAGCCATCGGCACTGATGCTGATGCAGGCTTCTATATGAACGAGTTAGTTAAGGAATATGCAATTTCTGTTACTGCAGAAATTGATACAGAGGCTATTTCGGTAGCTGGTGTTGCAAAGTATGGTTTCTGCATTTACGATGTAGCAGGTAGCGCAGCTGCAATTCAGGAAAACAGCGACGAAGGTCTTGAAGCCGGCGATTCTTCTTTCGCAGTAATCGCAACCGGTATTCCGGAAGGCCAGGAAGAAACTGAAATCTTCTTCAAGCCGTATATCATTATGGAAAATGGTAACACATTCTGGGGTGACGGCCGTGCATTCTCCGTATGGGGTCTTGATGCTGTAGAAAAGGATCTCGGCACTCTGGCTGATGTTGAAGCTCTGTTGGATTAATTTCGTAGCATAATAAAAGATATATAAAAAGAGGACAGAATATTCTGTCCTCTTTTGTATTCTCCGAAAGTTCGTCAATGGCTACCGCGCGGCTGCGGAATTTTTGGCAATGAGAAAACCGCCGCTCTTACGAACGACGGTTTTGGTCTGAGTGGGGAGAGTCGAACTCCCGGCCTCTTGAACCCCATTCAAGCACGCTACCAAACTGCGCTACACCCAGATTTTTATTACGTTACTATTATAACCGCTGCCACGTCTTTTGTCAAGCCTTTTTTTATTTTTCTTCGTGCGGAGATACTGCGGGGCTTGTTTTTATACCTTTTTCAGAATACGAACGGCAAGAAAAGCCGAAAATACGGACAAAATGAAAAGCCTCCATAAAAAAATAAAAAAATTCTAAAAAAGTGTTGACACAGAGAGAAAAGTCTGCTATAATATTCCTTGTCGTCACGGACGACACCGAATTGGGCGCATAGCTCAGCTGGGAGAGCACCTGCCTTACAAGCAGGGGGTCACAGGTTCGAGCCCTGTTGTGCCCACCAATTCGGCCCGGTAGTTCAGTTGGTTAGAACGCCAGCCTGTCACGCTGGAGGTCGTGGGTTCGAGCCCCATCCGGGTCGCCAAATTTGCCTCTGTAGCTCAGTCGGTAGAGCAGAGGACTGAAAATCCTCGTGTCGATGGTTCGATTCCGTCCGGAGGCACCATTGCGCGAATGTAGCTCATCTGGTAGAGCGCCACCTTGCCAAGGTGGAGGTAGCGAGTTCGAGCCTCGTCATTCGCTCCAACCAAAGAGACGCATATTGCGTCTCTTTGTAGCATAAGAATAAAATATCGTGGCACCATAGCCAAGTGGTAAGGCATGGGTCTGCAACACCCTGATTCCCCGGTTCAAATCCGGGTGGTGCCTCCAAAAAGCAAGAATTACACAAAGTGTGGTTCTTGCTTTTTTTCTTTTACACCTATTCCCAAGGCATTTTTTTATCACATATTATCAAATCTACATCATCCTTGTTACATAATGTAAACGTTTTTTGAAGTCCTAGTTTTGACGAGTCGCAAAGAAAGATTTTCTTTTTTGAGCGATTAAGCATAGCTTTTCGTAGTGATGTTTCTTCTTCTGATATGTCGCTTATTTCACCGCCATCTGAAATTGCCTGACTGGAGAAGAAAAAAATGTCTGCGTTTGTATTGTTGATATATTTTTCGGCAGTGCTGCCAAAGAAGATGCTGTTTTGACTGTCAAAAAGTCCACCTGTACAGTAGAGTTTTATGTGAGAATGAGTACATTCTGAGAAAATACGTTGATTGTTTGTTATTATTTTAAGGTCTTTAAATTTACCAATATACTTTATAATTCGTCTTACGGTAGAAGAACCGTCCATAAATACAGTTGCACCGTCAAATATGTAATTTGCGGCTTTTTTTGCGAGGTCCTCCTTTGTTGAAACGTTGGAAGAATCTCTTAAATTTACAGGAACAACATTGTTTTCATATTCTGCTGCAACTACACCGCCGTATATCTGCTTTACATAGCCTTTTTGCTCAAGAGCCTTTATATCTCTTCTTACAGACGATTCGCTCGACCATACAATCTTTGAAAGCTCTTTAATTGTAGAACATCTGTTTTGTTTCAGATGATTTAAAATTGTTTCTTGCCGTTCGTATACAATCATGTTTTGCTCCTTTGTGAAAAAGTTTGAAAAGATTTCAATATCGGCACCAACGATTGACTTCTGATAGCATTGATAATATAATTATAATGTAATTTTCAAAAAGTTTCAAGTATTTTCAAATCTTTTCAGGAGGTAATTATAAATGGCAGTTATAACAATCGTAGGAGCCGGAATGATGGGAAGTGCACTTGCATTTCCGGCAAGAGAGAATAAAAACGAGGTAAGAGTTGTAGGAACACATTTAGACAGAGAGATTATTGATGGTTGCATAAAAAACAACAGACATCCGAAGGTTGAAAAAGATTTTCCTGCAGGGATAGAATTTTATCAGATAGAACAGCTTGCAGAAGCTATTGATGGCACGGATGTTGTTATTGGTGGTGTGAGTAGTTTTGGAGTAGAATGGTTTGCAGAAGAAGTGATTCCTGTGATTCCCGATAGCGTTCCTGTTCTTACAGTAACAAAAGGACTTATGGATACAGATGACGGGAAGCTTCTGACATATCCTGATGTTTGGAAACAAAAGCTTGAGTCGATTGGAAAGAAGCTGTCTCTTAACGCAATCGGAGGTCCTTGTACAAGCTATGAGCTTGTGGCACACGACCAGACAGAGGTTGCTTTTTGCGGTGATGACATTAAAACCCTTACGTATCTTAAAGAACTTATGCAGACTGATTATTACCATATAAGCATCACAACCGATGTTACAGGTATAGAAAGTGCAGTTGCACTGAAAAACGGTTATGCACTTGGTATTGCTCTCACAATCGGACTTAATCAGAAAAACTTTGGAAATGATGAACTTCATTTTAACTCTCAGGCGGCAGTATTTGGTCAGGCATCAAAGGAAATGTACAGACTTTTGAAATTCCAGAATGCATTGACGCTTGATAACCTTTGTGTTGGTGTAGGCGACCTTTATGTTACGGTTTATGGTGGTCGTACACGTCTTGTTGGTATTCTTCTTGGTAAGGGGCTTAATATTGACGAAGCAAAAGCCGAATTAAACGGAGTAACATTAGAATCACTCGTTGTTGCAGAGAGAGTTGCAAGAGCAGTGAAGTTAAATATTAAAAAAGGTATTTTGCATGAAGAAGATTTTCCGCTTCTTTTACACATTGATGAAATTTTGTCAGACAAAAAGGAAGTTAACATTCCATGGGAAAAATTTACATTTGGAAAGGTGAATAATATGGAGAACACCATTCAGTTTTCAAAGAATATACCGTATTATGGGCATTTTGATATTATTGTTTTCGGAGGCGGACCTGCGGGTGTCTGCGCAGCCATAGAAGCTGCAGAGGCGAAAAAAAGTGTGTTATTGGTTGAAACAACGGGAATGCTTGGCGGTATGGCAACATCGGGTTTAGTAGGTCCTTTTATGACATGCTATGACCGGGATGGTAATATTCCTGTGGTTGGAGGTCTTTTTAGAAAAATTGTTGATAAATTGGCAGAGTACAACGCAGTATATAAGCCTGAAGAACTCGATTCGCCAAGTATTCATACATCATTTATTGAAAGATATCATCGTCATGTAACGGCATTTGATTCGTTTTCGTTACAGGTTGTTCTTGACGAAATGACACAGAATGCGGGTGTTAATGTTATGCTATACACTCGCTTTGTGGACTGTATCTGTGAAAATGGCAAAATACAGAAAGTTATTCTTTCGGCACTCGAAGGACTCGTTGCAGTTGACGCTGAAATTTATCTTGATTGTACGGGGAATGCTGATGTTGCGGCATCTGCGGGCGTACACACATATAAAGGAGAAGAACAAAGCGGTGTGCCTCAGCCAGCTACTTTGATGTTTGAGGTAAGTGGTGTGGAGGATGAAGGCTTTATTGAAAGAAGTGAAAGACCTGAAAGACCGGTCAAAGCCTTCAGAACACCTATAGATGGAAAATATAAGGTTAATCATTACCATGTATTTGATGTGGATGCAACCAATTCAGAGAGTATGACGAACGCGCATATAAAAGCACGAAAACAGGTTTTAGATGCTTATAATGTTCTTCGCAATCGGACACGAGGCTTTGAGAATGCGGAAATTGCACAGGTTGCATCTGTTCTTGGAGTGCGCGAAAGCCGTCATATTGCAGGAAAATACAAAATTACGGTTGATGATATTGTAAACGGAACGAAATTTCCCGACCGCATAGCAACCTATGGTTACGGAATGGATGTTCATCCAAGAAACGACAAGGAATTCGGTAATTTTAAAATTGAGGTCGCAGAAAGATACTATATCCCATACAGAAGCCTTATTCCGGAGGGATGCGATAACTTAATTGTCGCGGGCAAAACAATCTCCTGTGAATCGCAGGCAGCAGGTGGACTTCGCTGTATGCCTTGTGCAATGGCTATGGGACAAGCGGCAGGTGCTGCTGCTGGGTTGGCTGTAACCAACAATAGTGCACCGGGAAACATCAACATTGATGAGCTACAGGCAAATCTTAGAGAAAAAGGTGCGATTTTAGACTGATTGCGGAAAGTATAAGAGATCTAAAAAGATGAAGATGGTGTTAAACTTGCAATTGCAAACGGAGCAGGGTTGATTACATGTAATGATCCTGATGTGATATTAGATTTGCTTCGTAAAATAGGATACCATAAATAATGGCATCTAAACCATTCGGATCTTCCAAAAATCGACAAGGTTCGTCAGAATCTTGTCGATTTATTTATTACCTATTCACTATTCACTTTTCCCTAAAATACCTTGTTGATTTTTGAAAAGTAATCGGTAATAGTGAAAAAGGAAGAAGCAAGGTGTGCATCAAGCCATCCAGAGGCTGCGCCGGGCAAGGGGTGGCGCAAAAGGCGCTTTCAATGATAACAGCATCACGGCTGACGGAAAAGGGATGATTGTAGTCGGCGTGGATACAGAAAGCGGGGAATTAGCCGATAAAGGATATTATTCTTGCGGTATTTCTCTGGATAAGGCGCCGAATGGAGAGGCGTTTGCTGGAATGCAGCTTCCTAATTTTGAAAAAGCACTTGAAATTGCGACACATATACATAGTCAGATGCCTTTTGCTGTGTTTGTCGGTTTTGATATAGCGTTCGATAAAGATGGCGAACCCACGGTTATGGAATATAATTTGAATGCACCCGGTGTTTATTATTATCAGTTGACCGGCGGCCCCGTTTTCGGCGCGCGTACAAAGGAAATTATGGATACATATTTTTGATGCGCGCTACGAAAAAAGTCTGTGCATATAAAATCCGGAAAAGACTACCCGCAGGTAGTCTTTTTCTGCTATAAAAAGGGGTATCACACGCTGTGAAGCTTCTATTTCGTCAAATTGGCGAATACGAGGGCAGAAATCGTCGTTTTTTCAGTATGTATGTATCTTGACACCCTTCGCCTTTGGGCGTACAATTATGTGCGGTAAAATAAGAATCACCCAAAGGAGAAGACATGAAGATACTCGCGCTTTTAGCACTTTTTATGATTGCCGCACTTTCGCTGTGGAATCTGCGCCTTGTGCGTGTAAACCGCAGCCTTTTGGCAAAAATCAAAAATAATGAGGAGACGAGACGGCTCGAGGCGCTTGCCTTTACGGACGCGCTGACGGGTATTGCCAACAGAACGGCGTACGCCGCCCATATCGATAAGCTGGAAAAAGAAAAAACGCGGAAAGAACTCGGCATTGTGCTTTTTGATGTGGATAATTTCAAAGAGATCAATGATACAAAGGGCCACCTTACAGGCGATGCGGTTTTGAAAATGGTTGCAGATGCACTTACGCGTGCTTTTCTGCCACCGCATCACACGGTGTACCGAATCGGTGGGGATGAATTCGCAGTGATCTCCAAGGATGTCGCCGAGGAGGAAATGATAGAGGGGATGCTCGCCGTCCGTAAGATTTTAGAAAATGAAGGCGACACGCGCCTTTCCGGCGGCTATGCTACGATTCGGGGCGATATAAATATTGCTTTTTGTGCGGCGGATGAAATGCTTTATGCAGATAAATTCTCCAGAAAATAGAAATCAACCTCCGGAAAATCCCGGAGGTTTTTATTTGCCGTTGATTCTTTTATAAATCTATGGTAAAATAAAAACAAAAAGCGGAGAAAGGGGGTTCCGGCCTTCTCTGCGGGATAGTGATAGTATGGAAGTGAAACTATGAAGAAAAACAGTGCATTTATAAAGGGGCTCTATGACGGGCTCCCCATCGGCCTTGGGTACCTCTCTGTTTCCTTCGCATTCGGGATTTTTGCCGTCGGAAGCGGACTGCATATTCTGGAAGCGCTCTTTCTTTCTATGACGAATGTCACAAGTGCCGGCCAGTTTGCCGCCGTGCCCGTGATTGCGATGGGGAAAAGCGCTCTGGAGCTTGCACTTTTGCAGCTTGTCATCAATGCGCGGTATGCGCTTATGTCCCTCTCGCTTTCGCAGAAACTTGCGGGCGATATCCGCACAAGGGACCGGTTCCTCATTTCGTTTCTTAATACCGATGAGGTATTTGCCGTAGCCTCTTCGCAGAAGGAGGAGGTAACACGGCGGTATATGTTTGGCCTTATTTTACTGCCGTATATCGGCTGGAGCCTCGGTACGCTCCTCGGCGCCGTAGCGGGGGATATCCTGCCGCGTATCCTCGTTTCTGCGCTTGGTATTGCCATTTACGGGATGTTTGTCGCAATTGTACTGCCCGGGGCAAAGAAAAACCGCCCGACGGCGGCCTGCGCCCTTCTCGCTGCCTTTTTAAGCTGTCTTTTTTACTATGCGCCGGCACTAAAAGGGGTCCCCTCGGGATTTTCCCTGATTCTGTGCGCCGTCCTCTCCAGCGCCGTTTTGGCGGCTGTAGCACCGATTGGACAGGAGGATGGGGAAAATGCATAATCTGCAGTTTTGGGGCTATTTATTGATTTGTGCAGGCGTTACCTATCTGATCCGTATGGTACCGCTGGTGCTTGTACGGAAGAAAATTACGAATCGTTTCCTTTTGTCCTTTTTGTATTATATTCCGTATGCCGTTCTTTCGGCGATGACCGTGCCTGCCATTTTCTATGCTACGGACAGCGTGCCGGCCGCATTTGTCGGATTTCTCGCCGCGCTTTTTTCGGCATACTTTGAAAAGAGCCTTTTGTTTGTGGCTTCTGCCGCCTCCGTCGCGGCATTTCTGGCAGAGCTTTGCCTGAGTCTTTTGCAAGGAAAAACTTGACATTTTCTTTCCGGTGTGGTACACTTGCAAGGAGCAGTAAAGACCACGGAAACCGGAAGCTTTTGTATAAATAGAAGGAGCAGAATATGGAACAGTTTGTAAGAATCTTCAATTTATGCCTGTTTATTGCTTTTACCGTATTATATGCATATCAGATAGTCTATGCCATCGTTGGCTTTATGCACAGAAAACCCGCACCGATAACGGAGCCGCCCTCCGCCTTTCATAAGTTTGCCGTCATCATTGCGGCGCGGAATGAAAGAACGGTTGTCGGGCATCTGATTACCAGTATCCAGAATCAGAACTACCCGGCGGATAAGCTCGATATCATCGTGATTGCCGATAATTGCACAGATGATACGGCCGCGATCTGCCGCGAAAAAGGCGCGGTGGTGTATGAGAGGGAGGATACGAAGCGGATTGGCAAAGGGTACGCGCTCGATTTTCTCTTCAAGGCGATGATGGCAAACGGCACCTTCGAAAACTACGAGGGCTACTGTGTTCTCGATGCAGATAACCTTCTCGATGAAAACTTCATCGCGGAAATGAATAAGATGTTTGACCACGGTCACCGCATCCTCACAAGCTACAGAAACTCTAAAAACTATGGCGATAACTGGATCTCCGCAGGCTACGCGCTCTGGTTTATGCGCGAGGCCCGGTATCTGAATAACCCCCGTATGCGTCTCGGTTCCAGCTGTGCCATTTCCGGCACGGGCTTTTTGGTGCATCGCGATATCATTGCAAAAAACAACGGCTGGAAGCACCACCTTCTTACGGAGGATATTGAATTTACGATTGACAGCGTAATTCACGGCGAGAAGATCGGCTATTGTGAATACGCGGTTTTGTATGACGAGCAGCCCACCACGATGAAGCAGTCGTGGGATCAGCGACTGCGCTGGGCAAAGGGATTTTATCAGGTTGTCGGCCGATACGGCGGCAAGCTCTGTAAGAACATCTTCACGAGCCGCGAAAAGGCGCTTCCGTGCTTCGATATGTTTATGACCGTGGCGCCCGCGTATCTTATCACGCTTTTGTCGATTCTGATAAATTTTGTAATCTTTGTCATATCCTTCTTTACGCCGTCGTTTGGCGTAGAGGTCAGAGAGGCCACGCTGGGCTCCATTTTCGGCGCGCTCGGCAGCTTTTATGCGATGTTTATGATGATGGGTACCCTCACGGTTATCACCGAGTGGGACGTGATTAAATCAACGCCGAAGAAGAAAATCGGGTATCTTCTTCTGTTCCCCATCTTCCTCTTTACATATGTGCCGATTTCTGTCATCGCCCTTTTTAAGAAGGTTGTATGGCGTCCGGTAGAGCATACGGAGGCGAAGACGCTCGACGAAGTCAGGTAAGCAGGGGATGTAAAAAAGCGCTGATCACCAAAAGGCAGCGAAAGTATTCTCAAAGGCTTTCAATGCAGACAAAAGAGAAGCAAATATGTAGGGACTCTCCATTATGGAGAGTCCCTTTGCTATATGCCCTTTTTGCCTATTTTTTCTATCCTCTATGAAAAGTAGGGCAAAATTAAAAGAGGTTCTCCAAAACGGAGAACCTCTTTTAATTTCGTATCAGTCGCGTTCGAATAAAGAGATTACATCCTCGCCGTCCGTTTCGCGCAGAGAAACGCGTACAATTTCGCTTCGGGCGGTGGGAATGTTCTTGCCCACGAAATCAGGGCGAATCGGAAGCTCGCGGTGGCCGCGGTCCACAAGGGTTGCAAGCTTTATACGTGCGGGACGTCCAAAGCGCATAAGCGCATCCAGCGCCGCGCGGGCGGTGCGCCCTGTGTAGAGCACATCGTCGGTAAGGATTACATCCCGCCCCGTGATGTCAAAGTCAATCTGGCTTTCCGCTACAATCGGTGCTTCGGCCTCGCGGTCATCACGATAGAGCGTAATATCCAAAATGCCCACAGGAACACGAACTTTTTCGATTTGCCATATGAACTCCGCGAGACGGGAAGCTATCGGCACACCACGCGTTTTGATGCCTACAAGGCAAAGCTTTTTGGCGTCTTCTGTATTTTCCAGAATTTCGTGCGCAATGCGCTTGAGGCTTCGCGCTAAAATGTTTTCGTCATATAAAACAGTTTTGAATTTCATGCTGTTCACCAAAGAAAAGAGGCTGCCAAAAGGGCAGCCTGCCTTTCGCTATGCATTAGTCCTCTGCCTTGCAAAGGAGAAGGTTTGTAAGGATACCCAAAATCAAAGCAGTCGCAATATTTGTGATCTGCACCTTTCCGAAGGTGAGGGAAAGACCGCCGATACCGGCAATCAAAATGACGCTCACAACGAAGAGGTTGCGGTTTTTGTCAAGGTCGATATCGCGGATCATCTTAAGACCGGATACAGCGATAAAGCCGTAAAGTGCCATACAAACGCCGCCCATTACGCAGGAGGGGATGGTGTTTACAAAGGCAACGAAGGGGCTTACAAAAGAGATGAGGAGCGCACCGATAGCCGCCGTAATGATGGTGGCAACGGAAGCGTTCTTCGTAATCGCAACACAGCCAACAGATTCACCGTATGTGGTGTTCGGACAACCGCCGAAGATAGCACCTGCCAAAGAGCCGATACCGTCACCCAAAAGCGTGCGGTGGAGCCCCGGGTTTTCAAGAAGGTCAGATTCAATAATGGAGCTTAAGTTTTTGTGGTCAGCAATATGCTCTGCAAATACAACGAAGGCAACCGGGATGTATGCAACAGCTACAGTACCGATATAAGCGCCATCAATCGCCTTAAAGCCTTCCATAGCCGTCAGGAATGTGAAGTCCGGAAGTGCAAAAATGCTTTCCATAGCGGAGAAAGCGGAAAAGTCAATTACGATAAGGGCGGGGTTCGCGGTAGCCGTACCGATGAAATAGAAGATGGTAGCAGCGGCGTAGCCGGCAACAATACCGATGATGAAAGGAATAAGCTTTACCATTTTCTTACCGTATGTAGAGGAAACCATAGTCACGGCAAGTGTGATAAGACCGCAGATAAGTGCTACATAGGGAGAACCGGTAGCGGCAGGGGTCTTTGTCAAGTCACCGATGGCATTGCCTGCAAGGGAAAGACCGATAATCGCAACCGTAGGCCCGATAACAACAGCCGGCATAATCTTGTTAATCCAGCGAACACCGGCAAACTTTACGATAATAGCGATTATGACGTATACGAGTGCGGCAAAAGCGGCGCCGATTAAGAGACCTGCGTAGCCCACCTGCACGCTCACAGCACCTGCAAAAGCTGCGGCCATCGAGCCGATAAAGGCGAAAGAGCTACCGAGGAAAACGGGGCTGTTTGCGCGTGTGAAAAGTACGTACACGAGGGTACCGATACCGGCACCAAACAGAGCTGCCGACGGCTGCATGCCATTACCTACGATTACAGGAACAACGAGAGTTGCCGCCATGATGGCGAGGAGCTGCTGCAGTGCAAAAATAATGAGCTGCCCGAACTTGGGTTTGTCCTTGACACCGAAAACCATTTTCATTTTCAAAATTCCTCCTTTTACTAAAAACACCTTGTTTCCGGACAGAAACAAGGCATACTTTTTCATTTCCCTCTTGCCGATGTCACTGCACCGAATTAAAGATATTTTCGTTTCGACTTATTATACCATATTTCGCGTGCGTTTGTAAAGAGATTTTTACATTTTTGCCCTTTTTTTGCAATATTGAAAATGAAAACTGTTCAAAGTACACAAAAAAGCGCCGCAAAGTGGAGGATGCGGCGCTTTTTGGGAAAGTGAGAAAAAGAGATCAGCTGACCTCTAAATCGAGGCGTAATTTGTCGGCAATGAGGGCAATGAATTCTGAGTTTGTCGGTTTGCCCTTGTTGTTATTGACGGTGTAGCCGAAAAGGCGGTAGAGGACTTCGTCGTTTCCGCGCATACAGGCCACCTCAATCGCGTGGCGGATGGCGCGCTCTACGCGCGAGGGAGAGGTGTTGTGCCGTCCGGCCACCTTGGGATATAGCTGCTTTGTGATGGCTCCGATAAGCTCCGTGTCGGCAATCGACATCATAATCGCATCCCGGAGGTACTGATAGCCTTTAATATTTGCGGGGATGCCCACGGAATGGATGGTGTCGGTAACGGAGCGCTCAATGGCGCGCCGCATAGTTTCTTCACTGTTTGGCGTATCCTTTTCCGAAGGGGCGGGGTGCGATGTGAAGAGACGGCGGAGTCTTTCGGGCAGATGCTCCGCATCAATCGGCTTCATCATACAAAAATCGGCGCCTTCGGCAATGCACATCCGCATCGTTGCATCCTGCATGGCGGCAGAAAGCATCACCACACGCGGCCGCACCTTGGACGGAAGCTTGCGGATTTCGCAAAGCGCGCTGATGCCGTCCGTCTTCGGCATTACGATGTCCATAAGTATAAGGTCAGGCCCGAGCTTTTCTGCCGCACGGATGGCCTCCTGCCCGTCCCGCGCGGTGCCCACCACCACAAAATCCGAAGTTTTTTCGAGCGTATCTTTTATAGAAGCTACAAAGCGTATGTCATCATCTGTAAGTAAGACGCGAATCTTATCTGCCATTTTCAAAACCTCCTCTGGAAATATTTTCCAATAATATTTTACAATATTTTCCAATTGATTGCAAGCTTTTTTTGAAAAAAAGCTAAAAAACCTCGTAAAACCCAAAAACAGGGCGTTACGAGGTTTCTTTTTCGGTTTGTAATCAGTTTTTGAGGCTGTGCATCGGGGCCGGAATACGGCCGCCGCGGGCAATCATCGCATCACAGCGGAAGGGATTTACGGGCATAACGGGCGCGGTGCCGAGTAGGCCGCCAAAATCCACCATATCGCCGACCTTTTTGCCGGGAGCCGGGATAATGCGAAGCGCCGTGGTTTTCGTGTTGACAACGCCGAGCGCCACTTCGTCGGCCAGAATACCGGAAATCGTTTCGGCGGAAGTATCGCCCGGAACGGCCACCATATCAATACCGACCGAGCACACACACGTCATCGCTTCGAGCTTTTCGAGGGAGAGCGCGCCGAGCTTTACGGCTTCAATCATACCAGCATCCTCGCTTACGGGAATAAAAGCGCCGCTGAGACCGCCAACGTAGGAGGAAGCCATAACGCCGCCTTTTTTCACAGCGTCATTCAGAAGTGCAAGTGCTGCAGTAGTTCCCGGCGCACCGCACTTTTCAAGGCCGATTTCTTCCAGAATATAGGCCACACTGTCACCAACGGCGGGAGTCGGTGCAAGGGAAAGGTCCACAATGCCGAACGGAACGCCGAGACGGCGGGAGGCCTCTGTTGCCACAAGCTGCCCCATTCTGGTGATTTTGAAGGCCGTTTTCTTAATCGTTTCGGCCACGGTGCCAAGGTCAGCCCCGCGTACCTTTTCGAGGGCGCATTTTACAACGCCCGGGCCGCTTACGCCGACGTTGATAACACATTCCGGCTCGCCTGCACCGTGGAAAGCGCCGGCCATAAAGGGGTTATCCTCCACCGCGTTTGCAAAGACCACGAGCTTTGCGCAGCCCATACCGCCGCTGTCAGCGGTGCGTGCGGCTGTTTCCTTTATAATACGCCCCATGCGGGCAACGGCATCCATATTGATGCCGGCTTTTGTAGAAGCGACGTTTACGCTCGAGCACACAAGCTTCGTTTCGGCAAGTGCCTCAGGGATAGTCTCGAGAAAATCTTCCTCGCCGCCCGTGAAGCCTTTTTGCACAAGCGCGGAATAGCCGCCGATAAAGTTTATGCCGGTACCTTCTGCCGCACGGTCGAGTGCGCGTGCAAGGCCAACATAATTGCCCGAAGCCTGTCCTACAATGGAAATGGGCGTAACAGAAACGCGCTTGTTGATAATCGGAATCCCGTATTCTTTTTCGATGGATTCGCCCGTTTCGACAAGACGGCCTGCGCGGCGCATAATCTTGTCGTATACAGCATCGGCCGTGCGCGTAGCATCGCTGTGGATGCAGTCGAGAAGCGAGATGCCCATCGTAATGGTGCGAACATCGAGATGCTCCTGGCGAATCATCGAAATGGTTTCTAAAATTTCAGATGTATTAATCACGGCAGTGCCCCCTTAAATTCTGTGCATAGAGTGGAAAAGGTCAGCATGCTGCACAGTGATGGAAACGCCGATTTCTGCCCCGAGCTTTTCCATTTCTTCTTCCACCTCGGTGAGTGTTTTCTGGCTTTCGGAAATATCCGTCAGCATAATCATCGTGAAAATATCCTGCATAATCGTCTGGCTGATGTCCAGAATATTAATGTTGTTTTTTGCGAGCGCGGCCGTAACACCTGCAATAATACCGATGCGGTCACACCCTAAAACAGTAATAATAGCTTTCATACGAAAGGCTCCTTCCTATAAATCAAATACATTCTAATTGTACCAAGAAAAGGCAAGAAAGTCAAGGCATTCCACACACAAAAAGGCGCTGTAAAAAACTTGGTTTTTTACGCCCCTTTTGGGGAATAGGAAAAAAAGAGGCAGAACGCGAAAACTCCACCCGACGCTGTACGTCGTCAAAACAAAGTCCACTCGCTCCGGTTTTGCTTTACTGGCAAAACCCTCCGCTCAGTTTCCTTGTTTTTCCTATTCCC
>JAZSIR010000022.1:0-100497 GCA_045533905.1 Clostridia bacterium
TTTTTACAACAATGAAAGAATACAACTTAAAACAAAACTGACACCGCTTGAAAAACGATGTCAGTATGTTGCTTAAAATTTAATATTGTTTACCATAGGGTGCTTTTTTGTGTTGTCTGCACAAATTGGTGCAGTTCAAAATGCAAGTGCTTTTTTCTTTATGAAGGCGCATAGGGTAATCGTTACAACGCCACGTTCTTATTATCGTATTTCAACTGGAACAGCTCAAATTGACTATAATCATCGCTGAACTCTATTTTGATAAGTGCAGGAATATCTTTGCATTCCCCTGCATCAAAATTCGTTTTCAGTACATACCGAAGTCCTGTTTTGTCAATCTCCCATTGAGATACATCTTGCGAAACTTGTGTGTTTGAATTGGTGACTGTTTTTTTAATCACCTGTTCCCCACAAGCTATAATTTGCTTATCTGTCAAAGTAGTCTGCCCTACTGTTTTCCCATTATCTCTGTCAATAGCGTCTTGCATATTGTCACGCAAGAAATTTTTCAATTGGCTTACACTCATTCCATACTGTCCTGTGAGGCCAGCCAGAATTTCATTCTCCGAACGGCTATAGTCAGAGTTTAAGATGGCCATAATTTCTTTGTACATTTTATAGTCTTTGTCTGAAATGGCATATTCCCTACTTATTTTGTAACCGGTTTCATAACTGGTTTCAATGGTTTTGCTTAATATTAGGGTTCCATTGTCCATATCCTCTGGTTTTTCCGATGTCTTTACCACATCCTTTACCAGTTCTTGAATCAAATAATCGCTTAAAGCAGGAATAAATTCCCGACCTTCTTTTTCATATATCGCCTGGCACTGAATAACGGGTTGTTGAAAGGAGTTCGAAAACCCGCCATATGCGCCGCGCACTACCACCGTTTTTCCCATCAGTTTTATATAAGACTCATCCGGGAAAAGATTTAAAGCCGCATGCCATATACCACCATGTCCCTCTAATTCAGCATATGTAAAAGGGTCTGTGTATATATTCTTTACAATACCCTCGCACCATATCTTCTTCCCACCCAAACCATTGTCTTTTGCGGGTGAATTATAGGTAGTAAATTCCGCCTTTTCATACCCCTTTATAAAATCAACCTGCAACACATCCAGTTCTTCTGTCCCTACCGGATTCTCCGAGATGTTAGGGGCTTGCGTTGCTTTACATCCTACTAACAAAAGGGATAAAATCATAACTGTTAAAACTGCTTTTTTCATTTTCGGTTCCTCCTATGCATCTTGTTTCTTGTTCTCCTCACAAGGCTCGCTGTCTCCCCTAACCTCTCCGTGCATACTTGGGGCGCCTTTTGTCCCTCCTTTCCACAATGAAACCGCATTAATTTCTTTTATATTTTTATTAATGACTGTAATGTATCCAATCAAAAAAGTTGCAAAGCACAATAGCACCAACGCAGTAACCCAACACCAAGAATACCATTGACCATGTTCTACCACTTTAAAATAGCCAATTGAAACAAGCGGTAATCCTATATACAAGGCCATCGAGAAATAATAGTTCCAATGATTCGATTTTAGCAGAAAGGAACGATGTGCCTCTTCGTCCGCATAATGCTCCCAAAACATTGGACATTTTGTAACATCCTGTAATTCTTCAGACTTCACAAACATTGCATTCAGTTTTGTCTCAACCAAAGAAATATACGCACCTATTTTAACTTGCCTATATACATAATCAAGCCATAAAATCCCAGAAAACATGCTGAAGCACGGAATGATTACATAGAAAAGAAGAGACATAAATGTCGGCTTCGTTTGAACATTTGATGAAATAAGTGTTGCTCCCGCTGTGAATAACGACGCCAACAATGTAAAAGTCGTCGATATTACTTTAAATTGTTTTGCAATTGTCTCTCGCAATTCCGCACGCAACGCGGAATACTCCGCTAGTGCCACCTCTATAAAAACTCTCATTTTTTCGTCGTTCATGTTACCACTCCTCACATCATTCTTCTTCCTAGTCCAGTATAACATGATTTGCATAAAAAGACAAGCTGTAAATGTACCAAAAAAGGGGGGACTCGCCCCCTTTTTCTACTTTCATCATAGAGATTCCAGATAATGGATCAAGCAATACCCGTCGATGTATTCTTTTTCCAAGCATCCATAGGCCTTACAGTATGAAGAAGAAGTCTTCGGTTTATGTGTATAACAATACTCCCCGCTTGTAATTGTCGTATAGCAGTCCTTCTCCTTGCAGAAAGCCCAATCCCAACCATCAACACCCTCAAATGATCTTCCTATCTCTTCGCCCTTTTTATTAATAATTGTATATTTTTTGTCAGTGGTACCGACACGTGCATATCCATCTGCCGTAAACTCAGATACTTCTGTATACAAATAGTTAATGACCAGATTTCCCTTTTTATCTATGTATCCGTACCTATCCCCCAAGCAAACACTCGCAAGTCCTTCCGAAAAGCTTCCTGCACGATCAAATTGAGGTGTAATTACATACTTCCCTTTTTTGTCGATATATCCCCATTTTTCGCCCTGTTTAACAGCCGCCAACCCTTCTGCAAAGGGCGCCGCATCTTCGAATTGTGCAGGAATTACAAACTCCCCCTGCTTGTTAATGTATCCCTCTGCTTCGTTTATTCTTACTAGCGCCAAACCATCTATGAAGGAATAGGCAAAATCAAATTGCGGATTAATTATATAGTCACCCTGTGCATTAATATATCCCCACTTATCTCCGGTTTTTACTGCTGCTAGTCCTTCATTAAAGGGATCGGCATCATCAAAACGCAAGGAAATTACTTGATTTCCTTTTTTATCGATATAGCCATACCTTTCATTGGCACTTACTACCGCCCTTCCTTCAAAGAAAAAGCTGGCCGTATCAAACTGTGGATTGACTACATATTCCCCTTTTGTGTCAATATATCCTTTTTTTCCTCCGCTTTCTACCCATGCTAGTCCTTCATAAAACCTACTGGCCATATCATATTGTGGACGGATTACTATTTCTCCTTTTTTGTTAATATATCCAGTTTTTTTATTAACAGTAACCGCGGCAAGTCCCTCGAAAAAAGAAGTAGCCGATTCAAACTGTAGGTTAATTGCTTCACCTTTTATATTACTATAACCCCATTTTCCGCCAACCTGCACAGAGGCTAGCCCATCACTAAAGCCTCTGCAATCATCAAATTGCGGCTGAATTGCAAATTCACCCTCTTGGTTTATATATCCCCATTTATCGCCAACCTTGACGCTTACAAGTCCTTCAGAGAACATATGGGTTTCCTCTTTCTCCTTGTCCCGCCATACCTGTGTACCCACATACCAAAGTCCGCTGATACTTAAAAAAACAAACACGCTTATCAAAAGAGTTACAAGAATGGTTTTTTTCTTTGACCTTCCATCTTTCGCCTTTTCTTCTGCCAAATTTGCGTCTCCCTCTTCGTCTATTTTCTGTATATTCGTTCTTTCCTCCATCTCTTCTCCGGAAGAGTTTCCAAAGGTTTTTTCTTTGTTGTCCACGTTCTGCTTATCCTCTCTCATACAACGCGCCTCCTCTTTTGTGGTTATTTTTATGTTATAAATTATAACATATCTGCACACAATTTGTCAAGCTATAATTTAAGTGAGGTGTTGTTTTTATGAATGAGAAATTAGTCATAAAGAAGAACTTAAAGGGCGAAGACGGGTATAAAACCTTTTCCGTGCGCCTTCGGGACGAAACGGTTGCAAGGCTCAATGCCCTCTCCGAAGAAACAAACCGCTCCCGCAATGAACTTATCAACCTTTTGCTCGATTATGCTATAGACAACAGCGAAGTTTTATAAGAAAAGGGCACAGCCGAAAGGCTGTGCCCTTTTCTTATAGTGCAATTTTATCAATCTCTGCGAGTTCTTCCGCAGAAAACGCGGTGTTTTCGATCATTTTTATATTTTCGAGTATCTGCTCGGGGCGAGAAGCGCCAACGAGAACGCTTGTGACCTCTTCCTTTTGATACAGCCACGAAAGCGCCATTTGCGCAAGGGTTTGCCCGCGGCGCGCGGCAATCTCCGAAAGCGCGCGGATTTTCTCGAGCATCTCTTCCGTGAGTGTGCTTTCTTTGAGGAAGCGCCCGTCGGTACGGATGCGGCTATCCTTCGGGATGCCCGAAAGGTAGCGGTCTGTAAGAAGGCCCTGTGCTAAGGGACTGAAAATAATCATCCCTTTTTTCTTCTCGCGCGCGGCAGCCAAAATGCCGTTTTCCTCCACGGTGCGGTTGAAAATCGAATAGCGGTTCTGGTTTATAATGAACGGACAATGGAGCGATTCCAAAATTTCTGCCGCTTTTTTCATGTTCTCGCCGTCGTAATTTGAAAGGCCTGCATAAAGCGCCTTGCCGCTTTTTACGATTTGAGAAAGTGCACCCATCGTTTCCTCGAGGGGCGTATCCGGATCCATTCTGTGGTGGTAAAAAATATCCACATAGTCGAGCCCCATACGCATAAGACTCTGGTCAAGGCTTGCCACAAGATACTTACGGCTGCCCCATTCGCCATACGGGCCCGGCCACATATAATAGCCGGCCTTCGTGCTTATGACCATCTCGTCGCGATACGGCTGCAAGTCCTTTTTGAGAATGCGCCCGAAATTCCGCTCGGCACTGCCGGCCTCGGGGCCGTAATTATTCGCAAGGTCAAAATGCGTGATGCCATGGTCAAACGCCGCACGGCACATTTTTCGCATATTTTCAAAGTTTCCCGTGTCACCGAAATTATGCCAAAGACCAAGCGACACGGCAGGCAGTTTCAAACCGCTTTCCCCGCACTTTCTGTACGGCTGTTTTTCGTATCGTGTCTCGCTTGCATGGTACATCTTGTCCCGCCCTCTTTTCTTTTAGGATAGGTCTATTGTACCACGTCTTAAGAAAATAGTCAAATCAGAGCGCCGCGCCTTCTTCCTTCTTCTGTTCTTTATGCCCTGCAGTAATGACAAACTGCAAAGAGAGAAGGATGCCTGCCATAATCAGTGCGCCGAGGAGGAATCCGCCCCGATACGTGCCGAAGCGGTCATACACCCAGTTGATAGCCGGCGCCCCAAGTGCATACCCTGCGGTGTTGACGGACACGAAAATGCCGAGAATTTTATTAAAGGATTTCTGCCCGAAAAGGTCGCCCGCGTAAATCGGAAGCATAATCGTTTCAAGGGGAATCGACAAGGAAGAGAAGATGCCATAAACCATCGCCAGCACTCTGCCTGCGGGAGAATTCGTTAAAAATGCGAGCATCAGCATAACGGCGCTTCCCGTGGCGGTGCAAATGCCTATCGTGGTACGAAGGCCGAGTTTATCATATAAATATCCCGTAAGAAACTTAAAGCCTGCAAGAGAGAGTGCGTGAATGCTTAAAACGGTGCCGATATAGGCAAGCGAAAGACCTGTATCTTTCATGTGTGCCGCGGACACGCCGTTTACGCCCTGAATCACAAACCCTGTGAGGAAAATACAAGCGGCGGCGCCGTAGAAATACGGTCTTTTCACCGCTTCCGAAAAAGCGATGCCGTCCCAGTCTCTGCCGCGGGATTTCTTTTTATGTGCCGCACTGCCTTCGCCCTTCTTATCTTTGAAGAAGATAAGAAGCAAAATAAAAACAGCAAAAAGGACCACCGCCGCGAGGCGGTACGCATTTCGAAAGCCTTCGGCGCCCGATTCGATAACGGGGGTTAAAACCTGAATGGCAATTGCGCCGCCAACGCCGTTTGCCGCAAGCACCGCACCCATAATCGTGCCTTTTTTCTCGCGGCACCATGTATTTATAACCGAACCGACCATCGTGGTCGTTGTCCACGAAAGACCGAGCCCGAGGAGAATGCCGCCCACATAAAAGACATACACCGTTTCGCCGAAAGAGTAGGCAAGCTGCGAGGCGATAAGGCATAAAACACCTGTCAAAATAAGCTTTTTCGCCCCAAAGCGCCCTATGAGCGTCCCGAAGAAAATATTGATGACGGCGGTCGTAATAAACCGGAGGCTATCTCCTAGGGAAAGTGCACTTCTTGTTATGCCGAGCGCCTCCGTCACCGGTACCACAAACAGACTCTTCGGTGAGGAGCAAAAGCCGAGGCACACCATAACCATTAAAAACGAGAGCGCCACAATCACCCATGTGTACCCTCTCTTTTCTTTTTGTTCTTCCATATGTATCCCTCCCATCGTTTTCGTCTTTATTATACTGCCGCGCTCGCCTTTGTAAATGGAAATTAGGGAACGATATGGATTTTTCCGAACTCTTTTTATGGACTTTTTTATTTTTATATGCTAAAATATAAAGAAATAGAGGTGATTGTTTGTTTGAGAATATAGAAAATTTAGAAATCCTTTCTTCTTTGCATCGGGTGAGCCGCGCGCGAAACAGAATTATAAACCGCGCCACAAATTCGTTTATTATCCGCACAAGCGGAAAGGTGCTGTATACGTTCCCCGATAAAAGCTTCACCGCAGAAAGCGGCGAAATGATGTTTTTGCCAAAAGGCGTATCCTACGAATACGAAACGCTCTCCGAAAGCCCGAGCACCTATACTGCCATACATTTTGAAGGCGCAATAGAGGATGCGGCGCCCGCCGTTTTTTCGCTTCGGAATTTTTACGGGTTCGAGTTTATGAGCCGCCATTTTCCCGATGCGTGGCATATCGGCACGGCGGCAGATAAATACAACTGCCTTTCTCTTTTTTATGCGCTCCTTTCGCATCTTTCGGCAGCGGAGCATACAAGCTATGCAGAAAACAAAAAATGGGATAGAATTTTGCCTGCCGTGCAGTTTTTAAAAGAGCATCTTTACGACTGTACTTTAAAAACCGAAAAGCTTTCGCGCCTTTCGGGTGTATCGGATACGTATTTTCGAAAAATATTTATTTCGCAGTTCGGGACCACGCCGCAAAAGTATATCGCCGCCAAACGACTTCTCCGCGCGCGGTCCATTCTTGAAAGCGGCGACTTTACCACCGTTTCGGAGGTGGCAAAAAGCGTAGGATACGAGGATCCGCTATATTTTTCAAAGGCTTTCAAAAAGCAATACGGACTTTTGCCGAGTGATTTTCTTTCAAAATAAAAAAAGGACTCTTTCGAGTCCTTTTTTTATTTTGCTATCTTTGGGAAAGGATTGTCTCCTCATACCGGAGGATTTCGGGCATATAGCTTTCCGGCACATTTTCACGGCGGAGATATTCTGCCCATACATCGCCAATCGGCGCTGTTTTGAGGTCTTCCATAAGTGCCATGCGCTCGGCACCGCGGTTTTCGTCCTGCATCCGGCGAAGCTCGGCGTGCGGCTCGAGAAGCGCTGAAAGAAGCGCCTTCTGTACGCTGCGCATGCCTGTTGTCCATGCCGCGATACGGTTAATGGAGGCATCGAAATAGTCGGTGGCGATAAAGACGCGGTCCACAGCATCGTTTCGCACAATCTCCTTGGCAATTTCGCGCGTTTCGTCATCAAAAAGGACTACGTGGTCGCTATCCCAGCGGACGGCTCTTGTAACGTGCAAGGCAATCTTTTCGCTGAAAAGAAGCATAGCCGGAATTTTATCGGCGACAGACTCGGTCGGATGATAGTGGCCGTTATCCATAAGCGGTGTGATGCCGCGTGTATTTACATAGTTCATGCAGAATTCCGCGCTGCCCACGGTGTACGATTCCATCCCGATGCCGAACACCTTCGATTCGAGGCATACGAACACCTTTGTCTTGTCATAGGGAATGGAAAGGATTTCGTCGAGCGACTTCTGAAATCTTGCGCGGGGGCCGAGGCGGTCGGAGGGAATATCCTTATAACCGTCTGGAATCCAGATGTTCATAACGCACGGCTCGCCCGTCTCATTTGCAAAATGCTCGGAAATTTCAAGGCAACGTTTACCGTGCTCCACCCAGAATTTTCTGACTTCCTCGTCCGGCGAGGAAAGGGTGAGATTATCGCGCACCATCGGATGCGAGAAGAAGGTGGGGTTAAAATCAATGCCCATGCCGCGTTCCTTGGCAAATGCAAGCCACGGCGCAAACTGCGCGGGTGTGAGGGCATCGCGGTCTACGAACGTACCGTTTTGAATCGCATAGCACGCATGCAGATTCAGCTTCTTTTTGCCCGGTACGAGCGAAAGAACCTTGTCAATATCCGCCATAAGCTCTTCGGGCGTTCTGGCTCTTCCCGGGTAGTTGCCCGTGGTCTGGATGCCGCCGGAAAGGGCTTCCGCATTGTCAAAGCCGGTTACGTCATCCCCCTGCCAGCAGTGCATCGCGACAGGGATGCGGCGCAGGGTTTCGATTGCAGCCTCAGTATCTACGCCGAGGGCGCGGTACATTTCTCTTGCTTCTTCATATCTTTTCATTTTGTTACCTCCTGTGTTCCGAAAGAATCTGCTACCATTTTGCGAAGCTCGGAAAGCGTATAGCCACCTTTTGCATAAAACTGCGAAAGGATATTGCCGATGGCCGTAGCTTCCACGGGCCCGGTGAAAACGCGTTTGCCGGTGTACTCGGCCGTCAGGCGGCTTAAGTACGCGTCACGGCTGCCGCCGCCGACAATGCGGATATCGCCCGTTTCTTCGCCCGTGATATTGCCAATCTCGCAAAATGCATCGCGATAGGATTTTGCGAGAGAATGGTACACGCTGTTAATAACCTCGCCAAGCGGCATATCGGGCTTTCCGAGATAGCCGCGGATGGCTTCAATCATATTTTCGGGCGCGACAAATTCCGAAGCATTTACATCAATGTATTCGTATTTGCCCGACTCCATCGCCGCGTACATCATTTCGTCATACGTCATCGTTTTATGTAAGTTTTTGCGGATGTTCTGCAAAAGCCACATCCCCATATAGTTCTTGAGGAAACGGAAGCGGTAGTCAATGCCGCCTTCATTCGTGAAGTTTGCCCCTCTTGCCGCATCGGTTACAATCGGCGCCAGCCGCTCTGTGCCGATAAGGCTCCAGGTGCCCGAGGAGATGTATATATCCCCGTCGGAAAGCGGGCAGGCCGCTACGGCCGAAGCCGTATCGTGACTCGGGCAGAAAAGCACCTTCGCAGAAAAGCCTACTTTTTCTGCAACCGCATCCGTAAAATCGCCTACCGGCGCACCGGGCGGCAGAATCTCGCCCAAAAGTGCGGGAGAAAAGCCGATTACTTCCGCGATTTTTTCGTCCACCTTGCGGGTTTCGGCATTCAAAATGCTTGTGGTGGTGCAATTGGTATATTCATTTTTCATTTCGCCCGTAAGGCGGTAGGAAAGATATGCGGGAATCATCAGAAGGTATTTGGCCCTGTCGAGTCTCCCCGCCTTTTTATCGGCATACAGCTGATAGATGGTGTTAATGTGCATTTTCTGAATGCCGCACCGTGCATACACTTCCGCAAAGGGAAGAAGCGAGTCGAGCTCCGCCATTGCGCGCTCGCCGCGGCTGTCTCGATAGCTGTAGGCCGGCAGGATTTCCTTCTTGTCGGCATCGAGAAGCACATAGTCGACACCCCACGTATCAATGGCCACCGTTTCGGGAATTTTCCCGAGTGCCGCGCATTTCTTCATCCCCTCTAAAACCTCGGAGAAAAGTGCCTCGACATCCCAGGTAAGTGCGCCGTCCTTTTCCTTGATTTCGTTTTCAAAGCGGTGCACTTCTTCAATATGTATTTTTCCGTTCTCCATATGTCCTAAAATATGGCGACCGGAAGAAGCCCCGATATCAATCGCGAGTGCATACTGCATACTATCACCTCATTTTAGAGTATAGCATAGAGAGCATAAAAAAGCAAGGGCCGTTTTTCATATTTTTCTCACTTTTTTCCATCAGTTTTTGGAATTTTCTTGACTTTTTGCCCCTATCTGCTATAATGAGAGTCAGATTTTGAAAAAACTTTGTCTTCCTGGGGGATAAAATGGAAAATCTCTGGATTTATTTCGTCATTCTGTATGCTTTTCTCCGTGCGGCGAGAGAGTCTATGAAAAAGATGGCCGCCTCCAAAACGCCCATCCTCGAAATTCTGTTTCTGTATACTTTTATTGGCTTTCTGCTGGCAATTCCGCATTGTGCAGAAGCCGTGGCGCTCCCGCCGCTCTTTATCGGCGCAGCATTTGTAAAGGCCTTTTTCTGCTATATGGCGTGGCTTCTTTCTCTGTATGCCCTTCGCAAAATGCCCGTCAGCCTTTTCGGGATTCTTTCCCTTTCGGGCGTTCTTTTCAGTACGGTCTTTTCCGTGATTTTCTTTCACGAGGCTATCACACTTCCGAAGGTGGGCGGCCTTCTTCTTGTGCTTTTGGGGCTCTTCCTCGTAAACCGCGGCGAAGAGAAGGCGGACGGAAAATGCCCTCCCGCCGCCATTATTGCCGTATTTGTAAGCTGCTTTTTTAATTCCTCTTCCGCCGTCATCGACAAGGCGGTGCTCGTACATATCACGCCCACGGCGCTGCAGTTTTGGTTTATGCTCTTTCTTGCGCTTATCGCCGCGGCGGGTCTCCTTTTGCGGAAAGAGAAGATTTCCTTTCGCCCTTTAAAAACAAATTTCTGGATTCCTCTGATGAGTCTCACGCTCGTCTATGGCGACCTTCTCTGGTTCACCGCGCAAAAAGACCCAAATAGTCAGCTTCTTTTAATTACGCTTTTAAACCAGTCGTCCATTTTGTTTACGCTTCTCATCGGGCGCATCTTCTTTCGCGAAAAACGGATTTTATACAAACTTTTCTGCGCCGCGATTATTGTGTTTGGTATTATATTGCCGCTTTTTGCCGCCTAACGGGCGGCATTTTCTCTGTCTCCATACCCGTACGCACCATATCGGTTGCCGTTATGACGTCCAGATTTTTTCTGCCGCCCTTTATAATACTTGAGTTCATTTAGTATATCGAAAGGGAAAGGTCAACAGATAATGAAAGAAAGTTAGAAAAAACGTAAAATAGGACAAAGAGCGCATTTTCGATTGACAGATAAAATTAAAAGTTATATAATCAAGGTACAAAAAAGGAGGATTAGCTGTGAGAAAATATTTATTGCCCGAAACGGGAAATTTCTATAAAGGAAATCTTCACACCCATACGAATGTATCCGACGGAACAATGAGCCCCGAGGATGTTAAGAAAATGTACAAGGATGCAGGCTACAGCGTTGTGGCGTTTACGGATCACGACATTGTTGCACCTCAGAATCATCTTACGGATGAAAGCTTTCTTGCCATAACGGGCATGGAAAACTATATAAATACTCCCATCATAAGAAGGAAAGACTGGGATTTTAACTTTATGCAGGCGTACCACCTCTGCTTTTTGGCGAAAGACCCTGATAATGTGGTTTGTCCTGCCTTTGCGGAGCAGTATGTTGAAAGAGCGCACAGCCTTGCCTATATGACGGAGGATATGAAAAAGTATGGCTATGACAGAGAGTACAGCCAAGCGTTTGTAAATAAGATAATAAAGGAAGCCAACGAAGCAGGATTTCTGGTTACATACAATCATCCTGCCTGGTCCCTTCAGAACTATAAGGATTATGGCGAGCTTGAAGGCTTATGGGGCGTAGAGGTGTATAACACCGCAGGTGCAAGAGGATTTTTCCCCGATAACAATCAGGCGTTTGTTGATATGATTATGGAGGGTAAAAATGTATTCCCTGTTGCTGCGGACGACTCCCACAGCTTAAATTCAGCTCTCGGCGGTCACGTATGGATAAAGGCGGAAAAGCTAGAGTACAAGACCATAATGGATGCTCTTGAAAAAGGCGACTTCTATGCTTCGACAGGTCCCGAAATAACGGAGCTTTATGTTGAAAACGAATGTCTCACGGTAAAAACCAAGGGTGCAGAGGCAATTTACCTTAATACAGAGTGTCGCCACGGCTCCATTGTCAAGGGAAAAGACGAGGTAGGATTCAATCTTAAGGATTATCTTACGGTGCTTCGTGCCGATGACTGTCAGGATCCCTTCCGTCCCTTTGTAAGGGTGACGGTAAGAGGCAAGGACGGAGGAATGGCACAGACAAGAGCGTATTTCCTGGACGAAATCGGGTTACTTTAATAATGAAAGGGTGTCGGATGTTTTTATCCACACCCTTTTTATGTACTTGAAGCAACAAAAAAAGACAGGTAAAGGCGTGTTTCTCAATTTGCCAATTCCTTTTCCTGCCTCGCAAAAGATACATTTGGAAATTTTCAACAGCCTTTTTTGTTATGATTTGCATGTTCCCACTCTCCTTCCCTATACATTTTACCACCTTTTTATAAAATGTATAAGAAACACATGCCGTTTTTTCGCGGCACCTCGTTTATATCCCGTATGCTCCCGTTACAGGGTCTTTAAATACGGGCAAGTGCGGCGGAAAAAATGTGAATACCGCAAAAAGAAGGGAAAGCGTGAGAAAAACGGCAAAGGCAGCCTGCGGCGCACAGGTGGCAAGGTCGCCTTCTCTGAACCGTTTCGTCTCCCACCAAAAGGCGGCCGCCGCCGAAATAAAGAAAATAGAGATATTTACAAAATCGGGCAGTGTGCCGAAAAAGCCTGAAAGCGTATAATACAGCACAGGGATAAGAAGGGTGCCGAGGAGCGTGCCGCAAAGCTTTATGCACCAAAAATCGGGGTTTTGGGGAAAGAGCGTACGGCTTTCCCGCGCGGCATAGAGAAACATCGGAAAAAAGAGAATCTTCATGTGTTCCCAAGTCGATTCGTTTACCGCCGAAAACCACGCTACAAAGGGATTTCCTCCCGTCCATGCATACAAAAAGTGCAACAAAACGCCTAAAATGCTGACAAACAGAAAGCCTTGCAGCTGTTTTTTCAGAATTACTTTTTTCATACTTTCCTCCATGCAGTTTTTGGAAGTATATGCCGCGCATGGAGAAAGGTTGCAAGTCCTCAGAAAAAGGGACTGCCAAAAGGCAGTCCCTTTTTTTCTACATATATTTATATTGCTTCCGCAGGACGAAAATAAAGATGCCTGACATTATGGCGGCAAGCGCTTCTGCAAGAGAGAGCGAAATCCAGATGCCATCCACGCCCCAGAAGAAGGGCAGCACAAGCGCCGTTACCACCTGAAAGACGAGCGTGCGAAGAGTAGAGAGCAGCGCAGAGACGGGGCCGTTATTGAGTGCCGTAAAAAACGAAGAACCGAAAATCGCAAACCCCGAAAACAGAAACGAAGTAGCAAAAATACGAAGACCGCGCGTTGTAAGGGCGCAAAGCGCCGCGTCATACCCCGCAAAAACGGACGAAAAGGGCGCGGCGAAGATTTCCGCCGCGAGCACCATTAAAGCGGCCGCCGCGAAGGTGATGACCACGCTTTTCCGAAGAAGGCTTCGCAATTCGCACGTATTTTTGGCGCCGAATTGGTAGCCGATGACGGGGGATGTGCCGTTTGCATACCCGAAGGAAATACCGATAAAAACGAGCGTGATATACATCATAATCCCGTAGGCGGCGACGCCATCCTCCCCCGCATAACGAAGAAGCTGGGTGTTATACAAAATACTCACGAGGGACCCCGAAATGCCGTTTACAAATTCGGAAAGTCCGTTTAAAAGACCTTTTAAAAACGGCTTCGGTTCAAAGCGCGTTTTGCCAAGGTGCAGAAGACTTCCGTTTTTTCTGAAAAAGTACAAAAGCGGCACGCCTCCGCCTACGATTTGGCTTGCGGCGGTGGCAAGAGCGGCACCGAGAAGCCCCATATCAAAAAGCGCCACGAAAACGGCATCGAGAAGAATATTCGTAAACCCCGCCAAAAGCGTTACATAAAGGCCGAGCTTTGGCCGTTCCGCTGTGACGAAAAACATCTGAAACGCAAACTGCAAGTTCCAAAACGGCATGGAAAGCAGAAGAATTTTGCCGTACATATCCGCCATTTGCAGCATTTCACCTTCTGCCCCAAGGTGTGCCATGAGCGGTTTTAAAAGAAAGATGCCGAGCACCGTAAACACCACGCCCAAAAAGAAGCAGATATAGACAAACAGCGAAAAGAGACGGTTTGCTTCCTCCTTTTTCCCTTCGCCCATCGTTTTCGCCACAAGGGCGCTGCCGCCCGTGCCGAACATATAGCCGAAGGTGGACAAAATAATTAAAATGGGGTATACAAAGTTTATCGCGGCAAGTGCCGTTTTGCCTGCGTAATTCGACACAAAAAGACCGTCCACTATGCCGTAGAGCGACGTAAAAATCATCATAATTACGGCAGGGAAAGTGAAGCGGAGAAGCTTTTTATATGTAAAATGGTCCGACAAATGAATTTCCATTTTTGCCTCCTCTTAGGTTCTCCCCCGTATTGTATCATGCTTTTCTCCGTTTTGCAATGGGCGTTCATACTATGTTCATAAAAAAATTGCACGTCCTTTCATTTTGTGGTATACTAAAGGTACTACTGCAGGAGGGATTTTCAGGTGGCAGCTTCTATTTTAGTTGTAGACGACGATATGAATATTTGCGAGCTTCTCCGGCTCTACCTCGAAAAAGAGGGATACCGCGTTCTCTCAGCCGGGGACGGCGAGGCGGCACTCGCCGTTTTTCAGAAGGAGCACCCCGACCTTCTGGTGCTCGATTTAATGCTCCCGAAGCTGGATGGGATGGAGGTTTGCCGCGCCGTGCGGAAAATCTCTTCGGTGCCGATTATTATGCTTTCGGCGAAGGGCGAAACGCTCGATAAAGTCTTAGGCCTTGAAATGGGCGCGGATGACTATATCGCAAAACCGTTCGAGGCGAAAGAGCTTGTGGCGCGCGTGCGCGCCGTTCTCCGGCGCAGTATGGCGCAGACGGAAACGGCGGAAAAAGCGGTTGCCTACCCTTCGATCCGGATAAGCCTTACGACGTATGCGCTTACTTTGGGCGGACAGACGATTTCCGTGCCCCCGAAGGAGCTGGAGCTTTTATACCATCTCGCCTCCCACCCGAACCGCGTGTATACAAGGGAGCAGCTTCTCGAAGAGGTGTGGGGCTTTGACTATTTCGGCGATTCCCGCACGGTGGATGTGCACGTAAAACGTCTTCGCGAAAAGCTCGAAGGATTTGAGGACGGCTGGCAGCTGAAAACGGTGTGGGGCGTCGGATATAAATTTGAGGTGACGGCACTTGCATAAAACAATTTTCGGGCGCATTTTAATTTCCACAATTTTAACTGTTACGTTTTGCATGGTTTCGCTTTCTGTGCTTCTCTTCACGCTGTTCGGAAACTATATGATCGGCGAACAAAAACGCACCTTGCGCGAGGAAGCTGTGCGTGTGTCGGCGCTGACAGCCTTCTTTCAGGATAATCCCGAGGCAGCCGTGGGCGCGTTCTACTATAAAACGCTTGAGGATATTTCCCTTCGCATAAACGGCGTTGTCTTCCTTGTAAACCCCGAAGGGAAAGTGATTGCCGCCTCCGAAAATGCGAACGTGCATCTTTCGGGAACTCTACCGAAGGCGCTTCTTACCCGTCTTTTCTCCGGCGAATATGCGCAGCTCGGGAATTTTAGCGGCCTTTTCCCCGATACGTATCTGCTCGTATCAAGCCCCATTTCCTATCACGGGCAGACACCTGCCGTAAGCTGCACCGCGGTGCCGATACCAAACATTCACCGCTACCGGAACGAAGTGTTTCGGCTTGTGCTTTGGTCGGTGCTTTCGGTAGCGCTTCTCACCTGTATCATTTCGTATTTTATCTCTCGCCACATTTCAAAACCCTTAAAAGACATAAGCTTTGCGGCCAAAAGCATTGCACGCGGCGACTTCTCCGTGGAGGTGCCCGTGCGCGGTACGGGCGAGCTTGCGGCGCTTTCGGAAACATTTAATCAGATGACGTTTTCCCTCCAAAAGCTCGAAGAGATGCGCGACGGATTTATCGCCAGCGTTTCGCACGAGCTCCGCACACCGATGACGACCATTTCGGGCTTTATAGAGGGTATTTTGGACGGCACCGTGCCAAAGGAACGCGAGGCGGAATATCTTTCCATTGTGCTTTCGGAAACGAAGCGGCTTTCTCGCCTTGTAAATGAGCTTCTGCTCGTGGCGCGGATGGAAGGCGGGCTCGCCTTAAAGCGTACTCTCCTGGATATGAACGAAGCCGTACGCCGCGCGATCTTGCGGTTTGAGAAGGCCTTTTCCTCCAAAAACATAGAGGTGAACATCGAATTTGATGCGGAGACCTGCCCCGTAAATGCCGACAGAGATGCGATGGACCGCGTTCTTACAAACTTATTTGATAACGCCGTGAAATTCAACCGCGAAGGCGGCTATGTGCGCGTGCACGTATCCGGGGGTGAATCGCCCGCCGTGATGGTGGAAAATTCCGGTGCAGGCATTTCGGAAGAGGATCTTCGTATGATCTGGGATAAATTTTATAAGACGGACGCAAGCCGGAGCCTTGACAAAACGGGCGTAGGCCTCGGGCTTTATCTTGTGAAAAACATTATTGCCGCGCACGGCGGTAAAATTACGGCCGAAAGCGTAGAAGGCGAATACACGCGTTTCGTGTTCACGCTGGGTAAAAAATAAATTTTTACAGCGCGTTCACAGTTTTTTCATATTTTTACGATATACTGAAACTATCCTCTTTGAAATACAAGGATAAGGAGTGAAATATTATGCAGGAATTTCATCAGTTTGAATGGCACAGCCAAGAAAATACCGCGCGGGAAACGGTAGCCCACGCCCCCGTGCCGGAGAAAAAGAGCCGCACGTGGCTCGTGGCGCTTTCGAGCGCCGTGGTAGGTGCGCTTGTTGCCTCGCTTGTTCTTCCTATAAGCGCAGGCTTTTTCGGGAAAAGAACCTTTTCCTTCCCCGAATCGACCGGGACACTGCTTCCGGTGGAGCAGGTGACCTATAACCCCGAAACGCGGCAAGAGCTTACAAATGCCCAAATCGGCAAGATGGTAGGCCCCGCAGTCGTCGGCATTACCACGCTTGTGGAAACGCAGGGGTATTCGTTCTTCGGGTACAGCACCCCCTCGCAAAGCACAGGAAGCGGCAGCGGCATTATTTTTTCCGCTGACGGCTATATTGTTACCAATAACCATGTAATCGAAAATGCGAAAAGCATCAAGGTTATCCTCAATAACCGAAAAGAATTTGACGCGCGCGTAATCGGCAAGGATGCAAAGACAGATCTGGCCGTTCTCAAAATTGATGCGACAGATCTCCCCGTAGCCGTTTTCGGTGATTCGGCACTGCTTGAAGCGGGCGAGCGCTGTCTCGCTATCGGTAACCCCTTGGGGCAGGAGCTTGCAGGGTCCTTAACCCACGGCATCATCAGCGCCCTCGGGCGCACGCTCACGGTGGACGGCGTTACCTACACGCTGATCCAGACCGATGCCGCCATCAACCCCGGCAACAGCGGCGGTGCGCTCGTGAATGCATACGGCGAGGTCATTGGCATTAACACCGTTAAGGTAAGCTCGGCACAGGTGGAAGGCCTTGGCTTTGCCATTCCCATTGACAATGCAAAGCCGATTATCGAGGACCTTGTAAACCACGGCTATGTGAAGGGACGGCCGCAGATTGGCGTAACGCTCATTTATGTTACAGAGGAAGAGGCGCGGTATTATAATATCCCCTCGGCAGGGCTTTTTGTAAGCGATGTGTCAAATGGTAGCGGCGCGGCCGCAGCCGGCATCCGCAAGGGCGACGTAATTCTCAAATGTAACGGCGAGAAGGTCGGCTCTTCGGAGGAAATCAACGCCATCCGCGACAAATTCCGCGCGGGCGATTCGATTACGCTAACCGTAAACCGAGACGGCACCGTTTTAGACATCAAGGTTACCTTACATGAAGAAAAACCCACCTTTGCACAGTAAGAAAAACGAAGAGAGGCTCCCCGCAGCCTCTCTTTTTGTATAAAAAACTTGCAAACTCCGGTGCAGTTTGTTATAATGTACATATACCACTTTTTGGAAAGGAAGGTTCTCACTATGGATGAAAATAAAATGCCGGAAATTGCAAACGGCGTAAAAATCTCGGATGATGTTGTACAGATTATTGCAGGCATTGCGGCAGGCGAAGTTGACGGCGTGCATTCGCTCGGCAATTCCCTGGCCGGCGGCATTGCGGAATTTCTCGGCGGCAAGAAAACCGTTTCGCGCGGCGTGAAGGTAGATATCCGCGAGACAGAGGTTTCTCTGGATGTGCACGTAGTGGTGCGCTACGGCGTTCGCATTCCCGATGTTGCCTGGAATGTGCAGGAAAAGGTAAAGGATGCTGTGGAAACGATGACAGGCCTTACGGTTTCGAAGGTCAACATCCACATTGACGGCATCAGTATGGACAAAGAAGAAGAGGCAGACGCCGAGTAAAGGAGCACAAACAAATGAAAAAGTTTCTGAAAGAATTCAAGGAATTTGCAATGCGCGGTAATGTCATAGATCTTGCCGTCGGCGTTATCATCGGCGGTGCTTTCAAAGGAATCGTCGATTCTCTCGTAAACGATGTGGTTTCGCCCCTTATCGGCCTTGTGGCAAAAAAGGATTTCTCCACCCTTGTATTTACCATTTTAGGGGTGGAGGTGCACTACGGTGCCTTCATCACGGCCGTCATCAACTTTGTGATTATGGCCTTCGTCATTTTCCTTTTTGTAAAGCTTATGAACTCTCTTTCTGCTATCGGCAAAAAGGAAGAGGTTATCGTGGAAGCGGCAACCACCAAGATCTGCCCCTTCTGCAAGAGCGAAATTGCAATTGATGCTACGCGCTGCGCCCATTGCACATCTTCTCTGGAGGAATAAAATATGAAGCCTTTATTTACGTGTGACGAAGTCCGCACGGCAGAAGGTGCTTCCATCGCGGCCGGTATCCCCGGCCGCGTTCTTATGGAAAACGCTGCCTCGGCCGCCGCGCGCCTGTTGGAAAATGCATCCTCGGTATATATCTTTTGCGGCGCGGGCAACTGCGCGGGGGACGGCTTTGCCCTCTCGCGCCGCCTTTTTATCCGTGGCCGGAAAGTTACTGTTGTGCTTGTAGGCGATACTGCGCGCCTTCCGGAAGATGCAGCGGCAAACTTTGCCGCGGCCCGCGCGCTCGGCGTGCCTATGCTCGATTTTGACGAGGTGGCCGGCAGCCCGCTCCCGAAAGGAGCGCATATTGTCGATGCCATTTTGGGCATCGGCCTTTCCCGCGAGGTGGAAGGGAGATTCCGCGCGGCCATTTCCTATATAAACGAAAGCGGCGCACCCGTTTTGGCGCTGGATATTCCGAGCGGCATTGATGCCGATACCGGCCGCGTCTTCGGTTGCGCGGTGCGCGCTACGCACACGGTGACCTTTGGGCTGTGGAAGCTCGGCCTCTTCTCGCCGCTTTCGGCCGACTATGTGGGCGCGCTTTCCTTTGACGATGTTTCCATCCCCACGCCCGCCTCTTCGCGGCGCTTCCTTTTGGAAAAAGAAGATATTCTCCTGCCCCGTGCCGCGCGGGCGACACACAAAGGCACAAACGGGCACGCGGTCATCATAGGTGGCAGCCTCGGTATGGCCGGCGCGGCCGTGATGAGCGCGGAGGGCGCCCTTATGGGCGGCGCCGGGCTTGTGACAGTGATGGCAGAGGAAACCACGCTTCCCGTTCTCACAAAGCGGCTGACGGATGCGATGTGCGCGCCGCTTTCCGCCTCGCTTCCCGAAAAAGCCAACGCCGTTTTGGTCGGCCCCGGTCTCGGAAGAGGTGAAGCAGGCAGAAAGGCGTTTATGACAGCGATAGAAGCGGCACGCGGCACGCTGATTCTTGACGCCGACGCTCTTTTCCACCTTGCAGAGGACCTCACCGTTTTGAAAAAGGCCAAATGCCCCGTAATTCTGACGCCGCATATGGGCGAGATGGCGCGCCTTTGCGGGCTTTCTGCCGCGGAAATTACGGAAAACCGCGTAGAAATTGCGGAGCGTTTTGCGGCGGCGCACGACGTTACCCTCGTCCTAAAAGGTGCCTTTACCGTTGTGGCAAACCCCGCGGGACAGACATATATTAATATGACAGGCAACGCGGGCATGGCAAAGGGAGGAAGCGGCGATGTGCTCGCCGGGCTCATCGCAGGGCTTTCCGCTTCCGGTGTGCCGGATGCGGCAAAAGCGGCCGTCTATCTCCATGGTATGGCAGGCGATATGGCCGCCGAAGCTTTAGGCGTGCGCTCGATGCGCGCCTCCTCTTTACTAAAATTTCTTCCCAAAGCAATAAAATGTATGTAACGCCCTCTTTTTGTACAGAATAGTAGCGAAGGGAGCACCCCGGATGGCAGAAATTACATTTGACTTTGCCCTCGCCGCGCCGTATACTATAAGTATACACAAAGGCGAAGGGAGGCTTGGTGCCGTGGGTGCGCACAAAAAAATATTAGTCAGCCTGCCCGAGGCATTCCTCGCGGAAACAGATGCTTTTCTGAAAGAGGAAGATATCTCAAGAAGCGAATTTATCCGCCGGGCAATGCAGTTCTATCTGAAGGAACGGCGACAGGAAAAACTGCGCCTTCTTCTGGAACGAGGCTACCGTGAAATGGGCGAAATCAATCTGGAAATTGCCTGCGCCTGTTTCCACGCTGATACCGAAACTACGCTGAGGTATGAGGAGAATTTAGGGTGATTGTAAAAAGAGGCGATATTTATTACGCGGACTTAAGTCCCGTAATCGGTTCGGAGCAGGGCGGTGTCCGGCCCGTTCTGGTTGTGCAGAATGACGTCGGCAACCGCTACAGCCCCACCGTAATAGCCGCAGCAATTACAAGCCAGATAAACAAGGCGAAGATGCCTACACACATTGAAATTGACGCGCAGGACTACGGTCTTGCCCGGGATTCCGTCGTGCTTCTCGAGCAGGTGCGGACGATTGACAAAAAACGACTGAAAGAAAAAATCGGACATCTCGATGCTTTTATGATGGACCGTGTGAATACGGCGCTTGAAATCAGCTTTGGTCTGTCCGGAATGTAAGGAGAAAAAATGACAACTATATTCGGATACACCCTCCGCTTCCTGCGGACAAGGCAGAACGTTTCGCTTTCTGCGCTTTCTGAGGCCACCGGTCTTGGAGAGACAACGCTGGAAAATATTGAAAACGGTTACATACTGCCACCCGATGCAGTCGCAGAAAAGCTGGCCGCATACTTTGGCGTAACCGTTTCCTATATGACAGGGAGCGTGGAGGTCACAATGCCTACGAATGATGCAGAGGAGGCGGGCTCTCCGCAGCGGTATGTGCGCCTGCGCCCGATTCAGCTTACCAAAACGGTAGGCGGCGCAGAGCTTAGAAGTGCCACGGAGGCGGCGGATGTTATTTTACCACTTCCGCAAAGCGACAGAAGCTCCTATGTGGCCGTGCAGGTGACCGATAACTCTATGCTGCGGTATCGCGCCGCGGCCGGCGATATTCTTGTGGTGCGGGAGGATACAGGGAAAATCCGCACGGGTGACCTCGTCCTTCTTTTATCGGAAGGCGGGCAAACGCTTCTGCGCCGCTATTTCCGCGAAGGTAATGATGTGCTTCTCCGCAGCGATGATGACGATTTGCTGCCGCCGCTCCGCCTTTCGGAATGTCGCGATACGTTTCGCCTCATCGGTGCGGTTATCCGGATTATTGTGGAGGTCGATGCCGCATTCCTGAAGCGGCGTTCGCAGAATCCGCCGCAAAATCCCGAGGAAATTCTGCCGCCGTTTGAAAGGCCGCTCGAGGGTGCGGGCAGTTGCGCCCCGCTTTCGCACGATTTCCGGTATTAGAAAAACAAGAAGGCACTCCAGAAGGAGTGCCTCTTTTGCAGAATACGTAAGGGACTGTAAAAAAACTTTTGTTTTTTTACAGTCCCTTTTTGTGTTTCGGAATTAGTTGATGATAGTGAGCTCTGTTTCCTTGTCGAAGAGGTGAATCTTGTTTGCATCGAGTGCAACCGTGATATCCTGATCGATTTCTGCAGTAGAGCGGCGGTTTACACGAGCTACTGCCATAGTGCCTTCCACGAGGAGATACAGATATGTTTCAGCACCCATCATTTCTGTGTTGTCAACACGGGCGGAAACAACGCTGTCAGCCATTGCGGAGATGTGCGCTTCGTCATCATAGATAGCTTCGGGACGGATACCTACAACAACCGTCTTGCCGAAGTATTCTTCCTTGCCTGCAAGTGCCTTGGCCTTGCCTTCGGGAAGCTTGATCTTGGAATTACCGAAGGTGAGCGTTACAGTTTCGCCTTCTTTATTCAGAACTGCATCGAAGAAGTTCATCTGCGGGCTGCCGATGAAGCCTGCAACGAAGAGGTTTGCCGGTGTATCGTAGAGTTCCTGCGGGGTAGCTACCTGCTGAACGAAACCGTCCTTCATAACAACGATGCGGGTACCCATTGTCATAGCTTCTGTCTGGTCATGGGTTACGTAGATGAAGGTTGTAGCAAGACGTCTGTGCAGCTTGCCGATTTCGGAACGCATCTGTACACGAAGCTTTGCATCGAGGTTCGAAAGCGGTTCGTCCATAAGGAAGACCTTCGGCTCACGAACGATAGCACGACCGAGCGCAACTCTCTGACGCTGACCACCGGACAAAGCTCTCGGCTTTCTGTCGAGAAGGTGTTCGATGTCAAGAATGCGGGCGGCTTCATGCACGCGGCGCTTGATTTCATCCTTCGGGGTCTTGCGGAGACGCAGACCGAATGCCATATTCTCAAATACCGACATATGCGGATAGAGAGCGTAGTTCTGGAAAACCATTGCGATGTCTCTGTCCTTCGGCATAACTTCGTTTACGAGTGTGTCGCCAATGTAAACTTCGCCTTCAGAGATTTCTTCGAGACCGGCAATCATACGGAGGGTAGTGGTTTTACCGCAACCGGAAGGACCAACCAGAATCAAAAACTCCTTATCAGCGATTTCGAGGTTTACATCACTTACAGCCGTAACACCGCCGGCATAGCGCTTGTAAACACCTTTGAGACTTAAACTTGCCATAATAGCACATTCCTTTCTTACTGTGAGGGCATATTTCACCCTTTACTTTTTATTCTGCAATTAGTATAGCACATTTATCCCGCGTTTGGAAGTGGTAAGTCCTACAAAAACCCCTTGTGTTTTTTGTAAAAATTGCATAATTCACGGCGAGAATTGTCAGTTTTGCGGCGGAAGCGCCTCGAGAAACCCATTAAGCTGCGGTGAAAGGATATCGCCGCCGAGAAGTTTTCCGTCCTTCCAGTAAAAATTGGCGTAGGTAGCTTCCGGGTGGTTTTGCACCGGGCAAGAAAGATGCCACACCGCCTGCCCGCCGAACGCGCGAAGCGGGAAGCCGTTTGCCGTCTGCTCCCGAAGGTAGGCTTCCCAGGCGCTGTCGGGCGCAGACGGCAAAATTATTTCCTCCTTTGTATACGCGCCCGCGCGGGCAAGCCCCATTGCCGAAAGAACCGCATCGCACCTTTGCTCCGCCGCATACGGCTTTGTAAAGGCGGCCAGAAAAAGCACGGCCGCCCAAAGTACAACCGGAAAGCCCTTGCGCATCCCGTCCCCTCCCAAAAAGATGTTTCTTATTTATATGCGAGCAGCACCGCCTCTATACCAATTTGCATTTTCTGGAAAAAATTGTAAATTTTTCTTGCTTTCGTTTCCAGTTTCTGGTATACTATGTAAAAGATGGAAAATATTTCCATCGAAATCTGCATAAATCAACAAATAAGGAGAGATACGAATTGGAAGGAGAAACCAGAACGAAAACAAACACAGCCACCATTGCAGGATTTATTGAGGATGAGGCAGTTTTCAGCCACAGCGTGTACGGGGAGGGATTTTACACCTTTCACGTTTCGGTGCCGCGCCTTTCAGAGGCCAAGGACCTCGTGCCCGTTACCGTGTCGGAGCGGCTCTGCGACCCCGCCCTCCTGGTGCCCGGAGAAAGAGTGGAAATTTTAGGGCAGTTCCGCTCCTACAATAATTACAGCGATGAGGGCAACCGCCTGATGCTGACGCTTTTTGCCCGCGAGCTTCGCTTCCCCGAGGGCGAGAGCGAGGTGCCGCCGAATGAGATTGTGCTTGTAGGCTTTATCTGTAAGCCGCCGGTCTACCGCCACACGCCCTTCGGGCGGGAAATTGCGGATATGCTCATTGCCGTCAACCGTTCTTACAACAAATCGGACTACATCCCCTGCATCGCCTGGGGACGGAACGCGCGCTTCTCGCGTACCCTCGCCGTAGGTGACAAGGTGCGGCTTTCGGGGCGCATCCAGTCGCGCGAGTACCGAAAGCGTCTTTCAGAGGAGGAATATACCACAAAAACAGCGTATGAAATTTCCGTGATCAAAATCGAAACAGCTGCCGAGGCGTAAAAAAGGCTTGACTTTTTCCAAATTTTCTGTATAATGGAATAAAGAAAGAAAAGGAGGATTTTTCTATGAAAGCTTTTGATGTTATGCTCGGTTCCATTGTAGACGTAAAGAATTTTGTAAATGTGGTCAACCGCTACGATTTTGAGATTGACCTTATTTCCGGCCGCTATGTGGTCGACGCCAAGTCCATTATGGGCATCTTCAGCCTTGACCTCGGCAAGCCGATCCGTGTGGAAGTGCACACCGATGCACCCGAAGAAATTATGGCAGAGCTTAAACCCTTTATGGCATAGGGATATAAAAAGGGCAGCAGAGCACAAAAAGGAATAAAATCAAAGGGACTCTCCAAAATTGGAGAGTCCCTACTCGTTTGTACTTTCTTTTGTCAGCGCACCAGTCAATGGGGGCCCCGAAAAGCCTTGGCTTTTTGGGGAAGAGGAGAAGCAAGGAAGCTGAGCGGTGTTTTCGCCGAAGAGGCGAAACGTAGCGGGCGAACTTTGCTTCGACGAGTGGTCTGCGCCTTTTTTACATCCCTAAAGTTCTACGCGGACTTCTTTTGCAAGAAACTCGCTGTTGTCATCATCCGTGTCAGCGTTTTCTACAATCAGCACGTGCGCATCGCGGCTTGTGGCAATCGTGTGCCATACGCCTCGCTTGACATTATACGTTTTGTTTTTCTCCATCGGCACTTCCTCTGCATTTTCGCCGACAAGAAGTGTAGCGCGGCCTTCGAGGAGTACGAACACCTCGTCCGTTTCCATATGGCGCTCCAGCTTATTGATTTTCTGCGGATCAAACCGTTCGGAATAATTGAGGTACGCAACGCGCCAACCCTCGAAGTATACAACCGGCTTATAGTCTACACCGGTGTAGTGCAGAATTTCAAGTCCTTCCATTTTTATGCCTCCTCTTCTCCGTGATCGTGGTGGCAGCTGCCGCAGCACCCGTCACACTTCTTCGCGCCCGGAAATTCGATTCCGGTGCGCTTGCAGTAATCTTCAATCGCGGCGTGAATCGCTTCTTCCGCGAGCACCGAGCAATGGAGCTTTGCTGCCGGAAGCCCATCCAGCGCCTCCACAACGGCGCGGTTTGTAATCTCCAAGGCTTCCGTTACGGTTTTGCCTTTTACAAGTTCCGTGGCCATACTGCTCGTGGCAATTGCCGCGCCGCAGCCGAAGGTTTTGAACTTGATATCTTCAATAACTTCGTTTTCGTTTATCTTCATATACATTTTCATAATATCGCCGCATTTGGCGTTGCCCACCGTGCCAACGGCGTTAGCATCTTCAATTTCGCCCACGTTGCGGGGATTTTGGAAATGGTCCATTACTTTTTCGGAATACATATTAAAGCTCCTTTCCTTTTTGAACTTCTTCATAAAGCGGCGACATCTGCCGCAGCTTTTCTACAATCGGCACAAGCGCTTCCAAAAATGCATCGACTTCCTCTTCCGTATTTTCTGCCGAAAGGGACACGCGAAGAGACCCGTGTGCAATCTCGTGCGGAAGGCCGATGGCGAGAAGCACGTGCGAGGGGTCAAGCGAGGCAGAAGCACACGCCGAGCCGCTCGATACGGCAAAGCCCGCGAGCGCGAGATGGAGTAGAAGCCCTTCGCCCTCTATAAAGCGGAACGAGAAGTTCGCGTTGCCGGGGGTGCGCATTTCTCTGTCGCCGTTCAAAATCGTATACGGAATGGCACCGAGCACGCCATCGATCAGTTTTTCGCGAAGGCGGCGGATATATGCCATTTTTTCTTCTAAATTCGCCGTGGCATCCTCAATCGCCGTGGCAAGGCCCTGGATGTAGGCGGTGTTTTCCGTGCCGGCGCGCATACCGCGCTCCTGCCCGCCGCCGTGAATGAGCCGTTCAATCTTTACGCCTTTTTTGATGTACAGTGCGCCAATGCCCTTCGGGCCGTGGAACTTGTGCGCGGAAAGGCTGAGCATATCCACCCCGAGTTCCTTTACATCCACGGGGATGGCGCCTACGGCCTGCACCGCATCGGTGTGGAACAAAACGCCCTTTGCGTGGGCAATCTCAGAGAGCTCGCGAATCGGTTGAATCGTGCCGATTTCGTTATTGACATACATAATGGATACAATGGCCGTATCCTCGCAAATCGCCTCGGAAAGCGCTTCGGGCGAGACGAGCCCGCGGCTGTCTACGGGGAGATAGGTAACGCGGCAGCCCTGTTTCTCTAAAAACTTACAGGTATGCAGCACCGCGTGATGCTCAATGGCCGAGGTGACCACGTGCGTTTTGCCCGTTTTATAAATGGCACCGAGGATGGCCCAGTTATCTGCCTCACTGCCGGAGGCCGTGAAGTAAATCTCGCCGCTGTCGGCTCCGAGGCAGGCGGCTACGCGCGCCCGCGCCTTCTCCATATCGCGGCGTGCATCTGCGCCCGCGGCATAAAATATGGAGGAAGGATTCCCGAAACAGTCTTCAAAATATGGAAGCATCGCCTGCCGCACACGGGGGCTTACCGCCGTGGTGGCCGCGTTGTCGAAATAAATCATGGTATCATCCCTTTCTAAAAGTATATTATACACCCATCCACACCCTTTTTTCAACCTTTTTTTGAAAAAGGAAGTAAAAAAATAGTGCGTTTTTTCGCCGGATATGCTACAATAAAAGAAAAGGAAGTGACAAAATGCCGCTCTTTGCACCGGACTATTATAAAAACTTCATATGCAAAGCCGGAAAATGCCGCCACTCGTGCTGCATCGGCTGGGAAATTGAGATTGACGACGCTACGCTTTCGCGATATAAGAAGGAGACGGGCGCGCTGGGCGCGCGGCTTTCTGCGCACATCTCGGAAGAGGGCAACGCGCACTTTGTTAAAGGTACAAACGGCCGCTGTCCCTTTTTAAGCACAGAGAACCTTTGTGATATAATTCTCACGTTCGGAGAAGGCGCGCTTTGCGACATCTGCCGTGACCATCCGAGGTACCGGAATTTTCTCCCCACGCGCACAGAAATCGGCCTCGGCCTTGCCTGCGAGGAAGCGGCGCGGCTGATTCTCGAGGGCGAGGGCCGCTATGGAGAAATCTGCCTTTCGGGCGAAGAGATACCCCCGGAAGGCGACGAAGCGCTCTTTTTCGCCCTTCGCGACGGGATTCTGGAGCTTTTATTCGATGAGACCTGTACGGCAAAAGAGGCGTTTGCCAGCATCCGCGCGGCGTATGGCATCGCAGAGGCGGACGCGGATTTTTATACACTCTACAAAAATATGCCGCATCTGTACCCGTCGTGGGAAGCGGTGCTCGAAGGGTTCTCGCATCCTTCCGCCTTTTTTCCCGATATGCCTGCAAGAAGGCTCTGCGCCTATTTTGTGCACCGGCATCTGGCGGGCGGCACGGGGGACGGAAGATGGCGGGCGCGCATTGCCTTCTGTCTCCACGCGGCCGAAAGCATCTGCCTCCTCTCGCCCGATGCGGGCGCGTTTCCGGAAACCGCGCGGCGGTATTCCGAAGAAATTGAGTATTCCGAAGAAAACGTCGAAACGCTTCTTTCGGCGCTCGATGCAGTATAACAAAACCTCCCGAAAAAAATCGGGAGGTTTTGTTATGCCGATTCCAGCGCATCTATTCCAAAGAAAAGAACAGACAGACGCTCCAGCAGTCTGTTTTTATTCCGCCGCACGGTGGAGGGGTCACAGGAAAGCATTTCTGCAATTTCCTCCTCGGAGCGGCCTTCCGTATATTTGAGGTGAAGAATTTCAAAATACGGGTCACCCGAAAGAGAAGTGACGGCGCGGTCAATCCGTTTGGCCGCAAGGCGGTTACGCGTAAGCAGTGCCTCCACATCCGCACGGCGGTGCGGCATACCGAGCGCCGCGCCCGACGGCAGAAGGTGCACCACCTTGTTCTCCGTTTTCTCATATGCCATAACAGAAGGCGGCCCCTCCTCCGGGAGAAGCAAAAGTTCCTCCTCCAGGGAGGAAATCAAAATACCGAGCCCTTCTCTTGCATACAAAAGCCGCTCTACCCTGTCGCGCACCTCGCGGGGCGCCGCATTTCTCGCTTTCTTTTCGCCGGCCTGCATCGCGCACAGGATGCCCCGGCTGATCATTTCCTGCAGTTCGTTCCGAAAGGTCATTCTTTTGTCGTTTGTTTCGCTTTGTCGCATCGTGTGCCTCCTTATTTTTCGTTTTCTGTGTCTTCTGAAAACCGTGTGTACAACGAATCAAAGATTGCATGGTACACCGTTCCCCTGGTTGTGTTCCGTTTTGCAAACTGAAGTGCCGAAAGCGTAAGCCGCCTTTGGCAGGACGCACACAGACAAAATTCTGCGAGAGTGGACAGTCGCCTTTCGCTGTTGCAAAATACGCACTTTTCTTCTTGTGGCATGCCTCCTCCTTTCTGTTGCTTTTTAGCAACAAGGTAAGTATACACCAATTTTTTTCTTCTGTCAAGTCCTTTTTCAAAAAAGGGGCCCCCTTTATTCCGCCAGATAATCGTCTAAAATTTCAAAAAAGGTGGCGGGGGTAACCTGCAGGCGGCAGAGCTTTTGCATAAGCGCAACGGTTCCTTCGGCATCCGGCGAAAAATCCTTCACCGTCTTCGTTTCCCGCATATCGGAAATACCGATGCCGCAAACCTCTGCTCCGAGCGCGGGCGAAGCGTGCAGCGGTGTGACAAAATAATGAAGGCGAAGATGCCCTTTTTCTGTTGTAATTTCAATAACGGACTCCCAAAGCATTTGGCTCTCTCCTTTCAGCCTGCTCATTATATCCGCATTTTTCGGCGTTTGCAATATGCATTTTTGAACGCGCATCGCACATTGCGATTTCCAGAATATGGAAATTGTTTTTGTGCCGGCACCCCCTAAATCCCTGCCACTTTTGGCTGCTTTATTTACTTTTTAGAAATTTTTTACTGTATTCCTTCGCATATTTTTTTCATTTTTCTTGAAAATTCTATGATTTTTTTCGTGTTTTCTCTTTTATTTCTTGTACAAAACGCTGTATCTTTTTCTAAAAATACGGAGTTTCTACCTTTTTAATGTGATTTTTTATTTATATTTCTTCCGGCAAAAAACAAAGGGGGCTTTTCACATTTTTTCGGGCAATGGCGATTTTCTTGACAAGATATGGAAATGCATATATAATAAATGTAGTTTTTTGGATTTGCCCCTTGCGGCAAAAAGGAGGATTTATGAAGAACATTTTCGGTTTCTATACGAAATCGCCCCTCATCCTGCGCATCGCCATCGGCCTTGTGATTGGTGTGTGTCTGGGGCTTTGGGTGCCGAGTGCCGGCTTTGTAACCGTATTCGGCTCCGTTTTCCTCGGCGCCTTAAAGGCCATTGCGCCGCTTCTCGTTTTCGTGCTTGTGGTCTCTTCCCTTGCAAGCGCAGGCGAAGGGCTCGGGCGGCGTTTCCGCTCGGTTATCTTCTTTTATATGCTTTCCACATTTCTCGCGGCTGTCTGTGCCGTTCTCTTCAGCTTTGCCTTCAAAGTAACCCTTCCGCTTGCTGCGGCGGCAGAAGGGGCGCCGCCCACAGGGCTTGGTGAAGTATTCCGCACGCTTCTTTCGAATATGGTTATGAACCCCGTGGAGGCACTCCTTTCAGCAAACTATGTGGGCGTTTTAACGTGGGCAGTCATTTTAGGCCTTGCCCTTCGCGCGGTTGCAAGTGCGCACACGAAGGAAGTACTTACGGATGTTGCAAACGCCGTAAGCCGCGCCGTGGGCTTTGTCATTCAGCTCGCGCCCTTTGGCATTATGGGGCTCGTGTATAGCTCCGTCAATGAATACGGCATTGAAATTTTCACGGATTACGGTATGGTTTTAGCCATTTTGGTCGGCTGTATGCTTATGGTGGCGCTCGTGGTGGACCCCTTAATCGTTGCCATCGCACTGCGCAGAAATCCGTATCCGCTTGTTTTCCGCTGCTTCCGTGAATCGGGTCTTACCGCCTTCTTCACAAGAAGCTCCGCCGCCAATATCCCCGTCAATATGTCTCTTTGCGAAAAGCTCGGCATTGACCGCGACTATTACAGCGTATCTATCCCTCTCGGTGCCACCATCAATATGGACGGTGCCGCCATCACCATCACTGTAATGTCCCTCGCGGCGGCCTTCTCGCAGGGCATTGAGGTCAATATTTTCTTTGCCATTCTCTTAAGCTTTGTGGCCACGCTCGGCGCGTGCGGCGCCTCTGGTGTTGCAGGCGGCTCTCTCCTTTTAATCCCGATGGCCTGCTCCCTTCTCGGCGTAGGGCAGGATATTGCGATGCAGGTTGTGGCCGTTGGGTTTATCATCGGCGTTGTGCAGGATTCTCTGGAGACGGCTATCAACTCCTCCGGTGACGTTATTTTCTGCGCCACGGCAGAATTCCGCGAATGGCAGAAGGAAGGCAGGAAGCTTCCCTTCTGAAACTGCTGATTCCAAAGCCGCAGAGGGAAAGGCTTCTGCGGCTTTTTCTATGCGCTTATATTTGACAAAAAATACAGAATATGCTATACTGAAAGAAAGGAGTTTGTACCCTTTTCGTGCGGGTACATTCGTGCCAATGATTATAGGTGAAATTCGAAGATATCTTCGTGACAACAATGCCATACGCGTCAGCCGTTCACTTCGCGACACGGCGTACCGCGCCCTCGCCGTCCGGGAAAAGCTCTCCTCTGAAAAGGAGCCGACGGTGGAGGAAATCGCAAAGGAGCTCGGGCTTCCGAAGGAAGATGTTGTCTTTGCGCTCGATGCGATACTGGATCCCGTTTCCCTCTTTGAACCCGTGTATCACGACGGCGGCGATGCGCTCTATGTGATGGATCAGGTGCGCGACACAAAAAGCACCGACGAAAACTGGGTAGAAACGCTCGCCCTCAAGGATGCGATGCGCCGTCTTTCGGAACGGGAAAAGCTGATTATAAACCTTCGCTTTTTTCAGGGGCGCACCCAGATGGAGGTGGCCGAGGAAATCGGCATTTCGCAGGCGCAGGTTTCGCGCCTTGAAAAAAGTGCACTTACCAGTATGCGCCGCCACATCTGATGCGCATATTCCGAAAAGGGGCGCATATAGTACAAAGGAAGAAAGGAGTCGGATAAAAATGCATACAAAGCTTTTTGCCGTACTTTTAGCACTTATACTCGTTTTACCCGCCGGCTGCGCAAAGCGGTACTCTTCGGAACATTCCGTACCCACAGCCACGCCGCGGCCGCATCGCGTTGACCTTGCAGGCAACCCCATCACGCAGGAATATACCGACGGCACGTTTCTCCGCGTGGAAGGCAACACGCTTTTTGCGGAGACTGACGGCAAAGAGAAGACTTTTATTCTGAGTGAACGCGCAGAAGGGGACCTTGCCGCTCTCGGCATCGCCGAAGGTACGCGTATGATCATAAACTATACCCTTCTGGAAAGCGGCGAGCTACAGGCAGACAGCCTTGAGAAAATTTTAAGCGAATAGCCGCGGAGGACAAAATGGATTCTTTGAAAACACTGGAATTTTATAAGATACGCGCCCTGCTCGCCGAAGAGGCCATCTCGCCCGCGGCGCGCGAGGCGCTTTTGTCGCTTTGCCCGAGTGACGATACGGAAACAGTCCGCCGCACGCTTTCGGAAACGAACGAGGCACGGGATATGAGCGCAAAGCACGGCGCACCGCCCCTCTCGCCCGTACGCGAGATACACACTTCGATGAAGCGCTGCCGCGTGGGTGCTGTTTTATCCATCGGCGAAATGCTTCGCACCGCTTCCGTTTTATATGTGGCCGAGCGGCTTCTTGCCTATGCTGATATTGACGGGTTTTCGGATACATACCCCGCACTGCACGCCGAAACAGCCCGCCTTACGCCGCTTTCTTCGCTCTCGCGCCGCCTTTCGGGCGCCTTCCTCGATGAAAACACTGTGGCGAGCGATGCAAGCCCTGCGCTTCTCGCCATCCGCCGCAAAATGGAAAGCACCACATCGAAAATTCGCGATATTTTAGATGAAATCATCCATAGCCCTGCGCACGCCAAGGCACTGCAGGAACAGCTGGTTACAATGCGCAGTGGTCGGTATGTTGTGCCTGTGAAGGCCGAGGCACGCGGCTCCGTGCCCGGTGTTGTGCACGACACGTCGCAATCAGGCTCCACGCTCTTTGTAGAGCCGATGCGCGTTGTGGAAGCGAACAACCTTCTCCACCGCCTTGCGGCCGAGGAAAAGGATGAAATCGGGCACATTCTCGCGGCTTTCTCCGCGGAAATTGCGGAGCACGCGGCGGAAATTACAGAAAATTACGATGCCATTATCCGCCTTGATTTTATGTTTGCAAAAGCGCGGTTTGCCGACCGGCTCGGGGCGACGTGCCCCACCGTGCGGACGGACGGCGTGGTGGATATCCGCCGCGGGCGGCATCCGCTTCTTGCGAAGGACAAGGTGGTGCCGATTGATATCTCCGTGGGCGATGCCTTTGACACACTCGTAATTACCGGCCCCAACACGGGCGGCAAAACGGTTTCCTTAAAAACCATTGGTCTCTTTGTTTTGATGGCCGCTTCGGGCCTGCACATTCCGGCGGCGGACGGGTCTTCCGTTTCTGTTTTCGACTATGTTTTTGCCGATATCGGGGACGAGCAAAGTATTGAGCAGTCGCTTTCCACCTTCTCTTCCCATCTTGTAACGATTATTGAAATTCTGCGGCTTTCCGGCCCGCGCACGCTCGCGCTTTTTGATGAGCTCGGCGCCGGAACCGACCCCACGGAAGGGGCGGCGCTCGCGCGTGCAGTGCTTGATGCGATGCGCAAAAAAGGTGCGCGCACCGTGGCCACCACGCATTATAGTGAAATTAAGCTCTTCGCGCTTGAAACCGAGGGCGTGGAAAACGCGGCCTCGGCGTTTGATATTGAGACGCTTCGCCCCACGTACCGCCTTGAAATCGGCGCACTCGGGCAAAGTAACGCCTTTGCAATTGCCGCGCGGCTCGGGATGCCCGAAGGGATTATCGAAAACGCGCGCACGTTTGTGGACGCGGAAAGCACACGGTTTGACGATGTGATACGGCGCCTCGAAGCACAGCGGCGCGCCCTTTCCGAGCAAAGCGAACAGGCGGAGGCCGACCGCATCCGCGCGAAAGAGATGAAAGAACGCCTATCAAAAGACGCCGAAAACACAGAGGCCAGACGGCAGAAGATTTTAGACGATGCAAGACGCGAAGCGCGCGCACTTCTGCAAAACGCCAAAGCGGAAATTGACAAGGAAATCAAAGCGGCACTGGCCGCCGAAAATAAAAAGGCCGCGCTTGAAAAAGCACGCCAGAAGGTGAAAAAGGGACTCGATACGGTTTCGGAAACGCTTTCAAAAGATGCCGTTCGTCCTGCAAAGGTGGCGATTTCCGCGGCAGAAATCCGCCCCGGCACACCCCTTTACCTCGACGCTATGGGCCAGCGCGGCACGGCGCTGCGCGCCCCCGATAAGGACGGAAATTTAGAGGTGCAGGTGGGCGTTATGAAAATCAAAACGCACATCTCCACCGTTTCGGCCGCCCCGCCTGAAAAGAAGAAGCCTTCGCACACGCCCACAGGGTATAAGCGTGGCGCGGTGGAAGGCCTGAAAACAGAGGTCGACCTTCGCGGTATGACGCTGGACGAAGCCGAACTCGTTACCGAAAAATTCATTGACGATGCCGTTCTTTTGCATCTCGAAACGGTTACGGTGATCCACGGTAAAGGCACAGGCGTCCTGCGAAGCGGCATCCACGCGCTTTTGAAGCGGAATCCTTCCGTAAAATCCTTCCGTCTCGGCAAATATGGCGAGGGCGAAGATGGGGTAACGATTGTAACACTGTAGGTGAGGAATGTAAAAAAGGCGCCGAGCGCAAAAAGGCAAAGTTTTGATTTGCGTAGTTTGTGCACCGACAAAAGAAAATACAAACGGGTAGGGACACTCTTTTGAGTGTCCCTTTGTTTTGTGCCTTTTTGCTACGCGAAAACTTTGCCGCTCGGCGTACGGGTGTACGCCTTCGGGTTTCCCCGCGGCAAGCCGCGGGCAAAGTTTACCGCGTTCTGCATCCTTTTTTCCTATTCCTGCAACCAAAAGCGCCGAGCGCAAAAAGGCAAGGGAAATATCTTACTTGGCTTATGCACTGACAAGAGGAAATACAAACGGGAAGGGGCTCTCCAAATTGGAGAGCCCCTTCCCGTTTCAGATTTTCTTTTAAAAGGAACAAACCAAGTTCCTATTTTTTGTGCGCCTTTTATCTATTTTCTCGATGCAATCTTCTTTTCGATAAACACCCAAAGCCAATGGAGCACAAGGCCTACGGCAATTGCGACCACGAGGTCTTTTGCCACAGTGAGGACGAAGGTGAGCACCAAAATGGTGATATCGTGCACCTTCTTTTCGCGGCAGATGCCGACGAAAGCGCGCCATTCGCTCATGTTATACGCGACCACAAACAAGATGGCGGCGATAACGGGCATCGGGATAAGGGATGCCAGCGGCATCGCTACGAGGAGCACCAAAAGAAGCACAAGGGCGTGCACCATGCCCGAAATGGGACTCTCGGCACCGTTTTTGATATTCGCCGCGGTACGGGCAATGGCGCCCGTTGCGGGAATACCGCCGAAAAGTGCCGACGCGATATTGCCTGCGCCCTGGGCGACAAGTTCCATGTTGGAATTATGTTTATCGCCTATCATGCCGTCCGCCACCACGCACGAGAGAAGCGACTCGACAGCCGCCAAAATCGCAATGGTGAAGGCATTCGGAAGCGCCGCGAGCACCATGTCCCAAGAAAATGCAGGAAGGGCAGGACGCGGAAATGCCGCCGAAACGGTATATAAATCGCCGATGGTGTTGACGTTGAGGTTTCCAAACGCTACAATTGCGGCGCACACAATAATCGCAATGAGCGACGGCGGCACCTTCGAAAGGGCACGCACACGCGGGAGATATATAAGAAGCGCGAGGGCGAGCAGACCTATAAGAAGGGCAATCGGGTTAAACGTGCCGATAGAGGAAACTACCGCCTCTACCTTCTCCACCGTTTCAATGGGCGAAGAGGAAAACGTAAGCCCCAAAAAGTCCTTTATTTGCCCGATGGCAATCGTGACCGCGATACCGCCCGTAAAGCCTACCGTAATCGAGCGCGGAATAAAGCGGATGAGAGAGCCGAGCCGCAAAACGCCCATGAGGACGAGGATGATACCGGCAAGAATTGTGGCGATGGCAAGACCCGCAATGCCGTCCCGCGCGACGATGCCTGCCACAATGGCCGCAAACGCCGCGGTGGGCCCTGCAATCTGCACACGGCTGCCGCCGAGCGCGGAAATCACAAACCCTGCAAAAATCGCGGTGTAAAGACCTTCTTCGGGACCGACGCCACTCGCGATGGCAAGCGCAATCGATAAAGGCAGCGCGATGATTGCGACGATGATGCCGGCAAGAACATCCTTCGTAAGCTTTGCCCCCGAATAGTCACGAAGCGAGGAGACAAGCTTTGGCTGTAATTTTTCCATGTGAATTCCTTCTTTCTCTATTGTACTCGAAAACACACGGCCTTTTCGCCGTGTGTTTCATTTTATCTTTCGCGAAGGCGAAGAAGACGGACAATGACGGGACTAAGTACAATATTTGTGCCGATTTCGATGAGGAAATTGATACCGCAAAGCCCGAAAATCATATAGCCTGCAACATTGGCGCCAAAGCCGAGGCTTTCCGCCCAGATTCTTAGCGTATCCATAAAAAATACGTAGCAGCCAAGTAAAAATACGCCTGTATTGACAATGGGGCAAACGAGCGCCGCAAGGACTGCCGCGATGGTGCGGTTTTTCTTCTGCAGGGCGGCAAACACGAGACCTGCGACAAGCCCGCAAAGTGTGCCCTTTAAAAGCACCGTGACCACCGTGCCGAAAACGTCCACAGCCAAAAAGGCGGCCGCATCCCCCGTAAGGAGCACGGAAATACCGAATACGAAGCCGAGCCATGCAGAAAGTGCCGCGCCGCAAGTGGCGGCACCGATAGCAATCGGCAAGAGTGCAAAGGTAAAGCGGAACATGCCTGCCTTCCCCATCGAGGCGCTGATTACTTCGAGTATTACGACCATCGCCGTGAGTACTGCGCCGAGCACCATTGTTTTGGTTGACATTTTTTTCATAAAAATCCTCCTTGCTGTCGTTCGCCAAAAGGCGATACAACGCATATTATAAACGCCAAAAGCGTTTATTTCCCTTGATTTTTTTGGTACAAAATGTGAAGACCTTTTAAAACGAGATTCGGGTCAAGCAAAATTTCGTGGCGGCAATGCGCACAAATCGCCTCGGAAAGCCCGCCCGTGGCAATTACCTGCATTTCCTCGCCCACTTCGGCGAAGAAACGGTCAATCATCCCGTCAATCATCGCGGCATTGCCGAACACAACACCGGAGCGCATGCAGTCCGCCGTGTTTTTGCCGATGACGGAGCGCGGCGCCTCGAGACTTATCTGCGGGAGCTGTGCCGTGCCCGAGGAAAGCGCACGAAGACCCATATTGACACCGGGCGCAATGGAAACGCCCGAAAATGTGCCCAGTTTATCCACATACATAATTTTCGTGGCGGTGCCCATATCCACAACGAGGGAGGGACTGCCGTATATATGATGCGCCGCAACGCATGCGCATATAAGGTCTGCACCCACCGTGGCGGGATTATCGCAATGAATGCCGATGCCGGTTTTGATGCCGGGGCCGACCAGAATCGGCTCCACCCCGTACACAATGCGCACGGCTTTTTTAATGATGGAATTTAAGGGCGGCACTACGGAAGAAATGATGGCGCCGCGGATTTCCTTCTTCTCCACCTCATGAAGAGAAAGAATACTGCGGATTTTCGTGGCATACTCATCCTCCGTTTTGGAAGGGTTTGTCGCAATGCGCGCCACAAACGAAAGCTCCTCGCCCGAAAAACCGCCGAGAACAATATTGGTATTACCGATATCAATCGCTAAAATCATGGCCGTTCTCCTTTGTTTTTTCCGTTTTTCTGCATAATAGTATACCACACGCGGGCAGAATATGCAAGAAAAACAATATACAAAACGAAGATCCCGGAAACCGCTTCGTTTTAGCGAAAGGACGAAATATATGCAAAACAGACTCTCGGAAAGCAAAAGCCCCTACCTTCTCGATCACGCGAGAAATCCCATCGACTGGTTCCCGTGGGGCACCGAAGCCTTTCTCCGCGCGATGGCGGAGGATAGACCGATTCTTTTGAGCGTTGGTTTTTCCGCGTGCCACTGGTGCCACGTGATGGCGCGCGAAAGCTTTGAGGATGAAGAAACCGCCGATATAATAAACCGCCATTTTATCCCCGTGAAGGTGGACCGCGAGGAGCGGCCCGACGTGGATAAACTCTATATGCACGCGTGCGAAATGCTGACGGGTGGCGGCGGCTGGCCGCTGCACGTATTTTTAACGCCCGCCGGCAAGCCCTTTTTCGCGGGCACCTATTTCCCGCCCGAGGATGCAGACGGGCATATGGGCTTTAAGACGCTTCTCCGGAATGCGGCGCGCGCATGGGAGGAAAACAAGGCGGCACTTGTGGACTCCGCCTCAAAAATCACCGATATCCTTTGCCGCGAGGAGGAAGGGATGTATAAGGAGACCATCTCCCGCGATGCCGCAGACGAAGCGGCGGCCGCCCTTGCCGGCGCATTTGACACGGTGCACGGCGGCTTTGGCACGGCGCCCAAGTTCCCCTCGCCGCATACGGTCTTGTTTCTTCTCGCCTACGGGCGAAAATATGCAAACGCCGAAAGCCGGATGATGGCGGAAAAGACGCTCCAGAAAATCCGTGACGGCGGCCTTTGCGACCATGTGGGCGGCGGCTACTTCCGCTATTCGACCGACCGCGCGTGGCACGTGCCGCACTATGAAAAAATGCTTTCGGATAACGCGCTTTTGGCTATCGCCTTTCTGGAGGCTGGCGGGCACTTTGTGGCGTACGCTGAGGAAATACTCGCCTTTTTGGAAGAAACGCTTTCGGATGCGGGCGGCGGCTATTATGCGGCCGTGAGCGCGGAAAGCGAAGCGGGCGAGGGTGCTTTTTATCTCTGGGACGCAGAAGAGGTGCGCGAGGTGCTCGGCAAGGAGGGCAAAGCCTTCTGCCGTGCCTTTCATATCACAGAGCGCTCTCTGCCGCGACGGGAGGATCCTTCGGGCGACTACCGTTCGCAGCTTTCGGCGCTGTATGCCGCGCGGCTTGCACGCCCGCACCCGTTTATTGACCGCAAAATCCTGACGGGCCCGAACGCCCTTGCCGCCGTGGCCTTTGCGCGGGCGGGCGAGGCTACGGGAGAGTCGGCCTACACCGAGCGCGCCAAGAAAATCCTTGCCATGATTGACCGCACGCTCCGAAAGGAGGACGGGCGCCTCCTTGCCCGCTTCTTCGATGGCGAGGCCGGTATTTTAGCCTTTTTGGAGGATTATGCCTACCTTCTCTGGGCGCGCCTTTCTCTTTATGAGGCGACAGGCGAGGAAGCCTACCTTACGGGCGCAAAGGAAACGTGGGGCGATATTGCGCGCCTTTTCCTTTCCGAGCGCGGCGGCGCCTTTCAAAACGGGCGGGATGCCGAGCAGATGATTGCACCGCTTCTCGAAGCGGACGATGGTGCCACCCCCGGCGCCAATGCCGTTTTAGCACTTTGCCTCCGAAAGCTGTATGCCATAACGGGCGACGTCGGCTACCGGACGGATATGGAAAAGATTTTCTTTGCCTTCGGCGGGCAGGTAAATACGTATCCTTCCGCGTTTTGCTTTCTTTTATACGCGAAGCTCCTGACGGAATAAAAATGCGAAAAAGGCTTGACAAATAGTTTCTTTCGGAGTATACTGAGTATATAAACATTCTAGGAAAGGGTCTTTGCAAAATGGTCGCTATGATTTTTGCAATTGCATATTTCTTTTACTTTTACTTTACCAAGTTCGAAGTAAGGGATTTTTGTGTTGCATAAAACTCGCGGGCCCCGAAAGCGGTACTTTCAAGGCTACACAGAATCCCCTCTGTGTAGCCTTTTATATTTAGATTGGAGGAAATACCATGATTGCGGTACTTAAAAAGAATACTTCCGAGGAACAAATTCAGCATCTTACCCATTGGCTCGAGGAGCAGGGCGTTGAGGTGCACGCCTCTTTTGGTGTGGACTATACGGTGCTGGGCCTTGTGGGCGACACGTCCTCAATTGACATAGACCTTCTTGAAAGCCTTGCGATTGTGGACACGGTCAAGCGCGTGTCCGACCCCTTCAAGCAGTGCAACCGCAAGTTCCACCCCGAGGACACGGTGGTGGACGTTGGCGGCATTAAAATCGGCGGCGGGCATTTTGCCATTATGGCCGGGCCGTGCTCGGTGGAATCGCGCGAGCAGATGATTACGGTGGCGCACGCCGTAAAGGCCGCCGGCGCCGGCATCCTTCGCGGCGGTGCTTTCAAGCCTCGCACCTCGCCGTACGACTTTCAGGGTCTTCGCGCGGATGGGATTGAATACCTTCTTGAAGCAAAGCGCGAAACCGGTATGCCCATCGTAACGGAAATTATGAGCGCAAACCATCTGCCGCTTTTTGAAGAGGTGGACCTCATTCAGGTAGGTGCGCGCAATATGCAAAACTTTGACCTACTCAAAGAACTCGGCAAAACGAAAAAGCCGATTCTCCTAAAGCGCGGGCTTGCGAATACTTTGAAAGAATTTTTGATGAGTGCCGAATACATTTTAAGCGAGGGCAACGGGAACGTCATCCTTTGCGAGCGCGGCATTCGCACCTATGAAACGTACACGCGAAACACGATGGATATTTCCTCGATTCCGCTTCTCCATGAACTTTCGCATCTTCCTATCATTGCCGACCCGAGCCACGCAACAGGCAAGGCGCGGCTGGTAGAGCCGATGGCGATGGCCGCCGCCGCCGCAGGGGCGGACGGGCTTATGATTGAAGTGCACGGCGACCCCGCGCACGCGCTTTGTGATGGCGCGCAGTCCCTCACGCCGACGCAATTTGCGGGCGTGGCGAAAAAGATTCAGAAAATTCGTGAGATTTTGTAAGGAAGTGCTTTTATGCAGGTTGGAATTTTAGGTCTCGGGCTTATCGGCGGCAGTGCGGCGCGCGCCTATAAAGAGGCAGGGCACACGGTTCTCGCTTTTGACCGCGACAAGGTGATTCTCGATTACGCCATTTTATGCGGCGCGGTGGATGCGCCCCTTCCGCCCGAGGACCTTTCGAAAGTAGATTTACTGCTTATTTGTCTCTACCCCAAAGCGGCGATAGAATACCTTCGCGAAAACGCCGCGCGCATCTCAAAAGATGCCGTAGTGATTGACTTTTGCGGCACAAAAAAAGGAATCTCGGAGGTAGGCTTTGCGCTTTCTAAAGAATACGGCTTTCTCTATGTGGGCGGCCACCCCATGGCAGGCACGCACCACAGCGGCTTTAAATATAGTAGAAGCGATATGTTCTCGGGCGCGCCCATGGTGATTGTGCCGCCCACTCGTGACGATATAGCGCTTCTTTCACGTGTGCAGAAGCTTTTATCGCCGCTTTCGTTCGGTTCCTTTACCGTAACGGATGCCGAAGAACACGACAAGAGGATTGCTTTCACCTCCCAGCTTGCGCACATTGTTTCAAATGCGTATGTAAAATCGCCCGGTGCGGAAAACCACCGCGGTCTTTCCGCCGGAAGCTACCGCGATTTAACGCGCGTGGCGTGGCTCAATCCCGATATGTGGACGGAATTGTTCCTCGAAAACCGCGAGGCGCTCCTTTCGGAGCTTGACGGGCTACTTAAAAATCTCACAGAATACCGCGACGCTTTAAGAGACGAGGACGGCGAGCGCCTATGGCAGCTACTCGAGGACGGACGCCGCCGAAAAGGAGAGATTGACGGATGAAAAAAATACACGTTGCCGCCGCAAAATCCTATGATGTTATCCTCCAAAGCGGCTGTCTTAAAAATATAGGTAAGCACCTTGCGCCTTTTGCCAAAAACGGCTACGCCGCCATTATCACGGACAGCGTGGTGGATGCGCTTTATGGCGAAACCCTTTCGCGCTCGCTTTCAGAAAGCGGCGTGAAAACTGTAAAATTTGTATTTCCAAACGGCGAAAAATCAAAAAATGCCGATACGTACCTTCGCGCGCTTTCCTTCCTTTCTGAAAACCACGTAACGCGCGATGACCTCATCATCGCCCTCGGCGGCGGTGTGGTAGGTGACCTTGCAGGCTTTACGGCCGCGACATATTTACGCGGCATTGACTTTGTGCAGATTCCCACCACGCTCCTTGCGATGGTAGATTCCTCCGTCGGCGGCAAAACGGCGATAGATTTGCCCGAGGGCAAAAACCTCGTCGGCGCTTTTCATCAGCCGCGTGCCGTGTTCTGCGACCCCGAGGTACTCGATACACTTCCCGCCGATATTTTCAGAGACGGCTCGGCGGAAGTGATTAAATACGGCGTACTTGGCGATGCCGCGCTTTTTTACCACCTCACGGAAAAAGGCCTCGATTTCGACCGCGACTATGTACTGGAGCGCTGTATAGCGCTTAAAAGCCGCATCGTGGAAAGCGATGAATTTGACAAGGGCACCCGAGCGCTTTTAAACCTTGGGCACACCGTGGGGCATGCCATTGAAAAGGAAAGCAATTTCGCGCTTTCGCACGGCGTCGGCGTCGGCATCGGCATGGCGATGATTGCAAAAAGCGCCGCGGCAAACGGATTTTGCGAAAAAACGGTTTTTGAAGAAATTTGCGCGGTTTTAGAAAAATTTGGTCTTCCTACATCGACCGAAATGGAAAAGGGGCGCATTCTTTCGGCCATGCTTTCCGATAAAAAACGCCGCGGCGATGCGATTACACTTGTTCTCCCCGAAAAAATCGGGAGTGCTGTGCTTTACGAGGCACCCATTTCGTCTCTTTCTGCCTTTCTTTTTGAAGGCGACAAGGAGGAAGTATGAATATTACCATCTCGCCGCGGCCCCTCCGTGGCAAAATCTCGGCGATTCCCTCAAAATCCGTAGCGCACCGCCTACTCATCGCGGCGGCGCTGGCGAAAACGCCTGCAAAAATTTTGATACGTGACACAAACGAAGATATAGATGCCACGGCAAGGTGCCTTTTGGCGCTCGGCACGCGTGCAGAGAAGGCGGCAGATGGCTTTACGCTTACGCCCACCTCGTCGTACGCTTCCGAAATCGACTGTGGCGAAAGCGGCTCCACCCTTCGCTTCCTTCTCCCCGTTTTGGGGGCATACGGAAGGGCGGTTCGCCTTCAGCTTCATGGGCGGCTTGGGGCAAGACCCCTTTCCCCCCTTTGGGAAGAGCTCGAGCGCCATGGAATGACGCTTCGAAAGGAAGATGAGAACACGCTTTTAGTCTTTGGAAAGCTCCAAAGCGGCGCGTATTCTCTTCCGGGGAACATTTCCTCGCAGTTTATAAGCGGCCTTCTTTTTGCCTTGCCGCTACTCTCTGGGGACAGTACGCTTTCGATTACTTCCCCCATCGAATCCGAAGGCTACATAAAAATGACCGAGGATGCCCTTAAAAAATGCGGCATTCGGTTTACTGCCCGAAATAATACCTATAAAATCCCCGGCGGGCAGGTGCCCGTGGTGGCGCAAAACGCGCCGCTCTCTGCTGAGGGGGACTGGTCAAACGCCGCGTTCTGGCTCTCGGCAGGTGCCTTTTCGGACGGCATTTCGGTAGACGGGCTCTCGCTTTCCTCTCTGCAAGGCGACCGCGAAATTGTATCGATTTTATCGCGTTTTGGCGCGGAGGTACGCGAGGAAGAAACCGGTATTCTCGTAAAGCGCGGCACAATGACAGGCCTTTCGCTTTCTGCGCGGCAGATTCCCGACCTTGTGCCGATTCTCTCGGTTTTAGCGGCCGGCGCGCACGGCAAAACGAAAATCTCAGGTGCCGAGCGGCTGAAAATTAAGGAAAGTGACCGTCTTTTGGCGGTTTTTGAGATGCTTTCCGCACTTGGCGGCATTGTGGAAAGAACGGAAGACGGCCTTATCATCGAAGGCGGCGTGCCCCTTTTGGGCGGCACGGTGGATAGCTTTTCTGATCACCGCATTGCGATGAGCGCTGCCATTCTTTCGTCACTATGCCAAGGCCCCGTCACCATTTTGGGCGCGGAGGCCGTAAATAAATCGTATCCCGCCTTTTGGGAGGACTTTGCCGCCCTTGGCGGTCAGTTTGAAAGGAGCGAAATCCTTTGAGCAGTACGTTTGGAAAAAATATTCATATTTCTCTGGCGGGCGAATCCCACGGCGAGGCTCTCGGCGTGATTATGGACGGATTTCCCGCAGGCTTTCGTGTGGATATGGAAGCGCTTTCTGCCTTTTTGGCGCGGCGCGCACCCGGGCAAAACCGATTTTCCACGCCACGGCGCGAGGCAGATGCCCCTAAATTTTTATCAGGTCTACTGGGGGGTGTAACCACGGGTGCACCGATTTTAGCCATTATTGAAAACACAAACCAAAAAAGCGCGGACTATGCGGCACTCGCAGATATTCCGCGTCCGGGGCATGCAGACTATACGGCGCATATAAAATACGGCGGCCACGCGGACGCGCGCGGCGGCGGGCATTTTTCCGGTCGCCTTACGGCACCCCTCGCGGTTGCCGGCGGCATTGCGCGGCAGATGCTTTCCGAAAAGGGCATTTTGGTTTTTGCACACATTCGCGCCATCGGCGGCGTATGGGGAGAGGCACCCGCGTATTCCCCAAGCGATATACCTGCCCTTTCGGCTGTCGCAGAGAAAGAGTTCCCTGCATTTGACGATGCCGCCGCACCTCGTATGGAGGCGGAAATGGATGCGGCACGCGAAGCGGGCGACTCTGTGGGCGGCATTATCGAGGTTTCTGTACTGGGACTTCCCGCGGGACTTGGTGCTCCGATGTTTGACCGCGTGGAAGGGCGTATTTCCGCGGCCGTTTGGGGCGTGCCGGCCGTTCGCGGCATTGAATTCGGGGAAGGCTTTGGCGCGGCGAATTTACGCGGCAGCGAGAATAACGACGCTTTCTATTATGACGAGGACGGCGCAGTCCGCACCCGCACAAACCACGCCGGCGGGGTACTCGGCGGCATCTCAACGGGCGAGCCGCTCGTTTTCCGCGTAGGCATAAAGCCTACACCCTCGATTTTCAAAGAACAGGAAAGCATTTCTCTCTCTAAGAAAGAGGCGGCAACGCTTTCTACAAAGGGGCGGCATGACCCGTGTATCGTACCGCGTGCAGTGCCGGCTTTAGAAGCCGCAACGTCTCTTGCCGTACTCGATTTACTGTTTGACCACGATATGCTTTGGAAAAAGGAGCGATAAACGATGGAGAATCTCTTAAAAATATACCGCGATGAAATCAACCGCATCGATGATGAGATGGTACGTCTTTTCGGCGAGCGGATGGAGGTGGCAGGAAAGATTGCCGCCCACAAAAAGGAAAACGGGCTTCCCGTTCTCGATGCACGCCGCGAGCGTGAGAAAATGGCAGATGTACAAAAGAAAGCCGATCCGCGCTTTGCTTCGTACACCACCTCTCTCTACTCGCTTCTCTTTTCTATGAGCCGCGCGTGGCAGGAAAAGCTGCTCGCGCCCGAAAGTGCGCTTCATAAAACGGTTTCGGAAGCGATCGACGCGCACACAAACTGCGAATTTCCGCCGAGCGCGATGGTAGCTTGCCAGGGCGTGGACGGGGCATACTCCCAGATTGCCGCGGACCATATGTTCCAAAATGCGAATATTTTATATTTTGATACGTTTGACAAGGTCTTCTCTGCAATTGACAAGGGGCTTTGCACGTACGGCGTTTTGCCGATTGAAAACAGCACGGCAGGCTCCGTAAACCGCGTGTATGACCTGATGCTCGAGCATAATTTCTACATTGTGAAAAGCACGCGCATTAAGGTGGACCATTGTCTTCTTACAAAAGAAGGCGTGGACATTTCGGAAATTCGCGAAATCTTCACGCACGAGCAGGCCATTCGCCAGTGTGGCGACTTTTTAGCCTCGCTCGGAAAAGATGTGAAAATAACGCCGTGCGAAAATACGGCCATGGCGGCAAAGCTTGTGGCAGAGTCTACCCGCCGCGACGTGGCGGCGCTTTCCTCGTACCACTGTGCAAAGCTCTATGGGCTTTACTGCCACAAGAGCGCCGTGCAAAATACGGAAAACAACTACACGCGCTTTATCTGCATTTCCAAAAAGCTTGAAATTTATCCGGGTGCGGATAAAACGAGTATTATGATGGTGCTTCCGCACGAGCCGGGTGCGCTTTACAAGGTGCTCGGACGTCTTTACACCATCGGTCTAAACCTCATAAAGCTCGAAAGCCGCCCTATGCCAAACCGTAATTTCGAGTTTATGTTCTACTTTGATTTAGAAACAAGTGTGTATTCTGAGGCGTTTGTGGAGCTTTTATGCGAGCTTGAGAATTCGGGCGAAGAGTTCCGCTACCTCGGCAGCTACACGGAAACGGTGTAAGTTATGAAAAAATGCGGACTTTTGGGAGAAACCCTCTCCCACAGTTTTTCGCCCCGGTTGCACGCCCACTTCGGCACGTATTCTTACGAGCTTTTTGAAGTGGCGCCGTGCGCGCTCACGTCCTTTCTTATGACGCGTGATTTTGACGGATTGAACGTAACGATTCCGTACAAAAAAGCGGTGCTTCCGCACCTTGACGAGCTTTCGCCCATCGCGGCGCGGCTTGGAAGCGTGAACACCATCCTTCGCCGCGAAGACGGCACGCTCTGGGGGCATAATACGGACTATTTCGGCTTTTCGTATATGCTTTCGAAAAGCGGCATTTCCGTGGAAGGGAAAAAGGCACTCGTACTGGGAAGCGGCGGTGCATCTGCTACCGTGTGCGCGGTGCTTTCTGACGCGGGCGCGCGCGAGGTGTGCGTAATTTCAAGAAGCGGGGAAAACACATACGAAACGCTTTCCCGCCACTATGATGCGGAAATTATCGTAAACACCACACCCGTCGGTATGTACCCGCACGTGGGCGAGGCGCCCATCTCTCTCGCTCCTTTCAAAACCTGTGCGCTCGTTTTGGACATTATTTATAACCCTTCGAAAACGGCGCTACTTCTCGAAGCGGAAAGCCTCGGCATCCCGCACCTTGGGGGGCTTTCCATGCTCGTCGCGCAAGGGGCGGAAAGTGCAGGATATTTTGGCGGCGCGCCCATCTCCGATGCAGTTTTGGAAGAAACGATACGTAAGATAGAAAAATCGCAGAAAAATCTCATTCTTATCGGGATGCCGGGGGCAGGCAAAACGACCATTGGCAAAAAACTTGCCGCGCGAATGGAGCGAAAATTTATAGATGCGGATGATGCCGTGCGAGAGCGCGCAGGCATGTCTATCCCCGAAATTTTTGAAAAAGAAGGCGAAGCCGGTTTTCGAAAACGCGAGACCGAGGTTTTATCCGCACTCGGGAAAGAGAGCGGCCTTGTAATTGCCACGGGCGGCGGGGCCGTTGTGCGCGAAGAAAACTATGCGCATCTCCACCAAAACGGCGTATTCGTTTATCTTCGCCGTGCGCTCGAAAACCTCCCGAAAAAAGGGAGGCCCCTATCGCTTTCGGGAAACCTCCCAAAAATGTATGCCGAGCGCGCGCCGCTGTATGCGCGCTTTGCCGATGCCGAGGTGGAAAATGAGGGGACACTTTCAGAAGTTATAGAAAGGGTGGTAAAAGCGTATGAAAATTCTTGTAATTAACGGACCGAACCTGAATATGCTGGGCATTCGCGAGCCTGAAATCTACGGGCACGAAACGTACGCGGATCTTGTGCGCTATATTGAAGAAAGCGCGCGCGAGGCAGGCGCCGAAATCGAAGTGTACCAGTCAAACTACGAAGGGGATATCGTTACAAAAATTCAGGAAGCACACGGCAAAATGGACGGCATTGTGATAAACCCTGCCGCCTACACGCACACGAGCATGGCAATTTTGGATGCGCTTCGCGCCGTTTCCCTCCCCGCTGTGGAGGTGCATCTTTCCGACATTACAAACCGCGAAGCCTTTCGCCGCCTTTCCTATGCAGGTATGGGCTGTGTGAAAACATTTATGGGGCTCGGGTTTGCAGGGTACAGAGACGCGATTTTTTATCTGAAAGAAAACTACGGCAAATAGAAAAATACGAAAAGCCTTTTCCGAGTGCGGAAAGGCTTTTTTCATGCTTATCTTTGCGAAAGCAAAATAAAACTCTGCCCAAAGTGCAGAATACCACTTGCGAAGCAAATACCACCCGCGCCGCGCGCGGATATACCTGCGAAGCGATCAATGGACCGCGCACAGCGTCCTCTGCGCGGTGGTGTTTTGACATAGCAAAAAGGCTTCTCCTTTTTGCGGTCTGGACTTTTTTACATTCCCCTTGCAAAGAGAGAAAGCGACCGACACGTACTCGTGTCGGTCGCTTTTGTATCTATAATTTTCGGGTAGGAAAATTATTTCGCGATAATGCTGTTTGCAATGCCAAGGATCTTAGCGAGCTGTGCACGTGTGATGGTGGCCTTCGGAGCCAGAGTGCCATCGCCCATGCCGTTTACGATGCCTGCCTTTGTAAGAGCTGTGATAGCTTCAACACACGCTGCATCGATGCTTGCTGCGTCTGTGTATTCGATTGCTTCTGCAGTTTCAGCGAGTTCTACGCCTGCAGCCTTGAGGGCATTGTAAAGAAGTGTGAATGCAACTTCGCGAGTTGTTGCAGCTTCTACATCAACCTTGTCGCCAAATACACCGAGGATGTTGGCTTCGGCAGCTGCTGCCATTTCAGCCTGTACCCAGTGATCCTTTGCAACGATATCGGTGGTAGCACCATCTTTAGCCTTGAGGCCTGCAATGCGAACTGCAAGTGCAACAACCTGAGCATTTGTGGTCTTTTCTTCCGGACCGAATGTTGTAGCGGTCATACCCTTGATAACGCCTGCTTTTGCAAGAGCGTCGATGCCGTCGTATGCCCAAGCGTAGGTTTCCTTGTTAACGTCGGTGAATGCTGCAGCACCGTTTTCGATAGCTTCGCCTGCCGGATCGTTATCTTCCTTGGGTTCTTCCTTCGGCTCTTCTTCCTTCGGTTCTTCTTCCTTCTTATCATCGCTGAGGGAAGCACCACCAACGCTGCCGCCGCCGCTCGGGAGCTTAGCGATTGCATTTGTGAATGCAACTGTCTTTGTTGTGGAAATGTCAAGAGCGTCGGTTGCGGTGATCACAACTACAACGAACTTGCCTTCTGTTTCCTTCGGAACAGCAAAGCTGTTGTCGGAATCAAGAACTTCTTTGCCTTCTGCGCTGAATTCTTCTGCTGCAACGAATTCGTCAACAATGTACCATGCATAGGCAATTGTCGGAACTGCAGTGTCGCCTTCAGCGTTGCTTACTGCAGATACGTTAGCTGCAGAAAGTGCGAAGGAGGCGCCTGCATACGGCTTCTTGGACGGAACGGTTTCTGCGATTGTGAGTGTCGGCGGTTCGCTTGTGATGGTGTAGCTGTCAGAAGCAACTTCTTCACTTGCTGCGAATGCTTCGCCGCCTACAGAGATTGTAACAATGGCCTTAACAACCACGGTCTTGTCAATGGCATCTGCGCCGAAGGTTGCAGTTTCGCCGACAACCGGATCTGCTGCGCCTTCAAGGAACCACTTGTATGCTACTGCATATTCTGCATTTGCATATGTCTTTTCAAAAGTAGCAACTGCCTTAGCTGCTGCAGCTGCGGAAACTTTGCCGCCTTCAACTGCTACTGCAGAGATAACCGGAGCATAGCCTTCTGCCGGGAGGATGTAGCCACAGTCAAATGCTTCGGAAAGAGCACCTTCAGCATCGATAGCGCGAACATCTGTCTTCGGGAGAACGGTGTAGGAAAGCTTCTTGCCAACCCAAGCATCGTCGCTGATTGCGAGTGTTTTGCCGGTAGCTACTGCGGCTTCGATGCCTTCTACATACCACTTAACTTCGGAAACATCGCCTGCTGTGGTATCAGCACCCGGTGTTCTTTCACCGTTGTCGAATGCGTAGTCAGCTTCAACGGTTTCGCCATCTGCAACTGTGCCGTCTACTGCAAAAGAGGAAGCTGTGGGAGCAACCGGCTTTGCCTTTACAACAACTGCATCAGCAGCGGTTTTGTCGGTAATGGTCCAAGCTTCGCCACCGTTTACTGCGGTGTAAAGGGAAGTGGCGGTCATAGCACTGTCGCCTGCGGCGATTGCCTTGAAGGTGAGAGTGAAGAGAATGCCATCAGCCGGCATATCGATAGAGCCCTGGCCCTTCTTAATGCCGAGGATGCTGAGGTCGCCATTTTCGAGGAATGTGCACATATCGAGTGCAAATGCTCTGTCGAATGTGGTAACAGCATCTTCCGGATAGTCGCTTACAGCGTCGCCTTCAGCGTCTACGAGCTGTACAACTTCGTCGTCGTATGCAAGAACGAGGTCATGCATAGCAACTGTTTCGGGGCCTTCTACCTTTACGTCTACAGTGAAGAGATTGTCTTCACCTTCTACATAGTAAACCGAGGCCGGATCCCAAACAAGTGTTAATGTGCCTTCGTTTGCCGCGGCTACTGCGAAAGACATCGACAGAAGCATCATAACGGCAAGCAAAACGGCAGAAATTTTCTTCATCATAATTTTGTTACCTCTTTCTTTGGATTTTACCGCGTGCCTTGCGGGGTATTACTTAATAACCAAATCTCCATTCAGCATAGAGAGCGGAAGCGTCGAGACCGTTTACTTCGCCGCTGCCGTCAATGTCGGCTGCGATATTGTAAAGTTCAACGTTCTCTGTGGTTGCACGCCATGCAGCGTAGAGGGCGGAAGCGTCCATACCGTCAACCTTGCCGTCAACGTAGATGTCACCGGCTACCATATTTACGGTGAAGCCTTCTGCGGTGATATCTTCTGCGCGTACCGAGTCAACAGCTGCAACTGCGCCGTCTGCTACTGTGAGCGTGAAGGTGAGCGTTACAAAGCCGGGACGTGCAACAACAACGGTGTGATCGCCGTCTGCAACAGCTTCTGCAGTAAAGACTGCGCCGTCAGCTGCAGCTTCTGCGCCGTCAACGGTTACAGTTGCATCCACAACAGCATCTACTGCAATCTTTGCGAGTGTGATAGCTACTTCGATACCCTTTACATTGATCTGGTTTACAGTCAGTGTGTAAGAAACAGTTTCTGTAGTATCTGCATCATCGCCGTATACGATAGTAGCAACTGCTTCGTAAGCTGTCTTCGGTTCTGCTGCATCGGAAGCGGCACGAGCGAGTTCTACAACGCCTGCTTCTACAGCAATTTCGTCAATCGTCCAGCTGATAACTGCATCAGAGCCTTCTACTGCGGCCGGAAGCGTAACGCTTGCCTTACCGAAGAGAGCCTGTGCATCATCCGGAGTGCCATCTTCCGGCCATGCCGGGTCAGCAGTTTCGAATTCGGAATCGCTGTATACGACTTCGGGAGCTACGAGAGCGTTCTTTGCAGCGGTGGTTTCAGCTGTGATTACAACATCTGCTGTAACAACTGCAAACTTCGGAGCTGCGATAGAAACTACATATGTGTCAACGCCTGTCTTCGGAGCGGTGATACCTGTGATAGTAAGAACACCGTCAGAAATTGCATACTCGAAACCTTCTACTGCTTCGCCGCCCTTTGTGATGGAAACGCTTTCTGCACCGATGTTGGAAATCCATTCGTTAGCATCTTCAAGTGCGATGGCGATTGCTTCGTCGCCTACGAGAGCGAGGTCAGAAGCTGTACCCGGTGTCTTTGCGACAGCTGTGATACCTTCTTCAGATTCCCAACGGGCATCTTTAAAGAGCTTCTTGTCAGCTGCAGCTTTCAGAACAACCTTTGTTACAGTGCCTTCGCCGAGGTTTGCAATGGCGAGCTCGCCATCTGCAAAGGTTACGTCATCAAGGTCAACGGAAACTTCTTCGCCGTTTAAGGTTACGGTAACTGTGCCGACTCTTTCGAACCATGCATCAGCATCGCTGCCGGTTACGGAGAATACGAGGTCATCCCCAAATTCCCAGTTTTCGGTTACGAGTGCAAGTGTCGGAGCCTTTACGAGTGCTTCAACGCTTGTGTATGCAACAGCAGAAACGTTTTCACCGCCAACGAAGGCTGTGATGATGCCGCCGATTGTTGCATCTGCACGCGGAACGAATGTGAACGAGAAAGCGCCTTCTGTTGCAGCCTTCTGGTCGATGTAGACAACGTCTTCGCCGAGGTCTTCATCCGTATATGCCGCAAGAGCCTCATCATCGTATGCCTGACCGCCACGAACAGCGAGGATGGTTACTTCTGCATCAGCATCCGAAATGGTGCCGGCGATGGTAACTGTACCTTCTGCTTCGTTAACGGTAGCCGATGTGATTGCCACTTCAGTTGCAGTTTCTTCTGCAAATGCCACTGTGGGAATCATGCACAATGCGAGTACGATCGCAAGGGCTTTCCGCAAGTTGTTTGTTCTTTTGAACATTTTCCTACCCCTTCCTTTAATTGGAATGTTTTTACTTTGCGAATATGTACATTATTATGCAGACTTCGCAAGAGTGTGATAAAAAGCCACCCTCTTCTTGGGGAGAGTAGCCCTTTATAACTATACGCTCTTATTATACAGGCTTCCCGTCAAAAATGCAAGTCTTTTTTGAAAGATTTTTTCGTTTTTGTACAATATGTATAAACCCGCACGGGACTTTTTGCGAAATCACGTGCGGGCCATCGTTTGATTTTTGGAAGATGTGCCGAAGTCAGTTTTCTTTTACGACCGAAAGGCGCCCAATGCCGTAGTAACCGAAGGCTTCTATATGCGCTTTTCCGATGCGTTCGCCGCTCACTAAAATCGGCACGGCGGGCGGGCAGCTGACGCCCTCCGCCGCCAAAATGCGCCCCTCACAGTCTTCTGTCTTTACCGTCTCGTGTGGGGAAAGGCGCGCGGCGCGCGGCGAGAGAACGCGTACACCTTCTGCCGCCCGCGGCGGCCTCTCTTCGACCGGCGTGCGGCGGGGAATCGCCGAGAGTACTTCCAGAAGGCGCGCAAGCCCCTCTTCGCCCGTTTCGGGCGTAACCATTAAAACGAGATAGTCTTTATCATAAAATTCGGGGATGCAGTTTTCCTCTTTCAGGATTGCGGCCAGCGCTTCTCCCGTATAGCCGTAGCTTTTGGGTGCGATTGTGATTTTCAGTTCTTCGCCCGAAAGCACATCGTAGCCTTTTCCCCGAAGGGCCGTCTTTGCTTTTTCCACCTGCGGCAAAAAGGCCGCGAGGCGCTCGCGGTAGCCGGCCGCGAGGTACGCATTTGTGCGGTCAATCGAGGCAAGTATCAAATAGGAAGGACTTGTGGAGCCGAAAAGCACCATCGCCTCCTTCGCATACGGCGAAAAACGCGCGCTGTGCCTTCCGGCAATGTGCAGATACGCGCTTCCCGTCAGCGCGGGAAGTGTTTTATGCGCCGAGTCGGCACACAGGTCGGCACCGAGGTCGATAGGGTGCGCGGATGTGGGCAGAAATTTCCGGTATGCGCCGTGCGCATTGTCAACAAGGAGAAGCGTGCCGTGCGCGCGACACACCCGCGAAAGGCCTTCAATATCGAGAATCTGCCCGAGATAGTCGGGACTTGTGACATATACGGCCGTAAACTTCTGCGCCGAAAGGGCTTTATCGAGCGCTTCGGCCGAAAGCGTGCAAGAAAGATAGCTTTCGCCCGCCGCGGGCAGCCACGTAACCGCAAAATCCAAAAGTGCGGCGGCACTTATAAATGCGCGATGCGCATTTCTTGCCGCGAGGATATGCGCCTGTTCTTCCGTTTGCATACAAACGAGTGCGAGCATTGCGCGGATGGCGAGTGAGGCGCCTTCTGCGGAATAGAACGTGTCAGCCCCGAAAAGGGCGCCGGCATTTTCCTCGCTTTCGCGGATAATGCCTTCGGGCGCGTAGAGACTGTCGGCCCCGTCGATTTCCGTAATGTCCGCCCCATACCCGTGCATACCCTTATGCCCCGGCATATGGAGACGGAGCGCGTTTTTCTCTATGTACTTTTCCACAAAGTCACAAACGGGGGTTTTCAAAATGCTCACTCCGCTTCGCTTCCAAGACTTCTTGCAGCCGCAACCATAATGGCACATTCCATACGCTTTTTGAAGAGCTTGCAGCCGTATTCATATACGCCGCGTATGTCGCCCGTGGCGTGGTAGGCGTTTGCGGCACAGCCGCCTGAGCAGTATAGCCGTGCCCAGCACGATTTACATTCTTCTCTTGCATACACGTTGCAAGCGGCGAACTCGGCCTGTACGTCTTTTTTGGTGACGCCGTCCCAGATGTTGCCGAGAAGGTACTTTTCATCCCCCACAAACTGGTGGCAGGGGTAAAGGTCGCCCCACGGCGTGACGGCCATATATTCCGTGCCCGAGCCGCAACCCGATATGCGCTTATAGATGCACGGGCCGCCGGAAAGGTCAATCATATAATGGTAGAAGGTGAAGGGCTTGCCTTCCTTATCGCGCGAAAGCATAAGCTCAGCAAGCTTTTCATACTGGTCAAAAAGTACGGGTAAGTCTTCTTCCGTAAGGGCGGCGCCGTCTTCGGGCGCGGTGACCACAGGCTCCATACTAAGCTCCGAAAAGCCAAGGTCGAGCATCGTTTTGATATCCTCTAAAAAGTCGGCATTTTCGTGTGTGAAGGTGCCGCGCATATAATAGTTTTTGCCGCCGCGGGCTTCTACCAGCTTTTGAAACTTCGGCACGATGCGGTCAAAGCTTCCGTTTCCTGCATAATCTACGCGGTAACGGTCGTGCACCTCGCGCCGCCCGTCAAGGCTTAAAACAACGTTGCTCATTTCGCGGTTTGCAAAGTCGATTACATCATCATCAATGAGAAGCCCATTTGTGGTGAGCGTGAAGCGGAAGTTTTTGCCCTTTTCTTTCTCGATGCTTCGGGCATACGCCACAAGCTGTTTCACCACGTCAAAATTCATAAGCGGCTCGCCGCCGAAAAAGTCTACTTCGAGATTTCTGCGCGTGCCTGAATTTTCGATGAGGAAATCGAGGGCGCGTTTTCCGACTTCAAAGGACATAATGGCGCGTTCGCCCCGGTATTTTCCCTGGCTTGCAAAGCAGTAGGCGCAGTTTAAATTGCACGTGTGCGCCACGTGGAGGCATAAAGCCTTTACGACGCCCGCCGTCTTCTCTTTTAAAACGCCTGCTTTATCGGAAAACGTGTCGTGCGCAAAAAGCTGGCCTCTGTCCCGAAGGGTTTCGAGTTCTGCATAGCAGCCCGCCACCTCTTCGCGCGTGACGCCTTTTTCTGTATATCTTTCCGAAACGGTGGTGATGAGCGCCTCCTTTTCCGAGGATTCAAAGCCTTCGATAAGGTCATAGGCCACATCGTCCACAACGTGCACGCCGCCGGAGGCGACATCGAGCACTATGTTATATCCGCCAAGTTTATACTGGTGTATCATTGTAGATTCCTCTCTTTATCGTAAACAAGAATGCCGCCCAAAAAGGACGGCATTTTGTAATTACTTGCTTTCTTTCGTGTTTTCACACTGCTGGTTAGCAATGCCGCAGCTTGTTTTGCATGCAGACTGGCAAGAGGTCTGACATTCGCCGCAGCCGCCGTTTTTCGCGCTTTCACACAAAGAGCGTGTTTCAATTGTCTTAATATGTTCCATTTTTCGACCCTCCATCTCTGTTTTCCCTAAGTATACCATACCTTTTTCCCAAAGTCAATACAAAATCTATTTTTTAAGAAGCGGGGAAAGAGGCTTATAAAGAAGCATTGTAAGCGCCGTAATCACCACGGCCTTGATGGCGTTAAACGGCAGGATGGCGGCAAGAAGCGTCGGCACAATCTGCTCTTTCGGGATGCCGTAGAGCGGCAAGTTTATGAAGCGGTTTGCAAAAAGCGCGGCGAGAAGCATCACGATGCTACCGAGTACGAGCGACCAAAAGGCGCCGCCCTTCGTGTGGAATCTCTTATACAAAAGCCCTGCACAAAGGACAAAGGGGCCGCTTATAAGAATGTTGGCCATTTCCCCCACGCCGCCCGAAAACGACTGGAAAAGGTGGAGGGCGTTTTCGATGATAACAACCAAAAGACCGGCTACGGGCCCAATCGAAAACGCGGCAAAAAGTGCGGGGATATCGCAAAGGTTCATCCGCAGAAAGCTTGCCGAGGGAAGTACGGCAAACTCAAACTGCATTAAAATAAAGCCGATAGCACCTAAAATAGCAATGCGCAGTAAATTTTTTGTTTTCATTCTTTGCCTCCTTAAAATGAAATGCCCCGACACACGTGTCGGGGCTTGCTTCTTTCTTTTTGCTCTTTATACCGGACTATACCGTCGGCTTCGGAATTTCACCGAATCAGCCGTCTTATAAAAGACGGGTCGCGGGCTGTACCGCCGGTAGGGAATTGCACCCTGCCCCGAGCTATTAATATTTGCGTTTGGAAATACTTACGTTTTCGCGAAGAGCATCAATATTATCGAGCGCTTTGCCCGTACCGATGGCAACGCAGGAAATAGCATCCTCTGCGATGCGCACGCTGATGCCCGTCTCCTTCTGGAGAAGAAGGTCAAGCCCGTGAATGAGCGAGCCGCCGCCCGTAAGTACGATACCTGCATTACTGATATCACCCACAAGCTCCGGCGGTGTTTTTTCCAAAACGGAGTGGACAGCATCCACAATTGCGGTGGCCGGTTCCTCAAGCGCCTCAAGCATTTCCGAGGAAGAAACCGTAGCGGTTTTCGGAAGGCCTGTTACAAGGCAACGCCCGCGGATTTCCATCGTTTCGTTTTCTTCGCGCGGGTACACACAGCCGATTTTGATTTTCATATCTTCTGCCGTGCGGTCACCAATCGAAATGTTGTGCTTTTTACGGATGTAGCGAACGAGCGTTTCGTCAAAAGCGTCACCCGCGACCTTAATCGAGTTACTTACTACGATACCGCCAAGCGAGATAACCGCAACGTCACTCGTGCCGCCGCCGATATCGACGACCATACTGCCGTACGGCTTTGCAATATCAAGGCCTGCCCCGATTGCCGCGGCAATCGGTTCTTCGATGAGATGGACGCGTCTCGCGCCTGCCTGCATCGCCGCATCGATTACGGCGCGCTCCTCTACTTCTGTGACGCCGCTCGGCACACAGACGATGACATTGGGGCGGAAAAGGCGCTTGTTGCAAACCTTCTTAAGGAAATATTTCAGCATTTTTTCTGTGGTGTCATAATCGGAAATAACCCCGTCACGAAGGGGACGGATGGCTACGATGTTGCCCGGCGTGCGCCCGATCATACGCTGTGCCTCAAGCCCTACCTCCTGGACTTTGCCGGTGTTCTTGTCAATCGAAACAACCGAGGGCTCTTTGAGGACGATGCCGCGGCCGCGTACATAGACAAGTACGCTTGCGGTACCAAGGTCGATACCGATATCCTGTTTGTATCCAAACATATTAAAAACCTCCTGTGTGGATTTTCGTGCAATACCGTGCCACGCGGGCACGCTGTTTTTTTATTATACAGTTTTTTCTGAAAGAAAGCAAATTTTTTTGAAAAACTTTCGCCTTTTATATTTCCCTGTCTGCTGCATCCGTCAGAAAATGGCGGGTGTAGCGGCAAAAACCGGGGGCATAGCCGGGAATTTCCTTTTCCATCGCATCGAGCACCGCGGAAGGCTTCAGATTGCGGGTGCTGCCTGTGGCAAGGCGGAGAAAAAGGCTGTCGCCTTCTATTCTCGCTTCGAAAATATCCGGACGGATATCCGTAAGCTTTACGCCGCTTTTCGTGCGCTTTTCGATGCAGATTTCTTCTTTTTCCATAAAGGCGCGGAGTTCTTCTGCCGTCGGCAGCTTTTCGGGCGTGGCCGTATACACACCGCGCTCGATTTTTGCAAAATTGTTTCTCTCGCACAAGGTGACTTCCACAATGTCAATGCCCCCGGGCATTTTCGCGGAAAGTCTTTCTTTTATGTCGGGGCATTCCTCTGTCATCTCCACCTCAAAAAGCTCGCGCTCGCCCCATACGCCTACGCCGAGCGGCTGGGCAAAGGAAAGGCACGGGTGGGGATTGAAGCCTTCGGAAAATTTAAGGGGCAATTCGGCCCTTCGCATCGCGCGCTGAATAAGGCGCAAAAAGTCGAGATGCGAAACGAACTTTGCATCGCCCCGTTTTGCATAGCGAACAATATATTTATGCATGGCAGACACCTGCTTTCATCGAAGCGGCGCCACAGCCGCTGCATTTTTCGCGGCAGTTCGGCGTAACAACGCCCTCTGCGGCGCGCTCCCACTCGCGAAGGAGGAAGGATTTCGCCACACCAATATCGACGATATCCCAAGGAAGCGCCTCGTCCTCACCTCTCGCTCTTGTGTACATTTCCATCGAAATGCCACATTCCGAAAACGCTTTCTCCCAGCGTGCGAAATCAAAATGCTCGCTCCAGCCGTCAAACCGACAGCCAAGCTCTACCGCACGTTCGAGTACGCGCCCGAGCCGTCTGTCGCCACGGGCAAATACGCCCTCAAGTACGCTGAGCTTCGATTCGTGATAGTTTATCGTAAGGCGCTTGGAGCGCACGGTGCCGCAAAGAATTTCCTGCTTCTTCCGAAGCTCTTCCACGGTGTTTTGCGCCGCCCACTGAAACGGCGTGTGCGGCTTTGGCACAAACGAAGATACGCTCGCCGTTACCTGCACGGGCTTTTCGCCCTTCTCCCGCGGGATTTCAAACGAGGTGTCCACCACTTTTTTCGCAAGAAGCGGAATACCGGCCACATCCTCCTCTGTCTCATAGGGAAGGCCGATCATAAAATACAGCTTCAGATTCTTGTAGCCGCCGCCAAACGCGATGCGGGCAGATTCCAGCACATTTTCTTCCGTGAGGCCTTTATTGATTACATCGCGCATACGCTGCGTGCCGGCTTCGGGCGCGAAGGTAAGGCCGGTTTTGCGCACCTTCTGGATTCTCTGCATCAGCTCCATCGAGAAGTTGTCCACGCGGAGGGAAGGCAGCGCAAGGCTTATTTTTTTCGCCTCGGTCATATCGAGAAGCTTCTCGGTAAAGGGCCCGAGGCACGTATAATCACTTGTGGAAAGCGAAAGGAGAGAAATTTCCTCATACCCCGTATATTCCAGAAGCTTTTTGGAAAGCTCGAGCAGTCTCTCTGGCGATTTTTCGCGCACAGGGCGGTAAATCATCCCGGCCTGGCAAAATCTGCAGCCGCGGATGCAGCCGCGGAACATCTCAAGGGAAACACGGTCGTGCACCACTTCGCCGTAGGGCACAATCTGTGTTTCGGGGTAGAAGCACGCATCCATATCTTTTACAATGCGCTTTTTCACTTTTTCGGGGGCTTTGTCGGAAAGGCGGCGAAAGCCTCCGAATTTCTCGCCGTCATAGGAAGGCTCATAAAACGCGGGCACATACACGCCTTCAATCCCTGCCACGGTTTCAAGGAACGCCGATTTCGGCGCGCCGCTATCCTTCCAAACGCTAAAGGCATCAAGGATTTCCATATTGACCTCTTCGCCCTCGCCGAGGATGAAAAAGTCGATAAAATCCGCCATCGGCTCGGGATTTAGCGCGCAGGAGCCGCCGGCACAGATAAACGGGAAGTTTTCCGTGCGGTCTTCTCTTCTGATCGGGATGCGGGCAAGGCGCAGCATTGCAAGCACATTTGTGTAGGACATTTCATACTGCAGCGAAAAACCGAGCATATCAAAGACGGAAAGCGGGTCGCGGCTTTCAAGCGCAAAAAGCGGCATATCGTTTTTGGCCATTTCGTCCATCATATCGTCCCACGGCATAAAGGCGCGCTCGCACCACGTATCCTCGCGCGAATTTTTCAGATGGTATAAAATCCGAAGGCCGAGGTGGCTCATCCCCACCTCGTAAAGGTCAGGAAAGCACATGGCAAAGCGGATTTTTACCTCCGCCGGATTTTTATAAACAGCGCCGTATTCGCCGCCGATATAGCGCACCGGCTTCTGCACGGCGGTCAGCATTTTTTCAAACATAAGTCGCCCTCGTTTACTGATATTTATTGCGTCTTCTCATCTCCGCCATCTTGCGGCGGCGGCTTCTCGCGCGGGCACGCCGCAGGCGGCGGGCAAACACGATAAAGAAGAGAAGAATCAGGATGCCCCATACCCAGACGGACGAGAAGATCCAACTGAAAAAGCGCGAGATAAGTCCCTGCTTTTCAATTTCTTCGTCTGCAAGAAGGTAGGCCTTGCCTACGACGATATCGCCGTAGCGGTATTCAAGCTTACCGATAACATCGCCCACGTGCACGGGAGCCTCAAGGTCTGTTTTGATATATTCGAGCCGCTCCGCACCTTCCGCGGAAACGCCCGGCGGGAGGCAGATGGAAATATTCTCCGCCGTTCTGCCCGCTACCACCTTTGTGCCCTTTGCGCGCTGTACGGGAATATCCCATACAAGCGTGCCGGCCGGCGCCAGAATCTGCGGTGCACATTCCTCGGCACCAAAGCGGAGAAGCGCGCGGCTGTCCACAAACGACATCGTCTGCCCCTCAATGCTTTCTGCGCCCATAACAACGCTTATGTAGGTTGCTCCGTCCGTTTCCGCCGCGGCCACGAGGCAGCTCTTGGCTCTGTCGGTGTACCCCGTCTTTACCCCGATGGCATCGGCATAATAGTAGGGGCTCTGCGGGTTCAGAAGATGGTTCGTGGAATTGCAGTAGCGCACCTCTTCGTACTTATCCGTCGGTTCAAGGATGTACTGGCGCGTCTCTATAATATCGCGGAAATGCGGAAGCGAGAGCGCGTGGCGGGTAAGAATTGCGAGGTCGTAGGCTGTGGTGTAATGATTATCGTCATGCAGGCCATGTGTATTTACAAAATGCGTGTTCTTTGCGCCGAGCTCGGCGGCGCGGGTGTTCATCTTTTCCACAAACGCGTCAATATCGCCCGCGATATGCTCGGCGATGACGTTTGCGGAATCGTTTGCGGAGCAGACAAGGAGCGTGTAGACCATATCCTTTAGGGTAAACGTCTCGCCCTCAAAAAGGCCTGCCTTACTGCTATCATAGCTTATGGAGTTTACGGCGTCAAAGCTGACCGTAACCATCTCGTCCATATTCCCGTTTTCAAGGGCCAGTATGGCCGTCATAATCTTTGTGGTGCTGGCGGGATATGCTTTTTGATGCGCATTTCTTTCATAGAGCACAATCCCTGTTTTCGCGTCGATTAAAATCGCCTCGGGCGCGGAGACCGAGGGCGCAGCCAGACCGACTTGCGCCAAAAGCGGAAGCAGCAACAGAAAAAGCGCTAAAAGCTTTCGTTTCAAAACAAATCCTCCTTCGTAACACCTTAAAATAAAATATTTTAATTTAGGATTGAAATATACCGGATAATGTTATATAATATACCAAATAGAGGCTAAAAGCAAGGCTTTTTTGGAAAAAAGCGTGAAAACAGGGCAGGAAAGGAGCCTTTTAGGGTGAAAATTTTAATTGTTGACGATGAAAAGCTTTTGGTAAAAGGCATAAAGTTCAATTTTGAGCAGGAAGGCTTTTTGGTGGAGGCTGCATATGACGGCGAGGAAGCATTAAAGCTTGCGCGCGACAAAAGCATCGACCTTATCATCCTGGATTTAATGCTCCCGAAGGTAGACGGGCTTTCCGTCTGCCAGAAAATCCGCGAGTTTTCCCGCGTGCCGATTATTATGCTCACGGCCAAAACCGAGGATATGGATAAAATTATGGGCCTTGAGTACGGCGCGGATGACTATATGACAAAGCCGTTTAATATCTTAGAGCTGAAGGCGCGCGTAAAAGCCATTTTGCGCCGCGCACAAAAGAGCGACGGCAAGGCCGCAAAGGATGGCGGCAGAAGTGCCGCGCTTGACTATAACCTCAGAAAAGTACGTATTGGCGACAAGTGGGTAGAGCTTACGGCGAAGGAGTTTGATCTTATCGACCTCCTCGTTTCAAACGCCGGCCGCGTCTATTCCCGCGAAAGCCTTCTCGATATTGTGTGGGGGTACGATTATCCCGGGGATATCCGCACGGTGGACGTGCACGTGCGGCGTCTGCGCGAGAAAATCGAGCCGAACCCCGCCGAGCCGCAGTTTATTATCACCAAGTGGGGGGTAGGATACTATTTTAGAGAAAGCTAAACACTTCTTTTTCGGCATTCGTCTCCGCCTTGTGGCCTCCTACTTTGCCGTAATTGCCCTCTCCCTTACCATTATGATCCTGTTCATTCTGGCATCGGTGCAGGGGTACAGCATCAAAAACCGCAGTGCGGAAATGCTGGAGGAAGCAAATATTCTGGCCGGTTTTTCGGCCGATTATGTGACGGGCCGTGCGGACATTGCCGCGTTTGCGCCCTCCCTGTATATTGAAAACTATGATGCCCGCGTTTTGCTTCTCGACCGTGACGGGCGCATTTTGGCCGACACGGGCGACGCCGCACAGCGCGGAAAAATCCTTGCGGCCCCGTGGCTTTTACGCGCGCTTTCGGGCGAGAATGTCACGCGTGAGGTAGAGGAGGGCGGCTTGCACTTTCTCGGTGCGGGCGTGCCCGTATACAGTGGCACCCGCGTGGTCGGCGCACTTTTACTGAAAGCCTCCACAGAGGATTTATACACCTATTTTGCGCATCTCCGCAGCCGCCTTATCGGCATTGCCGCGGTGGCGCTTCTCCTTCTGGTTGCGTTCGGTATGCTGATTTCTTCCGTTTTCACCGCGCCCATCTCGCGCCTTACGGTGCAGATTAAAGAGATGAGCGAAACGGATGCGCGAAAGCTGACGGAGGAAGGCGGCACCACCGAAATCCGCGAGCTCGTTTCCGCGTTTAACCTTATGGTGGAGCGGATTGACGATATTGATAGTCGCCGGCAGGAATTCGTTTCGAATGCCTCGCACGAGCTCAAAACCCCGCTTTCGTCCATTAAGCTCATCTGCGACTCGCTGATCCAGAACCCCGATGCGGACCCCGCGATGGTGCGCGAGTTTTTATCCGATATGAACGGGCAGGTGGACAGACTCACCCGCATTGTCAACAAGCTTTTAAGCCTTACAAAGCTCGATGCAGACACGGATGAGGCGGAGATTTTCACCTTCTCCACCGTAAACCTCCAGGTGCTTGTGCAGGATGTGGTCCGTGCGCTTTCGCCCCTTGCAGAAAAGAAAAATATACAGATAGAAACCCACCTTCCCGACAGTATCTTCCACCGCGTGGATGCAGACAAGATGTGGGAGGCGGTTTACAATATTCTCGATAACAGCATCAAATATACGCCCGAGGACGGGCGCGTGTATTTGGAAATGTACCGCGATGAAGAGAACGTTTTCATCACCATTGCCGACAGTGGCATCGGGCTTGCGGAAACGGAGTTTGCCAAGATTTTTGACCGCTTCTACCGCGTAGACAAGGCCCGCGCCAGAGAAACAGGCGGCACAGGCCTCGGCCTTTCCATTGCGCTCGGCGCGGTGGAGCTGCACGGCGGCTACATTGAAGTGGAAAGCCGTGAGGAGGAAGGCAGTCTTTTCCGCATTATCCTTCCCGTCTCGCACGATTTGTAAAGGAGAACGCATATGAAAAAACTTTTGCTTTTTATACTCGCGCTCTGCTTTCTCACCGGCTGTGCCTCCGGGCCACGCGGCCGTGTCAGTTTATACTTTGCCGCCGGCGGCGATGAAATCCGTGAAGAATCCCGCACGGTGACGCTCGAAGGGAGCGTTCTGGAAACGGCGATACGGGCGCTTCTGGAAGGGCCCAAAAAGCCCGGTATGACGCGGGTGATTCCGAAGGGTACAGAGCTTCTCGGCATTACGATGCGCGGCACCGTGGCGGAAATCAACCTTTCCGCACCGTTTGATACGGGCACGGATGCGGACCGGCTTCTTGCCCGCTACACAGTAATTTATACGGCCTCGGCCGTGCGCGAGGTGGGTAAGGTCCTCTTGCTTGTGGACGGGAAACCGCTTTCAAGTCTCCAGACCGGCGAACGCCTCGGCGCACTTGGACGGGAGGATCTTGCGCTTTTCTCGCCCGAAAGCGGCACCGAAGCCCTTCTGACCTTGTATTTTACAGACGAGACGGCCTCCTTCCTTCTCCCCGAAGCACGGAAGGTTTCTCTTTCGGAGGGACATTCCGCGGCGGAAGCCGTGGTGACGGAGCTTGTGCGCGGTCCCTCTTCCTCGCATCTGGCACCTACGCTGCCGGAGGAGGTGCGTGTACTCTCGGCAGAAATCCGCGCCGGCGTCTGCTTTGTAAACCTCTCCCGCGCCTTTTGGGATGTGGCAGAGGAAGCGCCGAAGAAAACAGCGCTCTCGGTCTATTCCATTGTAAATTCTCTCACGGCGCTTCCCGAAATCAGCGAGGTACATTTCCTCATCGAAGGGAAAACGGCCGGAAAATTCGGACAGTTTGAATTCAGCCGCGGCTTTACGGAAAACAGCGCGTTATACCCGCCGGCTTAAAAAGAAAGGAACCATTGTATGAATCGCACATTTGATGATCTTTGCACGGCCGCCCGCGCCGCATACTCCATAGAGGGCGAGCTCTATCCGCGCTATAACGTAAAGCGCGGCCTCCGTAACGCCGATAATACGGGCGTACTCGTCGGTCTTACCAACATCGGCGATGCTCACGGCTATATCGTAAACGAAGGCGATAAGATTCCGGACAGGGGCATCCTCCGCTACCGCGGCATTGATGTTTTTGATATCGTCCGCGCCTGCCGCGAGGAGGACAGACACGGCTTTGAGGAAATTACATACCTTCTTCTCTTCGGCGTACTGCCGACAAAGGAGGAGCTTGCGCACTTCACGAGCTACCTCGGTGCGCACCGCACACTGCCCGAGGGCTTTACCGAGGATATGATTCTGAAGGCCCCGAGCCAGAATATTATGAATAAGCTCGCCCGCAGTGTTCTGGCAAGCTATTCGTATGACGAGAATCCCGACGATGTTTCCCTTGAAAATATGCTGCGCCAGTCGATTGCGCTGATTGCGCGCATCCCCACGATGGTCACATACGGCTACTATGCTAAGGCACATTACTATGACCAGAAGAGTCTCATCATCCACTCGCCGAATCCCGAGCTTTCCACGGCGGAAAATATTCTCTATATGATCCGCCCTGACAATCAGTTTACAAAGCTTGAGGCCGACACGCTTGACGAATGTCTCATCATCCACGCCGAGCACGGCGGCGGTAATAACTCTTCCTTCACCACGCACGTGGTTTCCTCCACGGGTACGGATACATATTCCGCAATCGCCTCGGCCATCGGCTCCCTCAAAGGCCCCCTCCACGGCGGCGCCAACATCAAGGTCCGCGAGATGATTGACGATTTCAAAAAGAACATAAAGGATATCACAAGCCGCGAAGAAGTGGGCGCCTACATCGAAAGGATTCTCCGGAAAGAAGCGTTTGACGGCGCAGGCCTCGTCTATGGTATGGGCCACGCCATCTATACTTTAAGCGACCCGCGCGCCGTAATTCTCAAAGAAAAGGCGAAGGAGCTCGCACGCGTTAAAGGCCGCGAGGACGAATTTGTGCTCTACGAGCTTATCGAAACGCTCACGCCCGAGCTTTTTGCCAAGGTCAAGGGCGTGGAAAAGGATATGTGCGCAAATGTCGACCTTTATTCGGGCTTTGTATACAGTATGCTCGGTATTCCGCACGAACTGTATACGCCGCTTTTCGCTATTTCCCGCACGGCAGGCTGGTGTGCCCACCGCATGGAAGAAGTGCTCACGGGCGGCAAAATTATCCGTCCTGCTTACAAGAACGTATTCAAAAAGAAGGACTACACGGCTATGGCCGAAAGAAAATAAAAGGAGGAAGCACAGATGGATTTCTTTGAAAATCTGAAGGAGAAAATCACAACGACCGCACGCGGCGCCAAAGAGAAGGGCGAAGCCATTGTGGAGATTACAAAGCGCCGCGCCGCCATCGCAGAGAAAGAAAGCGAAATCAGCAAAAACTTCCGTCATATGGGTGAAGCCTTATATGAAGCCTACAAAACGGGCGAGGATGCAGGCGATTTTCCCGCACTTTGCGCGGAGATTGACGATGCCTATGCACAGATCGAGGAGCTTTCTGCCCGCGCACGCGCCCTTCGCAACGTGAAGGTTTGCCCGGTGTGCAAGAAGGAAATGGATAAGGATGCGGTATTTTGCTCCATCTGCGGCGCTAAGTTTTAGGGAATGTAAAAAAAGTCCAGACCGCAAAAGGCAAAGAAAATAAAATAGTTGGGAAATTCGCCCCGTAAGAGATTTCTTTTGCGGGGCGAAAAATTTCACTACGTTCCATTTTTCTCGATTTTCACGCCTTTTGCTATGCGAAAACTTTGCCGCTCGGCGACGTCGCAAGTCTCGCTTTATGGCCGTTTGCTGTCGCAAAGCGTCCCTTTTCGCTCGCTTGCTCCTTTTCCCCTTAACGCCCTCGGCCGTTCGGGGACCCCTATTGTACGCCGTCGGGTGGCCAAATGGGCCCCCGAAAAGCCTTGGCTTTTTGGGGAAGAGGAGAAGCGCGGGAGCAAAGCAGAGTTTCTGCCGACGAGGCGGAAACGAAGTGGCGCGCACGCGGCTTCGACGAGTTCTGCCTTTTCAAAGTCTGCACCCGCTTCCCAAAACAAAAGTAAAACGCACAAGCTATCCTTCCGCACATTCCCTGACGGGCGCTTTTCGAAGCGTGCCGCCGATTCGAAGGAAGACGGCGCTCGTCGAGCGGCGGCGTGCCTGAGATAGTCGAGGAAGACTTTTCGAAGAAAAGGCTTGCCGAGCGGAAAGGCGGTAAAAGGCGGATGCCCTAAATGGGCCCCGAAAAGCCTTGGCTTTTTGGGGAAGAGGAGAAGCAAGGAAGCAAAGCGGAATATTTCGCCGATAAGGCGAAAATGGAGTGAGCGTACTTTGCTTCGACGAGAGCGCGCCCTGCGGGGGTTGTAGGGGTGTAGCATGACACCCCTACAAAAAGAAAACTTTATAAGAAACTTCCGTCTTTATTTCGTCTTCGCCCGTGTGTAAAAAGGCCAAATTAAAAGGGAAATGCCCGAAGGCATTTCCCTTTTTGTCTTTTGTGTTTTTCGGTTTTTTCTTTTGTGTGAAATTGCAGGTTCCGTTTTGTCGGAGCCGTGCAATTATGCACTTTCCAAAAAATTTCAAAAATCCGTGCAGAACGGGGAAATGGATGCGCGATAGCGCTTCCCCCGACGGCGTACATTGGTACGTCAAGTGGGTCCATTTCGCCGTAGCGAATGCGGTCTGGGCGATTTTTGGAATTTTTTACTTTGCGTAGTCGACTGCGCGCGTCTCCCGAATGACGTTTACTTTGATCTGACCGGGATACTGCATTTCTTCTTCAATGCGCTTTACAACATCGCGGGCCAAAATGATGGCATCGTCATCGTTAATCGCGTCAGGCTTTACCATAATGCGGATTTCACGGCCGGCCTGGATGGCGTAGGACTTGTCAACCCCCTTGAAGGAGTCGGCAATTTCTTCGAGCTTTTCAAGACGCTTTATGTACGTTTCGATATTCTCGCGCCGTGCGCCGGGGCGTGCTGCGGAAATCGCGTCTGCCGCCTGTACGATAGAAGCAATCAGTGTTGTAGCCTCCACATCGCCATGGTGGGCATGGATGGCGTGGATGATTTCCTGGCTTTCCTTGTACTTCTTTGCAAGGTCCACACCGATGGTGACGTGTGTGCCTTCTGTCTCATGGTCGACAGCTTTGCCAAGGTCGTGCAAAAGACCTGCGCGCTTTGCCGTCATCACATCGGCACCGAGCTCGCCGGCAAGCAGCCCCGATAAATGGGCCACTTCGATAGCGTGCTTTAACACGTTCTGCCCGTAGCTTGTACGGAAATGCAGTTTACCGAGGAGCTTAATAAGCTCGGGATGCAGACCGTGTACACCGGTTTCGAAGGTCGCCTGTTCACCTTCCTGTTTAATTGTAGCTTCGACTTCTTTCTTCGCGCGTTCTACCATTTCTTCGATGCGAGCGGGGTGAATACGGCCGTCCACAATCAGCTTTTCAAGCGATACACGTGCGATTTCTCTTCTTATAGGGTCAAAGCCGGAAAGGATAACGGCCTCCGGCGTATCGTCGATAATCAAATCTATACCCGTTAAGGTTTCGAGGGTACGAATGTTTCTACCTTCGCGCCCGATTATACGTCCCTTCATGTCCTCACTGGGTAGCGGGACCACCGATACGGTTGTTTCTGCCACATGGTCTGCTGCGCATTTCTGGATGGCAAGGCCCAGAATGTTCTTTGCGTTCTTCTCCGCCTGTTCTTTTGCTTCGGTCTCGATGTCTTTAATCATCATGGCCGTTTCGTGGCGGACTTCACTTTCAATGTTCTTGAGGAGATATTCCTTGGCTTCTTCAGCTGTAAGTCCGGAAATTTTCTCCAAGAGTTCAATCTGCGTCTGTTTGAGTTTCTTAAGTTCTTCTCTTTCTGTGTCCAGCTCGCGGTTTCTCTTTGCAAGCTGTTCCTCTTTCTGCTCGAGAGCGTCCGTTTTCTTATCCAGCGTTTCTTCCTTCTGCTGAATACGGCGTTCCTGGCGCGTGATTTCATTTCTGCGCTCGCGCACTTCTTTTTCATACTCTACGCGGTTTTTGTGGATTTCTTCCTTCGCTTCCACAAGAGCTTCACGCTTTTTGCCTTCTGCGGCTTTCTGCGCGTCGGCCACTATGCGCTTGGCTTTTTCTTCGGCGCTTCCGATTTCCGCTTCTGCGATGCGCTTCCGGTATGAAATACCAAAGCGAAATGCAATCAGTGCCGCCAAAATGGCCAGAACAAGACCGCCACTGAGCCCCAAGAGGATTCCTGTTGTGCCTGTCATATAGCTACCACCTCCTTAATTTTTTGTTTTCGGAAAAACAATTTTTTCCTTTTTATATTGTAAAGCTTTTTCTGCCGCTTGTCAAGTCCTTTCGGAAAAATGCACCCACCGCGCGGCAGAAAGCACCCTACGCTTTATTCCCCGTCCGGGCCGTTTTTGTCGAGTGTGCCGAGGGCACCCTCGTACTTCCGAAGGGCGGCCGCAGCGGAAAGGCGAAGCGTATGGATATCGGCCTCGACGGCAAGGCGACGGGCCTCTGTTTCCGTAAGCTCACGCTCTTTTTCGAGAAGAAGCTCGTCGGCTTTGCTCTTTGCTTCTTCCAAAATGGCGTCCGCTTCCTTCTGTGCGGCGATGACGGCGCGCGAAACAGAATCGCGCTCGGCTTCAAACGCCGTGATTTTTTCAAACAGCTTTGCATTTTCGGAAAGCGCGGCTTCCGTTTCGGCGCGTGCCGAAAGGAACGATTCGCGCGCCTCGCGCAGCTGTGCCTCGTACTTTTTCGTGAGCGCTTCTATATATGCGGTAACATCCTTCCGCTTGTAGCCGCCCATGGTTTTTCGAAGTTGTAATTCTTCCATACTTCCTCCTATTCTGCTCGAAGGAGCTTAATACCTTCGCGGATTCTCGCAAGACTTTCCTCGCGGCCCAAGATTGCCGCAAGCTCAATGCCGCCGCCGGGTGTGAAGGCTTTGCCGGAAAGAGCGGTGCGAAGCGGCCAGAGGATGATGCCGTTTTTCACTTCCATCTTCTGGGCAAGGCCTAAAAGCGCTTCGTGAAGAGCATCCTTTGTCCAAGTCTCCATCCCTTCCAAAAGCGGCAGGATGGCTTCAAGCGAGGTGAGGGAATTTTCCGTGTCCGTCTTCATCTTCTTATGGCAATAGAGCTCTTTGTCATACGCAGGGAGAGCGTCGATAAAGTCAATCTGTTCTTCGATATCGGAAAGCTTTTCCGTGCGCTGCTGGAGTACGCTGCTGAGCATTTTAAGGTCTACATCCCTGTGGATGCACTTTTCGTAGTACGGCTTCGCCTTTTCGTGGAATTCTTCGGGGGAAAGGGCGCGGATATATTCGCCGTTGAGCCAGCGAAGCTTTGCCTCGTCAAAAATGGCGGGGGATTTGCTGATGCCCTTTACATCGAAAAGCTCTATCATATCCGAAAGGCTCATAACCTCGCGCTCGTCGCCGGGGCTCCAGCCGAGGAGAGCAATATAGTTTAAGACTGCATCTTTGAGATACCCTTTATCGATAAAGTCGGCATAGGAAGCATCCCCTTCGCGTTTTGAAAGCTTTTTGTGCGCATCCTTCATAATGGCGCTGCAGTGGATATACTGGGGAATTTCCCAGCCGAAGGCTTCATAAAGAAGATTGTACTTCGGCGTGGAGGAAAGGTATTCGCTGCCGCGGACAACGTGGGTAATGCCCATGAGATGGTCGTCAATTACATTGGCGAAGTTATAGGTAGGCATACCGTCGCTCTTTAAGAGGATGGCATCGTCAAGCGTTTCGTTCGGGGCGGTGATGGTACCAAATACCGCATCGTCAAACGAAGTGGAGCCTTCCTTCGGGATTTTCTGGCGGATAACATACGGCTCACCTGCCGCAATTCTGGCCTCGACCTCTTCTTTCGAAAGAGATGCACAGCGTCCGTCATACTTCGAAGGAATTTTGAGCGCTTCCTGTTTGGTGCGAAGCTCGTCAAGCCGTTCCTTTGTGCAGAAGCAGTAGTACGCGCCACCGCGCTCTACAAGCTCTTCGGCATATTTTTTATAAATGCCCATGCGTTCGCTCTGTACATAGGGGCCGAATTCGCCGCCCACATCGGGGCCTTCATCGTGCACAAGGCCTGTTTCGGCGAGCGTGTGATAAATAAGGTCTACCGCGCCGTCTACATAGCGTTCGCGGTCGGTATCCTCAATACGCAAAATGAAGTCGCCGCCCTCGTGCTTTGCAAGAAGGTAGGCGTAAAGTGCCGTACGAAGGTTACCGATATGCATGTACCCCGTAGGACTGGGTGCAAAACGTGTTCTTACTTTTGTCATCTTTGGTTCTCCTTTATTTCTCCGTCAGAAGCTTTCGAAGCTCCTGCATAAATGTATTGATATCCTTAAACTGTCTGTATACGGAGGCAAACCGAACATAGGCTACCTCGTCAATCCCCTTAAGCTGTTCCATAACAAGGTCGCCGATGCGGGTGGAGGTGATTTCACGGTCGAGCGAATTTTGAATGATGTTCTCGATGGTGGAAACCATATTCTCCATGATTTCAACGGAAACAGGGCGTTTTTCGCAGGCCTTTACGATGCCGCGCATGAGCTTTTCGCGGTCAAACGGCTCTCTGCCCTTATCCTTTTTGATAACCATAATCGGCACGCCTTCAATTTTTTCATATGTGGTAAAGCGGCGCTTACACGCCATGCACTCACGGCGACGGCGAATGGATGCGCCTTCTTCCGTGGGGCGGGAGTCTAACACCTTGCTGTCCTGGGTATCGCAGTAGGGACATTTCATATTCTGACTCTTCCTTTCTTTGCCTTTTTATTCTTCTTCGGGTCTGTGAATCTTAAAAACGCGGGCGGTGTGATGCTTTTCTAAAAATGCGGCATCGAGCCATGCATCCACGCAATCTATCGCGAGATTTTCACCCGTCGTGCGCCCGCCGAGGCATAAGATGTTCGCGTTATTATGTTCTTTCGCAAGTTTTGCGGAAAACGGCTCTGAGACGAGGGCGGCGCGTATGCCGCGGTATTTATTGGCGGCAATGGAAATGCCGATGCCCGTGCCGCAGCAAAGAATGCCGCATTCTGCTTCTCCGCTTTGTATTTTTTCGCACGCGGCGCGCGCAATATCGGGATAGTCGCACGTCTCTCCCTCGCAGCCGACGTCTAAAACGCGGATGCCGCGCTTTGCAAGATGTTCTTTTAAGGCTTCTTTGAGTGTGTATCCACCGTGGTCACTACCAATTACAAGCATACTTTCTCTCCTTGTCTTTCCTGATATTCCCGCTCCGCTTGCGATAAGCGAAGGTAAATAGGCTCTGCCTCGTGGGGCGAAACGAGCGGTAAATCCTTCGCCGCCATCGCCACGGCTGCGGCTCTGTGATAGAGAAGATGGGAAGGCGCTATCTGCGCGCGCGCACCCATCACTTCCAAAATTTTCTCGCGGTGTACACTCGCGCCGTCCCCTACGAAGATAGCCGTATCGAGAGAGGGCAAAAGCGCATCTACCGCCATGGCGCACATCGGTTTTGCTTCTGTGAGTACGCCGCCGCGGCTTTCATATACCGCCGTATACACCTCGCCGCGCCTTGCATCCATCATCGGGACGATTATTCCCTCGAAGGTGGAAACGTTTTCAGCAAGTGCAAGGAGCGTGGGTACAAGTATCATCGGTTTTCCGGCGCCGAGCGCGAGGCCCTTCGCCGTACCCATACCGATGCGGACGCCCGTAAACGAGCCGGGACCGGCACTGACTGCAATCGCGTCCATCTCTTCTATTTTTTTGCCTGCGGACGAGAGCGCCTTATCGATAAGCGGCAAAAGCGTCTGCGAATGTGTAAGGCCGCAGTTTACAAATTCTTCACTTAAAAGTTTTTCGCCCGAAAGGACGGCGGCGCCTGCGGAAAGCGCGGCGCTTTCAATTGCCAAAATCTGCATCTTTTTGCCCCTTTTGTTATTCTTCGTCAGGCTCGCTCGCACCGTAAATCGGAAGTACGACCCGAACGGTGGTGCCCCTTCCTGCACTACTCGTAATCTGAATGCGGCCGCCGTGCGCCTCTACAATTTCGCGCGCGATGGCAAGGCCGAGACCTGTGCCGCCCATTTTGCGGCTTCGCGCTTTATCCACGCGGTAAAAGCGCTCGAAAATGCGGGGAAGGTCGGCCTCGGGAATCCCGATGCCCGTATCCTTTACCGTGATGACGGCTTCCGTAAGCCGTGCCTCACACTCCACCTGCACCTTGCCGTGCACGGGTGTGTATTTGATCGCGTTTGATACAATATTGACAAGCACCTGCTCAATTCTGTCCTTATCGCCGTTAACATCGGGAAGGCGCGGTGCGCGGTTTTCAAACGTAAGCGTCTGCTCGCGCTTTTGTGCCTCAAGCGCAAGGCGCGAGACTACGCCCTCCGCAAGATGCGGGAGAGAGAACGGCTCTTTGTGGAGCGCGCGGCCGTAGTCGAGCTGCGAGAGAAGGAGAAGGTCGCGCACAAGGCGCGTCATCCTGTCTGCCTCGCCGCAGATAACCGTGAGGAAGTTTTTCTCCATACTGCCTTCCTCTGCGGCATCAAGGAGCGTTTCGCCATAGCTTTTTACATTGGTAAGCGGCGTTCTGAGCTCGTGCGAAACATTCGCCACGAATTCTCTTCGCGATTCGTCAAGCCGCTGCTGCTCGGTAATATCCTGCAGCACCACCACGATGCCGCTTGCGGGTCCTTTTTCAGGAAGTAGCTTTGCAAAGTAGGCGCGGATATGAGCGCCACCCACCGTGATGGTTTTTTCCACGGCCTTATCCGTTTCGAGATACAAAAGGGCGTTCATCGTAAGAGAGGTGCCGAGCCGCGCAAAGAGCGCATCGAAGGGCTCGCCGTCATCTCCGAGGGAGAGCATCCTCTGTGCCGCGGGATTGATATGGAGAACCTCGCCCTCACGGTCAAACGCCATAACGCCGTCGGCCATGAAGGCAAGAATCGTTTCCACCTTGTTTTTTTCGTTTGCGATATCAAAAAGTGTGGCCTGCAGCTCCGCCGCCATTGTATTGAAGGAGACGGTAAGCTCGCCGATTTCATCGTCGTGCCGCACTTCGATTTTACTGTCGAAATCCCCTGCCGCAATCTTTTCGGCACGTTTTTTGAGGGTGGCAATCGGCGCCGTAATCGTGCGCGAGAGAATGAGGCCGAGGAAAAATGCGAGGGCAAAGCCGAGTACGAGGGCATAGAGAATAATCTTGAAAATACTCTCCATAATGCCGTAGAGCTCTTCCTTACTGTCGCTCACATACACAATGTGGTGCACCTGTCCGCTTTCCGAAATGGGGTAGGCATAGTCCATCGTCTCGGCGCGGCGGTCCACATCGCCGCCCACCTTCCCCGAAAGCGCGGTGAGAATGTTCTGCGAAGCGGTAACAGCGGCAGCACCGTCTGTCGCATACAGAACGCCGGCGTCACGTCCCGAAAGAATATAAAAATTCCGGTACGAGTCCACGCCGATACGGCCCGAATAGTTTTCGAGCACCGTGCGAAGCGCTTCTACCGCATTTTCGGCACGCGAAGCCGCCGAAAGCTGGGTGGAAAGCTCCTTCGTAAACACCGTTTCCTCCATCTGGGTGCGAAATTCGGTGTGATAATAATCGCTGATATTGCTTAAAAGGAATGTGCCGACGGCAAGCATAACGGAAACAACTAAAACGAGAAAGACCGCGAGCACCTTCCACTGAATACTCTTAAACATCAGTTCGCCTTCAGATAGTAGCCTACCCCGCGCTTGGTAACGATGTAACGCGGCTCAGCAGGATTTTCTTCAATCTTCTCGCGAAGGCGGCGAATCGTAACGTCCACTGTTCGCACCTCGCCGAAATATTCATAGCCCCAGACCTGTTCGAGAAGATTCTCTCTTGTGAAAATGCGGCCCGGCTGGCTTGCGAGGAATTTGAGAAGCTCAAATTCGCGGAGGGTAAGGTCTACCTCCTGCCCGTCCTTCGTGACCTCATACCGGTCGCACAAAATGCAGTATTCGCCGAAGCGGATGACTTCGCCACTCTTTTCCTCATCGCCTGTGGTGCGGCGAAGATGTGCCTTGACGCGTGCCATAAGCTCACGAACGCCAAACGGCTTTGTGATATAATCGTCCGCGCCCATTTCAAGGCCTAAAACCTTATCGAGCTCTTCGTCCCTTGCCGTGAGCATCAGAATCGGCACGCGGCTCTTCTCGCGGACGCGACGGCAAACGTCAAACCCGTCCATCCCCGGAAGCATAACATCGAGGAGAATAAGGTCGGGCGCCTTGGAGAGCGCAAGCTCGAGGCCTGCCTCGCCGTCGAGCGCATAGATGACCTTATAATTTTCACGTTCCAGATTGAATTTTAAAATATCCACAATCTGTTTTTCGTCTTCAATTATCAAAATCAACTTTTGCATGCCGTCACCTCGCCTAACTTTTCTTTTTCCTATTATTATACATCACTTTCCCCCTATTGTCAAGATTTTGTGGCATCTTATATTTTCACTTGACTTTATCTCCTAAACATGGTATACTTTCCCTAACTGAAAACTTTTCGAAAAGGAGATGCTCGAGAGTGAAAATTTTTGAAAAATCCATACATGAGGTACAGGGCGTTCGCGTTTACATGGCCGAAGAAGCGGGTGTGACCTCCATTTACGCAGAGGGCGACCTTGGCTTTGCTGCCGAAAAGAAGGAAATTGACGGCAAGACCGTATACGTTGCCGCCAAAACCTATGAAAATGCAGATGTTCTTCGCCGTCTCTTCCCGTTCACGGCACCTTGCCGCGTGCTTGGGAAAGAACGCAGCTTCGGCGTTGGCGACCGTCTCGGTATTGCCACCCCGGGCCACATTGCCGTATTTGAAAAATATGATGCTTACCCGGTTCTCGCACAGCAGTCCATGCGCGAGCTTACGCTTACCGACCGCACATATGAGGACGTTCTTGACTGTGCCACCTTCACCGTTTTCCGTGAAGACTTTACGAAGGGCTTTGGCGCGGACGGCGACCATTTAAAGCGTGCAGAGGACGTGCGCTACGCACTCGACCTCGGCTACACGATGATTACGCTTGACTGCTCCGACCATATTGATAACAACGCTGCTTCGCTTTCTGATGCAGAAGTGGCCGCAGCCTACGTGAAAAATGCAGAAATCGAAAACGAATACCTCGGCAAGACGATTGACATCGGCGAAGGCATTTCGATCACCTTCACCGAAGAAGAGCTTCGCCGCATCGTTTTAATCTACGGCAAAGCCATTGATTTTGCCGTTTCCATCTACGAAGAATTCTTTAAGGGCGGCAAGTACAATTCCGACTTTGAAATCTCGATTGACGAAACGCTCACACCGACAACGCCTCTGCAGCACTTCTTTGTAGCAAATGAGCTTCTCCGCCGCGGCGTTCGTTTTGAAACGATGGCTCCGCGTTTCTGCGGCGAATTCCAAAAGGGTGTTGACTACATTGGCGATCTCGCCCAGTTTACGGAAGAAATGACCATACACAGCCAGCTCGCCCGCCACTTCGGCTACAAGCTCAGTATCCACTCGGGTTCTGACAAGTTCTCCACCTTCCCGATTATCGGCGAAAAGAACCGCGGCATCTTCCATGTAAAGACTGCAGGCACAAACTGGCTCGAGGCTATGCGCGTTGTTGCAATGGTGGACCCCGCCCTTTACCGCGAAGTACATGCCTATGCACTCGAAGCTTTCGATGAAGCTACGAAGTACTACCACGTAACGACCGACCTTACAAAGGTTGCACCGCTTTCTGAAGTTTCGGATGCGGATTTACCGAAATACTTTGACGAGAACGACCCCCGTCAGCTCATCCACATTACCTACGGTCTCATTTTAAGCCGCAAGAATGCGGACGGGAGCTTTGTCTTCCGCGACAGACTCTATAAGCTCTGGAGCGAATACGAAGCTGTATATACCGAGAGACTCGTTTCGCACATTGGACGCCACCTTGACCTCTTAGGTGTTGCAAGTAAGTAAGAAACTCTAAAGAAGGGGGCGCTTTCCGCGTCCCCTTTTGTAAAATGGAGGAAGTTTATGTTCTGTGCAGAGAAAATAAAAAACGACTGCGTTTTATGGATTCGCGATTTCTTTGAAAAAAACGGGCCCACCTCGCCTGCCGTTATCGGTATTTCCGGCGGGAAGGACAGCTCTGTGGTGGCGGCGCTTTGCGTGGAAGCCTTGGGCGCCGAACGCGTTGTGGGCGTTTTAATGCCGTGCGGCGTGCAGGCCGATATTGATGCGGCGCGCCTTCTTGTAAACCACCTTGGCATCAAAAGCTATGAAATCAACATAAAAGATGCGGTGGAGGGGGTTCTTTCGAGTATGCCGGAAGATCTGCCCATCTCGGTGCAGGCGAGGACGAATTTGCCGCCGCGCATTCGAATGTCCACGCTCTATGCCGTTTCGCAAAGCCTTGACGGCCGCGTGGCAAATACGTGTAACCTTTCTGAAGACTATGTTGGGTATTCGACCCGCTACGGCGATATGGCAGGCGATTTTTCGCCGCTTTCGCACCTGACTGTGACGGAAATTCTTGAAATCGGCGCGTGTCTCGGTCTTCCCAAAGAACTCATTTACAAAACGCCGATTGATGGGCTTTCCGGCAAAACGGACGAGGAAAATCTCGGCTTTTTGTACCGCGATCTGGACCGCTACATCCGCGAAGGCAAGCTGGAGGATGAAAAGACGCGCGAGAAGATTGACAGAAGGCATCGCGCAAATCTTTTCAAGCTCGAACCGATGCCCGCATTTATCCCCGAAAATCTGTAAGTTTTTGAAAAAGTCGCCCCCGGCGACTTTTTTTATTTGTTTTAGAAAAAAATGTGTGCATTTTCTCGGTTTCTATGTTATAATAAAGTAGATATATTGGGAAAAAATTTTGCATTTTGCAAAAAGATACAAAGGGAGGATTTTAATATGCTTTCGGACATTGAAATCGCATTGGCTGCAAAAATGGAGCCTATCACAAAAATTGCCGCAAAAATCGGTATCTCTGAAGAGGAAATTGAGCCGTACGGTCACTATAAGGCTAAGCTCTCGTCCTCTCTTTGGCAAAGAATTAAAGATAAAAAGGACGGCAAGCTCGTTTTGGTAACGGCTATAAACCCGACGCCTGCGGGCGAAGGGAAAACGACGGTTTCCGTAGGTCTTGCCGAGGCGCTTTGCAAAAAGGGAAAAAACGCCATTGCGGCCCTTCGCGAGCCCTCGCTCGGTCCTGTTATGGGCATTAAAGGCGGCGCCGCGGGCGGCGGCTATGCACAGGTTGTGCCGATGGAGGATATTAACCTTCACTTCACGGGCGACATGCACGCCATCACCGCCGCAAATAACCTTCTTTCCGCTATGCTCGACAATCACCTCCAGCAGGGCAACGCTCTTGGGATTGACCCGCGCCGCATTGCATTTCGCCGCGTTCTCGATATGAACGACCGCGCGCTTCGAAATGTAACCGTCGGCCTCGGTGGCCCCTTAAACGGCGTGCCGCGTGAGGACGGGTTTATGATTACGGTTGCCAGCGAAGTTATGGCCATTTTGTGCCTTTCGGAAAACCCTGCCGATATGAAAAAGCGCCTCGGGCGCATCATTGTGGCGTATACATACGATAAAAAACCCGTAACGGCCGATGACCTTGGTGCGGCAGGCGCCATGGCAGTTCTTCTTAAAGATGCCATAAAGCCAAACCTTGTGCAGACGCTTGAAAACACCCCTTGTATTTTACACGGCGGCCCGTTTGCCAATATCGCACACGGCTGTAACAGCCTTATTGCAACGCGCCACGCCCTAAAGCTTGGCGACATTTGCGTAACCGAAGCCGGCTTTGGTGCTGACCTGGGTGCTGAAAAATTCCTCGATATTAAGTGCCGCATGGGCGGGCTTTCGCCCGACGCGGTTGTGCTTGTGGCAACGCTTCGCGCACTTGCCTATCATAATAGCGCCGATAAATTTGAAAACCTCGGCAAGCACATTGAAAACTTACGCGCGTTCGGGCTTCCCGTGCTCGTGGCGATTAACCGCTTCTCTGGCGATACGGACGAAGAAATCGCCGAGCTTCGCGCCTACTGCGAAGCGATGGGTGCCAAATGCACGCCTTGCGAAGTGTTTGCGCGCGGCGGCGAAGGCGGCGCGGAAATGGCAGATGCGCTTCTTTCCATCCTCGAAACGGAAAAGGCAAACTTTGCCCCCATTTATCCCGACAATATGCCCCTTACCGAAAAAATCGAAACGGTGGCACGCGTTATTTACGGGGCAGACGGCGTAGACTTTGCGCCCTCGGCTGCGAAAAAACTTGCCGACTTTGAAGCGGCCGGCTTTGGCAATTTCCCCGTTTGTATGGCGAAAACGCAGTACTCCCTCTCGGATGACCCGAAAAAGCTCGGCAGACCGCGCGGATTCCGCATTACGGTGCGCGATGCACGCGTTTCGGCAGGTGCCGGCTTTGTGGTGGCGCTGACGGGCGAGATTATGACGATGCCGGGTCTTCCCAAAGTGCCGGCCGCCGAGCGCATTGATATTGATGAAAACGGCGTAATCACAGGTCTTTTTTAGGAGAAAACTATGAAATTCATTTCAAATTCTGTACTCGAAACCGAAGACTTCGGCGCTTCCCTTGCCGAAAAATACCCTGCGCCGCACGTGTTTTGCCTCACGGGCGACCTTGGCGCGGGCAAAACGGCTATGACGCGCGGCATCGCGCGCGGGTACGGTTTTTCGGGCAGAGTGTCAAGCCCCACGTTTACGATTATGCACGTATATGAAGGTGAGGGGGCGACGGTGCACCACTTTGACCTGTACCGCATTGAGGAAGAGGACGAACTCGATGCCATCGGGTTTGACAGCTTCCTCAGAGAGGGCATTTCGGTCATTGAATGGCCCGACAGCTATTGGGACCGCATTGGGGCGGCAACGCGCATCACGATTACGCGCATCGGGGACGATGTGCGAAAAATCGTGTTGGAAGAAATATAAATCGGAGAGTGAAAAACTTTGGATATTCGGAATGCGAAAAGAATCGTCGTAAAAGTGGGAACCTCTACGCTTACGCACGAGACGGGGCGGCTAAACCTTCGCCGCATCGAGCACCTGACCCGCGTTTTAAGCGGCCTTAAAAATATGGACAAAGAGGTCATCCTTGTATCGAGCGGTGCTGTGGGCGTAGGTATGGCAAAGCTTGACATGGAAAAGCGCCCTACGAAAACGCGAGAAAAGCAGGCGGCCGCGGCCGTTGGCCAGTGCGAGCTTATGGGTATTTACGGGCGGCTTTTCGCCGAGTACGGCTACAAGGTGGCGCAGATTCTGATGACGAAGGACGTTGTGGACCACGCCGAGCGTGAGGAAAACGTTTCCGGCACGATTGACACGCTCCTTTCCTACGGCGCCATCCCGATTTTTAACGAAAACGACCCCGTTTCGACATACGAGCTGGAGTTCGGGGACAATGATACTTTAAGCGCCAATGTGGCGGTTGTATCCCGCGCGGACCTTCTCATTATCCTTTCGGATATTGATGGGCTTTATGATACCGACCCCAGAGAGAATGACGAGGCGCGCCTTATCCGCACGGTGCGCGAGATTACGCCTGAAATTGAAGAGATGGCAGGCGGCGCGGGCACAACGCGCGGCACGGGCGGTATGGCCACGAAAATCAGCGCGGCTTCTGTTGCGACGGCGCGCGGCATTGACGTAATTATCACAAACGGGGACCGCCCCGAGGTTTTATATGATATTTTAGAGGGAAAGCCGGAAGGCACGCGCTTTCTCGGGAAGGAAGAGGCAAGATGACAGACCTTTTAGCGCTCGGCGCACGCGCAAAAGATGCCTCCCGCGTCCTTTCCACCACAGATACCGAGGCGAGAAACCACGCGCTCTTTTCTATGGCGGCGGCCCTTTTAGAGGATGCTCCCTCCATACTCGCGGCAAATGAAAAAGACGTTCAAGCCGCCCGCGAGAAGGGCACAAGCGAAGCGATGATTGACCGCTTATCCCTATCAAAAGAACGTATCGCTTCTATTGCCGCGGATATGGAGCGCGTAGCGGCGCTTTCTGACCCTTTGGGCGAAATCCTTGAAGAAATCGAAAGACCGAACGGCATTCTAATTCAGAAGGTGCGCGTAGCTATGGGCGTTATTGCCGTTATCTACGAATCGCGCCCGAATGTAACGGCGGATGCGGCGGCACTTTGTATAAAGACAGGCAACGCCGTAATTTTAAAAGGCGGCAGTGACGCGATTTTCTCAAATACGGCTATCGAAGCGGCGCTTCGTAAAGGACTGCTCGCGGCAGGGCTTCCTATGGACGCGGTACAGCTTCTCTCGGACACCGACCGCGCGGCGGCGCTTTCTCTTATGCGCCTTCGCGAGTATGTGGACCTTCTGATCCCGCGCGGCGGCGCAGGTCTTATTCGAAATGCGGTGGAAAATGCCACCGTACCCGTGATTGAAACGGGCACGGGCAACTGCCATGTGTATGTGGATAAAGCCGCAGACCTTTCTATGGCGCTTTCTATTCTCATAAATGCAAAAACAAGCCGCCCCGGCGTTTGCAACGCCGCGGAAACGCTTCTCGTTCACGAGGCGGTGGCGAAGGAATTTCTCCCGATGGCGGCACGCAAGCTCGCGGCGCGCGGCGTAGAAATCCGCGGCTGCGAAAAAACAAGAGCGATTATCGACTGCACGGCGGCCACAGAAGAGGATTTTGCGACCGAATTTTTAGATTTGATTCTTTCGGTGCGCGTAGTTTCCTCCCTCTCTGAAGCTATAACACACATTTCAAAATATTCCACGCGCCACTCCGAGGCCATTATTACGGAGGATGACGCGGCGGCGGAAATATTTTTAAACTGCATAGATGCGGCGGCGGTGTATGTAAACGCCTCCACCCGATTTACCGACGGCGGCGAGTTCGGCTTTGGCGCGGAAATCGGCATCAGCACACAAAAACTGCACGCGCGCGGGCCTATGGGGCTTCGCGAGCTCTGCACATATAAGTACCGCATCCGCGGCACAGGCCAGATACGCTAAAAGGAGGTTTTTTCTATGGAAATCTTATCGGTAAAGCTTTCGAAATTAATTAAAGAATTTTCCCTTTCTGTTTTGTATGCGCCCGAAAATCTCGACGCGCGCGAAATCACATCGCGCGACGTTCTCCGTCCCGGTATGCAGCTTGCCACGGGGTTTTTCAGCGATTTTGATAATGAGCGCATCTCCATTTTAGGCAAAATGGAGCACGCCTATCTCGAAAAGCAGGAACCGGAAAAGCGGCTTCTTCTTTTAGACCGCCTTTTCGCGGCAGACATTCCGTGCCTTCTTATCACAAGAAATCTTGAAGTGTTCCCCGAAATTCTCACCGTGGCGGAAAAATATCAGGTTCCGGTGCTTCGTACGGAGCACGAAACCTCTTCCTTTATCGCGGCGCTCATTGCCGCACTCAATTTGCACCTTGCGCCGCGCATTACGCGCCACGGCGTTTTGGTGGAGGTGTACGGCGAGGGCATCCTTCTCCTTGGGGAAAGCGGCGTAGGTAAGAGCGAAACCGCCATTGAGCTTGTAAAACGCGGCCACCGCCTTGTGGCGGACGATGCCGTGGAAATTAAGCGCGTTTCCTCGAAAACTTTGGTAGGCTCTGCGCCCGAGATGATTCGCCACTTTATTGAGCTGCGCGGCATCGGCATTGTGGATGTGCAACGCATTTTCGGTACAAGTGCCGTTAAGGAAACGGAGCGTATCGACTTTATTTTAAACTTTGAGCCGTGGCAGACGGGCAAAACGTATGACCGCCTCGGTCTTGAAAGCGAATACACCACGCTACTCGATGTAGAGATTCCGTCGCTTACCGTCCCTGTAAAGCCGGGACGAAACCTTGCCGTTATCGTAGAGGTTGCGGCGATGAACAATAAGCAGAAAAAACTCGGCTACAACGCCGCCGCGGTTCTCAACGACCGATGGATGAACCAGAAAACGGAATAGGGAAAGAAGGTTTTCCATATGTATTATATCGGTATTGATGTGGGCGGTACAAATATAAAGGCCGGCCTTATAAAAGATAACGGCGAAATCGTTTTTCGCCGTACGGTGCCGACGGGCGCCGCGCGGGAAGGGGCGGCCGTGGCTGAGGAAATCGGTAAAATCGCCGCCGCGGTAGCCGTTGAGAGCGGCGTGCCGCTTTCGGAAATCGACAGCATCGGCATCGGGATTCCCGGCGCGTGCGATGAGAAAAACGGCACCGTTTTATACACGGCCAATATTGATTTTATGAAATTCCCGCTTCGGGAGGCTGTGCAAAAACACATCCCGCTTCCCGTCCATCTTGCAAATGACGCGAACTGCGCCGCACTCGGCGAGTATGTTGCCCTGCCGGATCCCCCTTCGGATATGCTTTTCGTAACGCTCGGCACGGGGATTGGCGGCGGCATCATTATAGGCGGCAAAATTTATGAGGGCGCCTATGGCATTGCCGGTGAGGTCGGCCATATCCGCCTTTGTCCCGAAGGCCGGCTCTGCGGCTGCGGCCGGCACGGCTGCTGGGAAATGTATGCTTCGGTCACGGCGCTCGTCCGCGATACGCGCGAATTTATCGAAAAAAATCCCGCATCGGCTCTGGCGGCCTCTGTGGAGGGCGACCTCTCGCGCGCCAGCGGCAAAACCTCGTTCGTCCTCGCCAAAGAAGGCGACGCAGATGCCAAAAAAATAGTAGATACCTGGATTTCGTATGTGGCAGAAGGGATAACCGACCTTGTCAATACGTTTAATCCTTCGCTTGTTCTTATCGGCGGCGCGATAAGCCGCGAGGGCGAAACGATTCTCTCGCCCGTACGAGATAAGGTGTATCGCGATATGTATAAAAGCTATGTGCCCTTCCCCGAAATCCGGGCGGCAAAACTGGGCAATGACGCCGGCCTTATCGGCGCGGCATTTTTAGGAAAAAAGTAATCCCTTTTTGAAAGGAGACCATATGCGAGAGCTGTTTTTGGAAATAGAGAGCATTTGCCCCGCCGTGCGCGATGCAGATATGCGGAAATATACGAGCTTTTCCATCGGCGGCCCTGCCGATATACTGGCCGAGCCCGAAAACGAGGAGCAGCTTGCCGCACTTTTGAAGCTTCTTCAAAACGCGCCGCACGCCGTTATCGGCAACGGCTCAAACCTTCTTGTAGGCGACGGCGGTTTTCGCGGCGTTTTGGTGCGGCTATCGAGCGGTTTTTCGAGCGTTCGCGTCGAAGGCAACCGCATCATAGCTTCTGCCGGTGCCACGCTTTCGCACGTGGCGAAGGTGGCGATGGAGATAGGGCTTTCCGGTATGGCGCCGCTTGCAGGGATTCCCGGCACCGTGGGCGGTGCAATGGTGATGAATGCAGGGGCGTACGGCGGCGAGATGGCGGACGTTATAGAAAGCTCTTCCTGCATCACGAAAGAAGGCAGGCGCGAGGTGCTTTCTGACCACGATTTTTCCTACCGCCACAGCATCTATGCCGAAAACGGCGCGATTGTAACCGGCGCGGTATTCGCGCTCCGAGAAGGCAATAAAGAAGAAATCCGCGAAGAAATGCGCGCGCTTTCTATAAAGCGGCGCGAAAAACAGCCGCTGACTCTTCCGAGCGCAGGGAGTGCCTTTAAGCGCCCCTCTGGCGGCTTTGCGGCACAGATGATTGACGAAGCAGGCCTTCGCGGCTTTTCGGTGGGCGGCGCGGCCGTATCCGAAAAGCATGCGGGCTTTGTCGTAAACCTCGGCGGCGCCACGGCGCGCGATGTGCGCACCCTTCTCTCGCTCGTGCAGGAGAAGGTGCAGAAAACACACGGCGTTCTTCTCGAGCCGGAAATCCGTTTTTTAGGCGAATTTATATAAAGCCCGATAAAAAGGAGGCTTTCCTATGTTTACAAAAGTGAATACTGCCTGCATACAGGGCCTTTTGGGCCACGCCGCCACGGCGGAGGCCGATGTTTCCCAGGGGCTTCCCGGCTTTGAGATTGTGGGCCTTCCGGATGCCGCTGTCAAGGAGGCACGCGAGCGTGTGCGCGCCGCCATCAAAAACTGCGGTTTTTCTTTTCCCCAAAAGCGCGTGACCGTGAACCTCGCCCCTGCCGATATCAAAAAAACGGGAAGTATGTTTGACCTTCCCATCGCCGCCGCCATCCTTCTCGCCACAGAGGAGGTAAAGGCGGATGCGGATGAATATGTTCTTTTGGGCGAGCTTTCCCTTGCCGGTGCGCTCCGCCCTGTTCCCGGCGTTTTGCCGCTTGTGATGGGTGCCTGCCGGCAGGGGGCCAAAAAAGTAATTGTGCCTTCCGAAAATGCAAAAGAAGCCGCCCTTTGCGAAGATGCAGAGGTGTATGGCGCCGCATCTCTCGCTGATGTGATGGCGCATCTTGCGGGGCAGAAAACCCTTTCGCGGGTAACCGTTTCCATCGCGGAGCTTCTCGCGGAAGGCGCCACGCTTTCCGGCGATTTTGCCGATGTGAAAGGGCAGGAAAACGTAAAGCGTGCCCTTACCATTGCGGCCGCCGGCGGCCATAACATTTTAATTGTCGGCGCCCCGGGCTCGGGCAAAAGTATGCTCGCCCAGCGCCTTCCCTCTATTCTGCCGCCGCTTTCGGCTGCGGAGGCACTCGAGGCCACACAGATTCACTCGGTTGCCGGCACACTGCCGAAGGATAGGCCGCTTCTCTCCACACGTCCCTTCCGCGCACCGCACCACTCCGCCTCCACCGTGGGGCTTACGGGTGGCGGCCCCTCCGCGCGTCCGGGCGAAATTTCCCTTGCGCACCGCGGCGTTCTGTTCCTGGACGAGCTTCCCGAATTTCACCGCGATGCAATGGAAATATTGCGCCAACCGATGGAGGACGGCGTGGTCACAGTGACCCGTGCCGCCGCTTCCTATACGTATCCGAGCGACTTTATGCTCGTGGCCGCGATGAATCCGTGCCGCTGCGGCTATTATGGCGACAAAACGCACCGTTGCCGCTGCACGGCCTCGTCCATTGCCCGCTACGTGGGCAAAATCAGCGGCCCGCTGCTTGACAGAATTGACCTCCGCGTCGAAGCGGAAACCGTTACGTATGACGACCTTTCCGCGCCGCGCGCCGAAGGGAGCGCCGAAATCCGCGCCCGTGTTGTTGCCGCGAGAGAGCGGCAGGCAAAGCGCCTTGCGCCTCTTGGCCTTTTCCAAAATTCCCAGCTGAAAACGGATGTGGAGGCGCATTGCCTTCTCACGCCTGCGGCCGTGCAGATGGCAAAGGACGCCTTCTCCGCGATGCACCTTTCTGCCCGCGCCTACACGCGCATTGTGAAGGTGGCGCGTACAATTGCTGACCTTGCCGGAAGCGAGTATGTTTCGGAGCTTCACATTGCCGAAGCCTTCCGGTATCATATGCCCGGAGACCTTCTCTCGTAGGGCCGCCGAGCGTGTGCTGCATCCCTTTGGCAAAAACGGTTCTGCTTATATATTAACTCGTAGGGTTTTGCCATTGCCTATTCAAAGCAAATGTGCTATCCTTATCATAGCGGTCTGCGCGGGTGCGCAGTAGCTTTTTATCTTGAAATTCTGTATAAAGAAAGAGTGTAATTTATTGGAAGTCTACTGTGGTCTTAAAAGCGGCGCCGTTTTGCAAAGAGATGGCGAAAATGTGTGCCAATGTTATTTCAGCGCACACGCGGAGGGAACGATTTCTTCTTCCCTCGGTCATATTGAAAAATGCGGCGAAGATTCCTATGTTCTTTCCGGTATTCCCGTGGGCGGCCCTTATGAAATTAAAGTGTGGGATGACGCTTCGGCCTTGCTTCTTACGGACATCTATGTTGGTGACCTGTGGCTTTTAGCCGGTCAGTCTAATATGGAGGGCTCCGGGAAATGGCGCGAAGCGATGCAGACGTATGATGCCTCGCCAAAAGAGACCGTGCGCGCCTACTATATGAATGAATCCTGGGGCGCGGCGAAAACGCAGCTGCACCAGCTTTGGGAATCTATATATCCTTTTATTCATGAGCCCTACCGCAAAACGCGGAAAGAATCTCCTTGGGGCGATGAATTCCCCGCGGTGCAAAATGACGGTGTTGGCCCCGGTCTTTTCTTCGCGCTGGAGATGGAACGCCTTTCCGGCGGTGTGCCGCAGGGCGTTATTCCCTGCGCCGTTGGCGGCTCCTCCCTTTCGGACTGGAACCCGGACAATGCAGATAACCTCTATACGGCTGCCATTTGCCGTTTCCGTGCGTGCGGCGGACATATCCGCGGTATTTTCTGGCATCAGGGCGAATCACAGGCGCCTTTTGTAATTGCCGCCCACTATGTCGACGATATGAAAAAGCTCGTGGCCTCGTTCAGAAAGGATTGCAAAAATCCCCGCCTTCCGTTTGTGCAGGTGCAGATTAATAAGTATGTTTCCCAAAATCCAGACCGTGAAATTGCCTGGACGTTTTTCCGCGAAAAGCAGCGAACACTCTCCTCGCATATCGAGAATCTTGCTACGGTGTGGTCGGTGGATGCAGAGCTTGACGATTCTCTTCATCTTGCAAGCGAATCACAGATAGAAATCGGCGGGCGTGCCGCCGAGGCAATGTCGCATCTTTTAGGTGGCGAAGGCTTCCCTTCTCCCGATTTTGACGGTTTTGAAATTATCCCCGATGATTTTGTTCCCCATGCTGTAAACATCCGCATCCACTTTAAAAATATAGTGGGCGGCCTTACGGCAAAGGGTGTTCCCTCCGGCCTTGCCGTTTTAGAAAAGGAAGACGGGTTTCCCGTGCCGTGCATCCAGAGAATTTGTCTCGAGGGCGATTCGATACGCCTTAAAATAAATTTCCCCGAGAAAAATTTTGAGGACCTTTATATCGCATATGCACACGGCAATTCTTTTTACTGCAACATTACGGACGGCCGTGGCCGAAGTATTCCCGGATTTGGGCCTCTGAAAGTTGCAGATTATTTGAAAAAAGGAGAATAATTTGCATGGAAAAGCGGCTTCAAAAAGGTACGTGTATCGAAAGTAACACGTATTATAAGGCAGACGGCTTACGTATTGACATCTATCCGGAAGACTGCGAAATCACTACCGAGCCGGTCTATTTCCCCTATTTTTCCCACTCCATACAGCAAGCCAGGCCGGTTGGTTTTCTCCTCAAAAATCTTGAGAATGTTACGCTGGATTTCGGGGGCGCGACCATTGTTTTTCACGGGGAAATCGTACCATTCATCCTCGATACCTGTAAAAATGTGAAGCTTATCAACTTCAAGGTGGACTATCACAGACCCTTCTATACACAGGCGCGCGTTTTGGAATGTGACAAGACCCATATGCGCGTCCGTATGGACAAGGACTTTCCGTGCCGCGTAGAAAACGGCTACCTCTACGCCGTGGGCGATGGCTGGGAGAGAAACCTGAACAAAGAGTCCTGTCTGCTGTGGCTGTATGACAGAAGCGGGATAAAGAACTACTCCATTATTCTGGCAGCCTTTGGCCCTGAAATTTTCCCCAGCGAAAATCCCCCGCTGCCCATCCGCCATCTCCTCGTAGAGGAAGAAGGGGACACCTTCGTCTTCCGTGGCGATTTCCCCGAAGCGTGGGATGCAAATGACGAAAACAACAGTCTTGTGTTCTCGCACGAACCGCGCGACAAGTGCACGATAACTATCGTAAACTGCGAGAATATTTATGTGGAAAACTTCACGCTCATCTACGGCGCTGCCTATGCCGTGATGGGGCTGCACTCCAAAAATTTATATTTCGACAATTACAATATGTATATGGATTTTGAAGGGAATGGCCGCCTCGTAACGAACAATGCCGACGGTATTCATCTTTTCAACTGCAGCGGCGATTTCGTTTTCAAAAATTCGCATATGGAAGGTCTTCTGGATGATACGGTGAATGTGCATAACAACTACCTACGGGTGGTGGAAGCAGAAGAAAACCGTCTTGTGTGCGCATTTGTCGGCGCTTCTCTCTCGCTGCAGTGTCCCATTTTTGCAAAGGGAGACCGCATCGCACTCTACCGGGGCAGAACGCAGGAGAGAAAAGCAGAAGCCGAAATCACGGATGTTTTCATCGACTTGGAAAAGAGGCAATTTGTATATTCGCTTGACCGCACTCTTGCAGGCATCGATTCCGGCGACGTAATGGAAAACCTTTCCGGTCACCCCGAAATTCTTTTGGAAAACTGCGAGTTCGGCCGCTTCCGCGGCACGATGCGCCTGCAGAGCCGCGCCAAAACGGTGGTGCGAGGCTGCAAGTTCCATAATCTTCAGGAATCTATTATCTTCACGGGCGATACGACGTACTGGTTCGAATCCGGCCCCGTAAACGACTTCCGCATCGAAAACTGCTCCTTCCCGCACACGACCTTCTGTCCCCGCATCCTTTTCTTTGGTGAGGTGGAATATACGGAGAAGGAAAACTATTATCACAAGAATATCACCGTTGAAAACTGCACCTTCGGCAAGGGGGAGGTCGCCATTTTGAACCACGTGGACGGATTCGTGTTCCGCAACAATACGGCGGACGGCGAAATGAAAATCCGCGTGAAGGAATCGGTAAATGTCGTCTGCGATGAGGATGTAACGCTTTTATAAAAACAAAATACATAGAAAAGCCGCAAAGGTTGCCCTTTGCGGCTTTTTGTATCTCTTTTCTGCTATAGGCTCGTTTTGCTCTCCTGCGATAGGATGTCCCGAAAGGGCATATCGAATCCGCCGGGATATATAAAGATTTATATCGCTGTCGAAAGCGTCAGTAGCGCTATGCTTTCGACATGGCTTGTGTGGTGTCTGCGACACTATTGATGAGATTTTTTGTATGCTTTTTCAAATAATGAAACAATAATTATATATATTCTCTTCATTATTATGGACATTAAGATAGTACCGATAATTACGACAATTATATATATAGGTATTTGTTCTATGTATTTTAATTTTATCAGTCTTAAGAACAGTCCGTGTGTGACATATATTTCTAATGAATAATCGCCGCAAAACGCATTAAACCTATTATGTATTAAAGATGTGTTAGCTAAAATATACGATAATGAAATCATAGAACAAACAAAAAGTAATGCGTATAATACATTAAATATTACCGGAATCCCACTCTTGGCAGAAAGTACAAAGCAAGCAGCAAACAATATACCACTTAAAATAAATAGTACCCAAGCATGTTTTTTTAATTGTACATCAATATAGTCCTTTTTGCAGTAGTATATCATACCTAAAACCATACAAGGAACAGTTTGATACCAATTTATCCCCAGACCCATTAAATGACAAAGAATGCAGTAAGCACAAACACAAATACCAAATGAAAATATTTGTATTTTCTGAGACTTAAATTTTTTGAATATAACTAAATAGAGCAAGTATACGACAAATGTAGTTTGTAAATACCAACCATTTGTAACTATTGTTCCTCCAAATAAAAACGATTGTATAAAAAGCTTAGGGGAGAAACTTCTTTCTAACAATAATGTCCATAAGCTATATAAAACTATAAGTAAAACATAAAAAGAATATAGCGGTAAAAACCTTTTAATAAAAAATCCATCTATATAGTTTTTCCTTTGGCTGGAAAGCATCAAGCCATACCCAGAAAAAAAGAAAAACATAGCAACGGAAATAAATCCCAGCAACTGAAGGAATACTCCAATATACATTCCTCTGAACAATCCGCTATACTGATACAAATGATGAATTACCACTAATATGGAAAAAATTCCTCGCAAACAGTTCGTGTACTCTTTTGATATGTATTTTGTTTCTTGCATATAATATTTTCCTTTCTATCGACATAGTAGCACACAGCACTCCACATGATGCGTCTGCGGAAAAAGCGCAAAGGGGAAAACCTCGCTAAACGTGTAGCCGTTTTCGCAAAGGAAGGCGGCGTCGCGCGCGAGGGTGGCGGGGTTACAGGAGATGTAGAGGATTTTTTCGGGGTGCATAGAAAGAAGCGTTTGTAAAAGCGCCGCATCGCATCCCTTTCTTGGGGGATCCACGACGGCAATGTCGGCGTGCTCGCCGTCCTCTATCAGTTTCCGGGTAACCTCAAGCGCATCGCCTGCATAGAAAAAGGCGTTTTCGAAGCCGTTTCTCTTCGCATTTTCCACAGCGTCGCGCACCGCCTCGGGCACGATTTCCACGCCGATTACGCGCTTTGCACGGCGTGCCAAAAAGAGCGAGATGGAGCCGATGCCGCAGTAGAGGTCAAACACCGTTTTGTCGGAAATATCGCCGAGAAGCGCAAGTCCTTTTGCATACAGCTTTTCTGCCATAGGGGCGTTGACCTGAAAGAACGAATGGTGCGAGACGGAATAGGTAATGCCGGAAAGCGTGATGTTCACCTTTCCCGTGCCGAAAAGAATCCGCGTTTCTTTGCCTAAAATCACATTGGTCCGCGCGGGATTTATATTCTGCAAAAGCGTGGTAACGCCAAGCGCGCGCAGCTTTTCGGAAAGAGCCTCCTGCGCAGGAATTGTGCGCGAGCGCGTGATGAGGGAGACCATACATTCCTCCCCGTCTCCTTCGCGGACAAAGATGTGGCGCACCGTGCCGCGGTGCTTCTCCTCATCATACGGCGAGACGGCATTTTCCTCCATCCACGCGAGAACGCCGCGGATAATCCGCGCCGTTTTTTCGGACTGCAAAAGGCAATCTGTGCAGGGCGCAATGCGGTGCGACCGCGGCGCAAAAAAGCCGGCCGCGATGCCCGCTTCCGTCATCGCGACAGGCATCTGAATTTTATTTCTGTACCGAAGGGATCTCCCGTCTTCTTCCACGTCGTGCACACGAAGCGAAAGCCCGCCTACGTGGCGGAACGTGTTTTCGCATATCGCACGCCACGTGCGCGACTGGAGCGCGGCATCCATATGCATAAGACTGCACCCGCCGCACTTTTCGTACACGGGGCACGGCGGCGCGGTGCGGTTTGGCGAGGGGGTTATAACCTCTAACAGCTTACCGAAGCCGTGCGACTTTTGCAGCTTCACAATTTTTACAAGACATTCCTCGCCCTCTATGGCGCCGGGGATGAAAAGCGGAAAGCCCTCGGGCTTTGCCACGCCTTCCCCGCCTGCGCCCTGCGAGAGAATCCGAACGGTTAAAACATCATTTTTCTGCATATTATTCTATAATCGGTTTCACGCCGCTCGGCAAAAGCATTACCCAGGTCTGCCCCGGATTTAAGAGCACTTCTTCGCCATCGGCCGTTTTCCATACAGTTTTGCCGCCGCGGGAGGGCTTTTCCCACGTAATCGGTACGGCGCGGCCCATCGTGATATAGTAGCCTTCGCCGCTGCCTACGGTTTTTACATCAATGCGGTCGGACCCGTCGCCCAAAAGCGCGGTCTGCATCTGCATAATGATGATATTTTTCGCGGCAATCGAGGGCGGCTCCTGCACGATGTGCGGGGCGCCGTTCATAAACTTTTTATATGTGCCTGCCTCCTCGTTATAGGAGAAGGAAGAGGAATAAAAGCCTGCATAGGGAATTTTTACATTGACCGCACTCGTACCTTCCGCAAGGGGTGCATCCTCGGGCGCGAAGGCGAGGGGCGCCGTGGTTCTGTCGGTGCGGTAGCCCTTCTTTTCGGCGAGCCCGTTTATGTTTTCCATCGAGGTGAACGCCGTATGCCAGCCGCTTCCCTCACGCCAGAAAATGCCGCCATCCGTACCCAGAACGCCGTTTATGTTCTGGATGCCGAGGGCGGGGATATCCGCCTGCGCGCGGGGGCTGTAGCCGTAATGTGTGTAAACGGCATCGTGCTCGAGCACATAATCTAAAAAGTAATGGCGGGAAGAGCGCACGGGGCCGATTTTGGCCGTATCCTTTTCATTGAAAAAGGCCATAAGGCGTGTGGCGCCGCCTTCCACGGGTACCTCGTAAATGAGATAGGCGTCGGTAAGGCCGGCGTGCGGCCAAGCGCCGGAATTGTCATTATCCACCATAACGGCCACAGGGCGTTTTGTGGCAGAGGCATATGCCGAATAAAATTCGCTCACGGCTTTGGGCGTTTCGGCCGGCTCTTTTCCGGTAGCGCCCGTGGGGGCCTCCGTCTTTCCGCAGCCCGAGAGCACAAGGATGCCTGCAAGGAAAATCGTAAGAAGCTTCTTCATAAGTCGTTCCTTTCCGCCGCAAAAGGTCTTTGCGGCCTCCTTTTGTTCTTATATTCAGTATACCAGTGACGGGGGCGTCTGTCAAGAAAAAACCGCATCCCTTGACATATAGTGCGAAGTATGCTACAATATGTAGATAGAAAGGGAGGGATTACGATGCCAATTTCGGATGAACGGATGAAACAAATCAAACGCCGGAAAATTCTTTCGAATATCGCTTTGTATGGGACTGTGTTGCTTCTTACAGCGCTTCTCGCCTTTGGTATTTTCTCTCTTGTGCGCGGCATGATAAATCGCGCCTCCCGGCCGGGCAGTGCGGAAGAAATTTACGCGCGCGCCGCATATCTTTCCGAAGGGTATTTTTATGACGAAGCCATCACGGAAATCACGGGCTTTGCAAAATACGCCGAAAACGAGAAGCTTTCCGCGCTTCTTTCGGAAATCGAGAGTACAAAGGCATCCCTTGTGCCCGCCAATATCCACGAGGTGACACACGTGTTCTTCCACACCCTGATTGCCGATACTTCCAAGGCGTTTGACGGGGATTATAAGGAAAACGGGTATAACCAGTATATGACGACCATATCGGAATTTCGCGAAATGCTCCGCATTATGCACGAGCGCGGGTATGTGCTTGTGAATATGGACGATATGGCGAAGATGCAGGCGGACGAAAACGGAGAAATGCGGATGACGCCGTGCGAAATCCTTCTCCCGCCCGGCAAGAAGCCGCTTGTGATGAGTCAGGACGATGTAAGCTACTATACGTATATGACGGGGGACGGCTTTGCCACCCGCCTTGTCATCGGCGAGGACGGCTATCCGACAAACGAATATATCGAAGAGGACGGCTCTGTCTCTCGCGGCGCGTATGACCTTGTGCCGATTCTCGAAGACTTTATAAAAGAGCACCCTGATTTTTCCTACCGCGGCGCCCGCGCCACACTTGCCATCACGGGGTATGACGGCGTTTTAGGCTATCGCACCTGCCCCTCTGGTGAAGGGTTCGACCCGGCCGAAATTGAAAAAGCGAAGGCCGTGGCCGACCGGATGCGCGAGCTTGGCTGGGTGTTTGCAAGCCACAGCTGGGGGCACCGCCTCTACGGCTCGATTGAAACCGAAACGCTCCGCACCGACGCGCAGAAGTGGGAAGACGAAGTGGAGCCGATTCTCGGCGAATGTGATGTGATTATCTACGCCCACGGCGAGGATATCGCCGGCATTGAAAGCTACACGGCAGAAAATGAAAAGTTCCAAATTCTTTACGATATGGGCTTCCGCTATTTCTGCAATGTGGACGCGCATACCTACTGGGTGCAGGTGGGCGAAAACTACCTCCGCCAGGGCCGCCGCAATCTCGACGGCTACCGCATGTACCATAACCCCGAACTGCTCGAGGATTTGTTCCCTGTATCGGAGGTCTTCGATTCTGCACGGCCTTTGCCCGTGCCGGCTATCTAGGGATGTAAAAAAGAAGGTTCATACGGGCAGGGACGCTCTAAAAGAGCGTCCCTGCTGTTTTGTGCCTTAAAGCGGGCGCAAACTACAGGAAGACGAAGCCTTTCTGTTAAAACCTTCTTTTTGCAGGGGTGTTATGCGACACCCCTACAACCCCCGCAGGGCGCGCTCCGCTAAAAGCCAAAGGCTTTTACCGCCTTTCCGATCGGCGGCACGCTCCGTAAAGCGCCCGTTAGAGCAAGTGCGAAAAGGTAGTTTACGCGCTGCAATAAAAGTACGTTCAGACAAGTGGGGACTCTCCAATATGGAGAGTCCCTTTGTTTTATGCTTGCATTTTTTCATATTCTTCGTCTATTAAAAGGTTGTTTTTTGCATACGCCGCGGTAGCAAGCGCATCGCACCGATTATTCTTTTCGTTTTCGGCGTGGCCCTTTACCCAGTGGCAGGTGACGGCGTGCATTTCAAAAAGCGCGAGAAGGCGCGCCCAGAGGTCGGGATTTTGCGCGGGGCCGCTTTTTCGTTTCCACCCGTTTTTCTGCCAGGTGACCGCCCAGCCCTTCTCAATCGCTTCCACCACGTACTTCGAATCGCTGTAGAGATCCACGCGGCAGGGCTCCCGAAGTGCTTCGAGCGCGCGAATGACGCCGAGAAGCTCCATCCGGTTATTCGTGGTTTTGCGGTAGCCTTCGGAAAGCTCCTTTTCTCTTCCGCCATAGGCCAAAATGGCACCAAAGCCCCCGGGACCGGGATTGCCGCTGCAGGCGCCGTCCGTATAAATCGTTACTTCCTTCATACTTCGTCTCCCCCAAGGCGTTTTATGGCCTCCGTAAGAAGGAGGCTGAATTTTTCGCTCATCTTGGCCGCCTCTGTCTTTACCTCTTCGTGCGAGAGGGGATTTTCCGTCATCCCCGCCGCAGCGTTGACGATGCAGCTGATGCCGCCGACTTCCATACCCATATGCCGCGCAGCAATGGCCTCGACGGCCGTACTCATCCCGACGGCGTCAGCTCCCAGTGCACGAAATGCGCGGATTTCCGCAGGCGTTTCATACTGCGGCCCCCCTACCTGCAGGTACACGCCCGAGGCAAGCGGGATGGAAAGGTCCGCGGCGCACGCGGCGAGAACCTTCTGCACGCGCGGCGTATATACCGCGCTCATATCGGGAAAGCGCGGGCCAAGCGTCTCTTTGTTCCGGCCGCGAAGCGGTGAGGGCACAAAGGATGCGATATGGTCGGCAATCATCATAAGGGTGCCGGCAGGAAACGCGGGGTTTATGCCGCCTGCGGCGTTCGAGAGAAGAAGCGTTTTCGCACCAAGGGCGCACATAATGCGCACGCCGAGCACCACATCCTCCATCGGATACCCTTCATAATAATGGACACGCCCCTGCATAAAAACGGTGGGCACATCCCCTATATACCCGCAAACAAACTGCCCTCTATGTCCCGAAACGGTTGAAGCGGGGAACCCGGGCAGCTCCTTGTACGGAATACAAACGGCTTTTGTGAGTTTTTCTGCCGCGTCCCCAAGGCCTGAGCCGAGCACGACCGCGACGCGCGGCACAAAATCCGTTTTTTCACGTATCGCCGCAAGACAAGCGTTGATTTTTTCCATAGGCGCCTCCTATGCCTTCCGCAAAAGAATATCGAGAAAAAGACCGAGCACAAAGCCTTCCGAAAAAAGCGTGATACCCGTTTTGCACATCTGCGAAGAAAGAACCGCCGCCGCATATGAGCCGCTTTCCCCTAGAAGAAGCGTGGCGGCAACAAGCAAAAATATGGCGGGGATGATGCCCCAGAACATTACGCGCCGCGGCAGGCCCGAAAGCCCTTCGAGCGCAAGAAAAAGCTTTTTCATTCGTAATTCCCCCTTTTACTTTATTGTAAAGGGAGTTTTATTGAAAAGCAAGGCACAAGTTCTTCCGTTTTATCCGAAATAATACAAGGGGTTTTCTCTGCCTTCCACCTTCGTGCACCAGATGGGCCGAAGCGTGCCGTCACCTTCATTTTCGAGATAAACGAGATATAAATCCTGAATTCGGATCTGGCTTTTTTCCTTGGAAAGGCGGGCGTAGAGCCCGTCGATCGCCTCGAGCATCGTGATATTCTCCGTCTTTTCCCCGCGCGGCGCAAAGCGGCGGAGAATGTGGCGATATTCCACAATTTTGCCATTCTTCACGCGGATTTCCGCGGCGTGGCGAAGGTCGCCCTCTCGCACGATGATGGGTGTGCCTTCATAATAATAGTCAAGCGTGAAAAGGTATTCGCCTGCCTCGCTCTCGACAAGGTCGGAGGAAACGAGGGCGTCGAAGGGCCTGTCCGGCACGAGCGACTGCCATACGCGTGCAGCAAAGCCTACGGCGCCGTTTAAGGCATCGTACACCGTGCCGCTGCCTTCCGAATAAGGCAGAATATTTACGCCTTTTTCCGCATCCACGGCAAAGTATTCCAAAAGACCGCCCGGAGAGATATGGATGGAGCTGTAGTTTTCCACGAAATGCTCTGTGCCGTCGGCGCCCGTGTGGCGGTTCACGCCGTGCTCGCGGTAGCCGAAAACGGACAGAAGCGCCGCTGTATCCCGCGCGCCGGAAAGCGGATTCGTGCCTTCCACGGGCACGCTTTCGGTGCTGCGCGGCGAAATGAGGATGAGGGGGTCCATAACCACGTTCTGCTCCACGCCCCCGCCGATACCGACCTGGCTGTCGTGGAGATTGAGCTCAAACGCGTAGGAATAACCGAAGTCCTCTGTCATACCGGAGATGAGCGTGTACAAATCGCCCTTCGCGGCATAGTTGATATAGAATTTGGAGATGGCGCCGCCCGTATCGCGGACATATAAAAGGACATCCTCGCCTGCGCTTCCGATCGGCGCGAGAATAAATTCGGAGAGGGCCTCTGTGTGCTTTTCGAGCCACGTATGCTCCGTGCCGATGACCTGCGCGAAAAGTCGGGGCGAAAACTCGGTGGAATAGGAAATGTAGATGGACTTGGTGTCGAGAATCTCGTCGTTTCGCAAAACGTCGTACCATTCCTCTTCATCCACCGCGGTGGACATAAAGACGGCCGCTTCGTTTGAAAGCGTCTCCTTGAAAAAGGCGCTTATCGCCTCGTAGTACGGCGCGTAGGAAGCATCGCTGTTATAGTAGACGGCGCGGTCGCCGCCGTTTGTAACAACGAAAAGGCGGGGCTTTGCGAGGTTCTCCATCGGGCTTATATAGGGCTGCTCTTTCCGGAAAATTTGCGAAAAAAAGGCGCGGTTCGGCAGATTTGCAAAAAAATCATACCCGCGCGGCCAGATGCCGCGTCCAAACCACACACTCATCGCGAGCGCCACCGCGCTCAGTATTAACAAAAGAAGGATTCCAGTTTTAATCTTTTCTTTTCTCATTTTAATTCCAAAAGAGAAGGCACGCGGCCTTCTCTATCCATTCCTCTATTTTTTACCAGCCGCCGAAAAGCGAACGGAAGTTCGCGGCAAAGCCGCGGATACTGTCCAGAAGTGACTGATCTAAAAGCGTGATATCGAGACGCACGTGCTGATAATTGCCCTCGCCGTGCTCGGCACGGAGAAGCAGTGCATTCGTTTCCTTGGCAAGGTCAATTTCCTGCAGGTAAATGCCGCCGGCATTTACAGTACGGGAAAGTGCGGCGCCGAACGCATCTCTTTTGAGACGGAATACGCCTGCGGCCGCATCATAACTGTAAAGAGATACCTCTGCCCCCGGAAGCACAACGGCCGAGAGCGTATACTTTTTCTTCGTAGTGGAGGAAACCGAGGTTTCCGGCTTTTTCACAACCATAAGCCCGCTTGCCGTGCCGCCATCGCCTGCCGCGACAGTTTCCGGCGCCGCCTGTGCCACCATCCCCAAGGTGAGAAGCACAGCGCAAAGAAGGCTCAGAAATACTTTCTTTTTCATAGCGCAAATCCTTCCAATATTACAAAGGGGCAAACCCTTCCTATCTTGTTACGTTCTTATTATACACCCATCATATTACAGATATGTTACGGCCGATTATCTTTTGGTTAACATTCGAGAAAGTGTTATTTTTTACATATTTCGCGGGCGGCGTGCATATATATGGACAAAAAAAGAGGAGGTCTCTCTATGGAAATTATGATACAGAAAGAGGCGCTGTTATCGCGCGAGGTGCTTGGAAATATCGCGGCGGAGGTTCCTTTGGAGAGCGACACCATCGTGCCCGATGCTCTTCCCGATATCGGCTCCATTTTAGATGTTTCGGCGCTTGCCCGCATTGCAGAGGCGCGGGCAGAAGGGGACAGAATCCATATAAGCGGCACGGCGCGTTTTTGCATTTTGTATGCGCCCGAAGGGGGCGAGGCGATGATGGAGTCTCTCTCGGCAGAGGTGCCGTTTCGCGATGTGCTCGCCTCCCCGTCCGCGTCCGACGCGGCGCTCACCTGCGCGGCTGAGGTCACGGCCGCACACGGGATTTTATTGAATTCCAGAAAACTCGCGGTAAAGGGCACCGTTTCCCTCGCCCTCCGGCTCACAAAGCCGTGCGAGGTGGAGGTGCCGACCGATATCACGGGCGATGTGCCCACAGAGATTCTCTATGAAAGCCTTACGGCAGAGCGGACGGGCGGGTGCGGCACATTTGTGACCACCGTTTCCGCCGCCGAGGAGGTGCCGCCCGAAAATCCGCCCATCCGTTCGGTCCTCAAAACGGAGGCCACCGTTTTGGAGGAAGATGTGCGGCTTGTAACAGGGAAAATGATTGTGAAAGGCACCGTGCGGCTGATGACGCTTTACGTGGGCGACACGCCTTCACTCGCACCGTCAGCGATGTTCCATTCGCTTCCGTTTACGGAAATTTTAGATCTTCCCGAGGCAGAGGAAGGGATGGACTATACGCTCGACTATAGTCTTTTAGATATTTATTTTGAAAATGACACGGACGACGGCCGCCGCTTTGGCGCCGAAGTCACGATGGAAATGCGCGCCGAAACCCGCGGGAAAGAAACATTCAGGATTCCTGTGGACTGCTACTGCCCGGGATATCGCGTGGCGCTCGAAAAAAGCGAGGTCACATTGCGCGAAACCTTCCCGTCGCGCCCCGAAAGCCTCACGGTGCGGAAAACGCTCGCACTTCCGGCCGAGTATCCGCCCGTGTACGCCGTGTGCGCACTCTCCTGTGTGCCGAGTGTGACTTCCGTTTCGCTCGACGGGCACACGGCCGAAATCGAAGGGGAAATCGCCGCGCGCATCCTATATTTTTCCGACGGGGATACGCTCTCTACCTTCTCTGACCGCATCCCCTTCTCCGTAAAGCTTGCGACGGAGGCGCCCCAAAACGCCGACATCGCGGCCCGTGTGCGCGCCGCCTCCTCTTCCTACACGTTGCCCGACTCGGGCAGTGTGGAGGTGCGCATAAACCTTCTTCTCGACCTTACGGCCACGGCAGAAAAAACAGCCGTGCTCCTTTCCGGCATAACCGTTTCGGAAAGCGACGATGCGGCGCGCCCCTCGGTGGTCATTGCCTTTCCGCGGGAGGGCGATACGCTCTGGTCGCTCGGCAAGCGCTACGGCGTTCCCGGCGAAAAAATCGCCGCGGCGAACGGGCTTGACGAAAATGCTCCGCTTCTGCCCGGCTCACGCCTGTTGGTGCCGTGATGCGCCGCATCTCGGCCTGCCTCTGCGAAGTGGAAGCCTTCTTCGAATTTCTGTGCCGCCGGAAAAGACTCCGAAAAGCGGCAAAAATGGGGACGAAGGCGCGCACGGCCTTTCAGAATTTTCACGTAAAGCCGCCGAAGATGCGGCATAAATAGGAGGCAGTATGAAGCTCGCAATTTTCATCCCCGACACGGCAGACTTTACAAAATCCATCCCCATTGGGCACGGCGAGGCTGTTTTTCTCCACTACCGCATCCGGCGCGGCTTTCTCGGCGCGCGGCGTGCGCGCCGCCGCCTTCTTCGCGAGGCGCGGGGCGCCTACACCTTTGATACCGCCTTTTCCGAACAGCTCTCCCTGCCCATACCTGCGGGCGATGCGGCGCGGCTTGTACATACGGTGTGGGACCGGCTTTTACCCGAGGACATTACGCTTTTATCCCTTGCGCCGGGCGAAGGGTATCTGCCCGAAACGGTTCTGCGGGCGGCGCGGAAGGTTCGCTTTTTAGAGCTTTTAGGGGATGCGTCGCTTTCCCCGCTTGCCGATTTTCTGGAAGCGGAAACGGGGATGGTGGTGCCGATTGTCGCCGCGCCGCACACCGCGGAGGGCGCCCTTTCCGTGTATCTTCCGGGCAGCCGCGGCGGCGCGGGGCTGGATCTGACACAGCCCGACCGCACACTTTCCTTCCTGCCGCCGCCCACGCTCCGGAGCCTGACGCCCCACACCGGCACTTCCGCCCGCACCATAGCCGCGCTTCTCTCTTTTTTCGACATTCCGTACGCGGATGTGGATGTTTTTTGTAAAAAATTATAAAAATGCTGTCGTTTTAATAAAAATTTTGTGTAAAAACAATAAATGCTTGACAATGGAATACAAGTGTGCTATAATCAAATAATAAACTTCCGGAATATAAAAAGTAGGAGTGGAATTTTTCATGGCTAAAGTCACATTTCTGACGGCCGACGGCCTTCGTCAGCTCGAAGAAGAACTCGAAAACTTAAAAACTGTTCGCCGCCACGAGGTTGCGGAAAAAATCAAGCAGGCAAGAGCGTATGGGGACCTTTCGGAAAACAGCGAATATGACGAAGCAAAGAACGAGCAGGCACAGGTGGAAAACCGCATTGTGGAGCTCGAGGAAAAGCTCAAAAACATCAAGCTCATTGATGAGGACAATATTGACACTACCGTTGTAAATATGGGCGCAAAGGTCCGCGTTTTAGACGTGGAGTTTGACGAAGAGGTGGAATACACCATCGTCGGCTCGACCGAGGCCGACCCCTCGCGCGACCGTATTTCCGACGAATCGCCCGTAGGCCGTGCACTTCTCGGCGCCAAGGTGGGCGACACGGTAGAGGCCGTTGTGCCTTCCGGGGCTAGGCTGCAGTTCAAGATTTTATCTATCGGTAAATAATAGCAAAAAAGAAAGGGACTGTAAAAAAACTTGGTTTTTTTACAGTCCCTTTTGGGGAATAGGAAAAAAAGAGGCAGAACGCGAAAACTCCACCCGACGCTGTACGTCGTCAAAACAAAGTCCACTCGCTCCGGTTTTGCTTTACTGGCAAAACCCTCCGCTCAGTTTCCTTGTTTTTCCTATTCCC
>JAZSIR010000008.1:0-119622 GCA_045533905.1 Clostridia bacterium
TTCTTCAATGTTTCCCATAGTCTTTGATATGTTACCATAGCATAAGCCTCCGAAAATTTATGTATTAATTATACACCTATTCGACAAAAAAATCAAGACTTCGCTTGATTTTCGTTATATTGCATTTCAGTTTACAATTGATGTAAGGAATTTTTATAATGGTTTTAACAGTGCAATTTTCTTTGGTTAATGTATAATAAATTTTGATATGATAATTAAAAAAACTCTTCCGCAAAGGTTTTATTTTAGTCCTATTACGGAAGAACTTTTTTGACCACATGTTATCCCACAGTTAGAAATGTAACAGGCGGAAACAGTGGAGATAAGATGTCCAAAGAGTATGTTGAATGTAGCAAAAAGGGCTAAAAAAGGCAAAAACCGCTATATATCAAGCTTTAGAGCGTGTTCGGGACGAAGAGGCCGCAGGTTCAAATCCTGTTATCCCGACCAGTAAAAAACCTCAGAAACTGAAAAGTTTCTGAGGTTTTTGTTTTATCCGCATTTATTATTTGAGCACAGAGACAGCATCCGAAATCGTTTTTTCAAAAGCCTCTCTGCCATATTTGTCGACTTCTGCCTTATTCTTTTCTCCGTGTGTCAGGCATCCTGCACCACCGATGCAACCGCCGACGCAAGCCATACCTTCAATAAAATTGGCATCCAGGACATTTTTGTTTTTCTTGAGAAGGGCCATTTTACATGCCTCTATTCCATCGCACGGTACTGCTTTTAATTCAAAATGAATATTCTGTTCTTTGAGCGCCTGCGAAACCGCATCGGTAAGCCCGCCGGACCGCGCAAAAATTCTGCCGAAATACGAAGCGTTATCCAGAACATCTTCATCAAGCGTTGTAATGTCAATATCTTTACTGTCATACAGAGCCTGCAGCTCCTCAAATGTAAGAACAGCATCCACATAAGGCCTTACTTCCTCGCGCTGTGCCTCGGCTTTCTTTGCAGTACAGGGCCCGATAAATACGACCTTGGAAGTCGGATCTGTGTCCTTGATATATTTCGCAAGTGCCGCCATCGGCGAGGGATTGTGCGAAATATACTGCACCAAATCCGGAAAAGCGGATTTTATATAGGCTACGAATGCAGGGCAACAAGAGCTTGTCAAAAACCCTTTTTCACTCAGTTCCCTCGCTTCTGCCTGCGCGACCATATCGGCGCCGAGTGCCGCTTCGACAACCGTGAAGAAGCCAAGTTCCTTCAGGCCGCGTATTACCTGCCCGAGCTTTGCATAGGTAAACTGGCTCGAAATGGAGGGGGCTACCACAGCATACACCTTATATTTTTTATTATTGTCGCTTTTCTTTATGATGTCAACCGCGTCCAGTATATAGGACTTGTCCGTAATTGCGCCGAACGGGCACTGATATACGCATGCACCGCAAGCCGTACATTTACTGTCGTCAATCGTTGCGGCATTATCCTCATTGATAGAAATCGCTTTGATTTTGCAGGCATTCTGGCAAGGCCGTTTGCGGTTTACAATGGCAGAATACGGGCACACCTTCGCGCACTGACCACACTCCACGCACTTGGTCTTATCAATATGGGCCACGTGATTCTGATCAAAAGAAATTGCGCCCTTTTTACAAACATCCTCACATCTGTGCGCAAGACATCCACGGCAGGAATCGGTTACTTCATACCCCGCTGCCGGACATTCATCACAGGCAATATCAATAACCTCAATTACATTGTGGTTTTCCTTTTCGCCGCCCATCGCAATTTTTACGCGCTCAGAAAGAATTGCCCTCTCCTTATAAACGCAGCAGCGCATTGTGGATGTTTTTCCCGGAACGATTGTTTTGGGTATTTCCAATACATTTTCCAAAAGCTTATCGTCCCACGCAAGTTTCGCAACCTCCCGCAGCACCTTGTATTTCAAATATTGAACTTTTGTATCAAATTTTCTCATTCTTTAGCTCCTTACAGGCCTGCACTTTTAATGGTTTCCTTCAGCACCGAAGCCGAATGGTACAGTTTCTGCATTTCTTCTTCCGAAAGTTTCTGGGTGATAATGGATTTCACGCCGGTATTGTCCACGAGGGAAAGCGAGCTCAGGCAAACATCTTCGATGCCATACTCCCCTTCGTGCAAAGTAGAAACTGTCATAAGGCTTCCGGCACTCCCGCTTACTGTGTGTACTATATTCGTTGCGGCAGTCGCCACGCCAAAAACCGTGCAACCTTTTCTGGCGATAATTTTTCCGCCCGATTTCTTGACATAGTTTTCAACATCTTCGTGTGTGTACTGTGTGGTAAGCATATATTTCGATGCAACGGCGTCCTCATATTCCGAGAGCGGAACGCCTGCAATATTAGCGGCAGACCACGCCACGAAGGAACTGTCGCCATGTTCTCCCAGCACATTAGCATGCACCTGCTTCTTATTTACGCCATACACCTCAGCAAGGCGCGTACGAAGCCGTATGGTATCGAGGGTTGTGCCGGTGCCCATCACCTGATTTTTCGGAAGGCCTGTAACTTTCAGAAATGCATAAGTAAGTACATCCACGGGATTTGATACGATAATGTACAATGCATTCGGCGCATATTTCACAATTTCACCCGCAATGCTTTTTATAATTTCCACATTGGTTTTTACAAGCTCCAGACGGGTTTGTCCCGGTTTTCTGCCGATACCGCCCGCAATAATAACAAAATCCGAGCCTTCGGCATCACGGTAATCCCCTGCATAAATATCGCAGTTTTCAAGAAAAGGTGTGGCCTGCTTAATATCCAGCGCTTCCCCAAGCGCTTTTTCGGTGTTGATATCTATCAAAACGACTTCCGAAGCGGCGTTTCGCGCAAGCAAAGCATATGCGGTTGTAGCTCCTACACCGCCGGCACCTATTACAGTAACTTTATTTTTCATACTCTACCCCTCAATTCTTCTTAAAAATAACTTACTTTGATTCTTTTGCCCATCATTTTAAGACATTTTGATATTTCTTCCACCAGATTCATTTTGATGCTGAAATTAATCGGCAGATCCGGGTTCTGATGCGCCGGATTTATCGCACGGCCCACATAGAAATTTATGTCGGTTGCTTCTTCAAATAGCAGCTGACAAATCAGGGAGGCACCATCGCGCTTGAAATTCCAGTGCTCGTACAATGCATTCTCTCCCAGATAGTCCCTGGCATATTCCAAAACCTTGTTGACAGTAATTACGCCCTCTGTCACAAGATCAACCCCTTCGAGCTTTGCGATCGGCGGAACATCCGACTTTTCAAAACGCAAGGTGGCTTCAAGCGGTTTATTAAGGTATTTCGCCGCGATGGAAGAGGTTGTGCCGCCGCAGATGATATGCTTACCCTCTTTCGAGAAGAAGAGAGACATCATCCTGTCACAGTCATCTCGGTTGGACGGCGGGCCAAAGAGAAGATTCATCGGCTCTCGCTTTCTGATTTTGACGATGCAGGCCGTCGCATCGTCGCCCGGTTGTTTTCCGTAAAGCTTATCTACCTCATCCACTAAAAGCGTGGCTAAATTCTTGGCAGTAAGACCGGTCGACGCCATAGCTTCCATAAATGCAATGATATCTTCCCGCTTCCAGCCGAAGTTAAAGGCTCTGCCAATGCCGGCGTGCGGGCAACCGTCACTCATCGCAATAAAAATATCGCCTTCCTGCAAACGGATTGTAGATTTATAAATCTTCTTACCGTCGATATTCATTTCGGTTTTCGGATACACATAGTTTTCATTATCGCGAAGAACTATGGCCTGCGGATTATCATACTGAATAATTTCGGCGATTTCGTTATTCAGAAAATGCAGAATGGTAAAAGTCGAGTAGGCAACGCCGCGCACCGAGCAAACAGGAAGGGTTGCCGCAATTGTCGACACACATTCCTCAATCGGCAGCCCTGACGCCATCATAGTGGAAATGATTTTAGACGTAAGTGTGGACAGAATGCTCGCTTTAACACCGCTTCCCAACCCATCTGCCAGAACGATAACCGTTGAATTTTCATTTTGCTCTACGATTTCCACATGGTCACCGCAAAGCTGTTCTCCGTAATGGTTAATGCTTTTCCAGCCGATATCTGCACACAAATCATTCATCCTGTATCGACTCCTTTAACTTTGCAAGCGCAATTTTGGTTTCTGCGGCCGTTTCGCCAAGAAGGGATGCGATTTCCTGAACAATGCGCATCTGCTTATCCACAACCTTATCCGCGACCTCCACAGTCTTGCGGCTGATGCTTTCCTTCTTTTCCCGTTCATTCTGCGCATCGGTAATGTCACGCATAATGCCAATGAGGAGATGCGAATCCTGATCATATAAAACCGTTTGTTCTATATAGCGCTTATATTCAGCCAGATATACTTTTTTGTTCTTAATATCACGCCCCGTATTTTTCACCGCGACGAAATCGCTCGGGTCCATAATACGAACCACCTGATCACCGAGTACATCTGCGCTCGAGCGGATATTCATAATCTTTCTTGCAGCCTCATTGATCTGTTGTACTTCCAGTTCTTCATTCAGAACGATGAGTCCGTTCGGGGTATTCTTAACGATTGTGTCAGAAAAGCTTTCTGCTTTATCCTTAAGGAACGGAAGGCACATAGAAATTTCCGCCTTCCCCTGACAGATGGCAATCGCCTTTTCGCGGCAGGTATTGTAGCCGCAGGAACCGCAGTTCAGTTCATCGGAAAGCTTAAATTTACCCATCTGGCGAAGCACGTTACAGATTTCCGTTTCCGACGGCATCTGCAATCTGTGTTCGATATACGAAAACTGTTTTTTCAGTTCCAAGGCGTCCGGCTGTGTTACAGAAAAATCTCTGCTTCCTGCATAATTTACAATGGTGATAAAATCCTTAACCGGTGCACTGCGGTGATATTTTTCCATAACCGGACCACCGATACAGCTTCCGGCACAAGCCGACATTTCAATAAAGCACTTATGGATTTTTCCGTTTTCTATATCCTTCAAAGCATCTATGCAGTTTTCAACGCCATCAAGCGCCATATAGGTATAGCCGGCAATGTTCGGCTCCATTGTTTTCAGAATGCCGCCTGTTGTGGGAAAAAATCTTGCGCGGCTCTCTTCTATGGAATCCATCTCCTGCAAAAGTTCAATACCTTCTTCTTTCAGCCAAGTGGTAAGTTCCTCAAAGGTGAGGACGGCATCCACTATACCCTCATAATATTCAGCCTCATCTTTTTTGGCAACACAAGGCCCGATGAAGACCGTTTTTGCATTCGGAAAGCGCTTTTTTATATCGTGGCAATGCGCCTGCATAGGAGAGGCGACATCCGCCAGATATTCAAGCTCTGCCGGGAAGTTTTTCTGTATCAGCAGGTTCACGGAATGGCAGCAGGAAGAGATAATGATGTCACGCTCCTCCTCGCGAAGCATTCTCTCATACTCTTTTTTAACGATTGTTGCACCGATCGCCGTCTCTTCCACATCATAAAAGCCGAGTTTTTTGAGAGCATCCCGCATAGCATATATACCGACGCCCTCGTAATTTGCAACAAAAGACGGCGCAAGACTTACGATGACAGGCGCATCGTCCTGCAGTAATACTTTTACTTTTTCGGTTTCATCCACAATCTGCTTTGCATTCTGCGGACAAACAACGAAGCATTGCCCGCACAAAATACATTCGTTGCCGATAATATGAGCCTGATTACCGGAAAAACGAATCGCCTTAACAGGACAGTGACGAATGCACTTATAGCAGTTTTTGCAGTTTGATTTTTTTAACGTTAAACAGTTTGGCATTACGCTTCCCCTCTTTCTTTTTCCAGTACAGCAAGGACTTTGTCATTAAAAAATTCTTTGAAATTCTCACGGGTTACGCCAATATGCACTTCATCCTCCACCTGCACCGTTACACCGTATCGGTTGCATTTGCCGATACAAAAGCTGCCGGCAAGTGTAATTTCATTTTCAAGAGAATGCTCCTCGATTGCCCGGGTCAGTAACTCCACAATTTCAGGTGCGCCCTTGAGGTGGCAGGAGCTGCCTACACAAATCTGAATTATCATTTCTTCTCACACCTTTGCTAAAACTTCATTCCTGAAAAAGTCATCCGCCGTTTCAGGCGTTACGGAATAGAATGCATCCTCTACAGTGACACAAACGCCCTGCTGGCATTTTCCCATACAAAATGTACCGCCAAGTTCCACCTTATCCTCAAGCTTATTGGCACCAATTAGCTGTTGAAGACGTTCCACGACCAAGCGGGACCCCTTAATATGGCAGGAACTGCCGATACATACCGTAATTTTCATTGCAAAACATCCTTCCCTTTATCATATTCCTATCTTGATGTAAGTACAGTTTTAAGCATAGCACAAAACGTCGCTGATTTCAAGATTTTTAGCATATTTTCGACAGAATCTCTTCGCTTCTGAACACGCGAGAAATCCCGGCATACATACAAAAAAGGAACTGCAACCGCAGTTCCTTTTTCATCTTTTATCTCTGCACTCTTCCTGATCCGTCACCGCGAACCAGATTTTCCACATCCGCACGGGATACGAGATTAAAATCGCCGGGAATAGTATGCTTCAGCGCCGATGCAGCCACGCCGAATTCAAGAGCTTCCTTGAAGTCCTTGCCATCAAGGAACCCGCAGATGGTTCCGCCGGCGAAGCTGTCCCCGCCGCCCACTCTGTCGATGATGGGTGTGATTCTGTATTCTCTGGAATGATAAAATTCCTTAGTATCCCTTTTATAGATGCAGGCAGACCAGCCGTTATCAGATGCAGAGTGTGAAACGCGAAGTGAGGAAATTACATATTCAAAGTTAAACTTCTCGACCATCTGCTCGAATATACTCTTGTAGCCTGCAAGCTCCAGTTCCCCGCTTGTTACATCCGTATTCCCGGGTCTGAAACCGAGAACCTTTTCCGCATCCTCTTCATTCCCGATGCAAACATCCACATACTGCATAAGATTTGTCATAACCTTCTGCGCTTTTTCGCTCGTCCAGAGCTTCTTTCTGAAATTCAGGTCGCAGCTTACCTTTACGCCGTGCGCTTTTGCGGCCTTAAGCGCTGCCTCCGTAAGGCTGGCGGCAGCATCAGAAATTGCGGGCGTGATGCCTGTGAAGTGGAACCAGTCGCACCCTTTGAAGATGGCATCAAAATTGAAGTCTGCCTCGGTTGCGGTGGCTATAGACGAATGTGCTCTGTCATATACCACATTCGATGCGCGCATTGAGGCACCGGTTTCGAGAAAATAGATGCCGAGTCTTTCGCCGCCTCTGGCAACATTCTGTGTCTCGACGCCATGCTTACGAAGAGCCGCCACGGCACATTCGCCGATCGGATTTTCGGGCACCTTTGTAACAAATTCGGCAGTGTGGCCGTAGTTTGCCAGCGACACCGCTACGTTTGCTTCGCCGCCGCCATAGCAGACGTCAAATGCCTCTGCCTGGATGAACTTTTCAAATCCGGGCGTAGAAAGGCGCAGCATAATTTCGCCCATCGTTACAATTTTAGCCATTATTTTTCTCCATCCCTTCCAGTGATTCCTTTACAAAGAAGCTGCCACCGATTGCAGCCACCTTATCAAATGCCAGAAATTCGTCAATATTCCCTCTGTCCACGCCGCCTGTGGGGATAAACCGGATTTGCGGGAACGGCGCCGCGAGTGCTTTGAGCGCTTTAAGGCCGCCATATACATTTGCGGGGAAGAACTTGACGGTTGTGATACCCAGCGCAAGCGCCTCCATAATTTCACTCGGCGTAACGCACCCCGGATAATAAGGAATATTTTTCTCTTTGCAAACATTCGCCACCCCTACAGAAAGTCCCGGCGAAACGATAAACCGTGCACCTGCCGTGATAGCCTCTCTGCACTGCATTTCATTGATAACCGTTCCGGCGCCAATTTCCATTTCCGGATATTTTTCTGCCGCGAGACGAATCGCCTCTGCAGCGCAGTCTGTGCGGAACGTGATTTCGGCACAGTTTATGCCATTTGCCTTTAATGCAGGCAGAATGGTGTCTACCTCATTAAGTGCTTTGATTACGACTACCGGTATGTACTTTTCCATTTAACCCTCTCCTTTTCTACCTGTTTGTCTTTTTACAAAAAATATGCATTTGTGTTTGCAGTCTTTCCATATTTATCGGTAACTTCGATTCTGAAATAGACATCATCCTCTTCAAAATCAAACACAGCTTCTGTAACAGCCTCGCCACACTCCGCCAAAACCGCCCCTGCTCCACGAACGCCCTTATTTATGGTGATTCTTGCAGCTTCCGAGCAGAAAACATAAATCTTGTTATCTTCTATGTATAATTCGTGAATTTCCGGCCCGCAGCTCGCATAGAAATTTCCCTTAAAAAGCGCATCGGTGACCGAAGTATATGTAAGCGCCTCTGCTTTAATCATAATCCAACCGCCAAAGCTATCGCATTTTGCAGTGTCCAGCGGATGCTTATTATGATTGTCATCCGCGGCAATCGCAAATAATTGTTTCCCGCTTCTGAGCATGGCATCATATGCACAAATCGAATAGGACGGGTATCCTTCGCACTCTTCACCATTATTGAAAATCTCCATCGCGTGCAGATTTTCATAGTTTGTAAACTGTTCACAGGTTTCCATCGACCATGCGGAGTGATTATAGGTAACAAAGAAGCCTTTTTCCCGCGCTATTTTTATCATCCGGCTTATACATTCCGGTGTGTATTCCCTTTCAAATAAAGGCTCGTTCGTATCAAATCTAACCATATGTCTGTTCTCTTTAGCGTTGCCGACATATGCATATTTTGCATTCCACGCCGGATGATACTCTATGTCCGGCGTACCCGCAATACAACAGATATGGCAGGATTTCAGCCTCTTATTTCCCGGATACTGACTGTTTTCATTGAACGCCGCCTCAAACCCCGCAAGCGCGACAAAAGAATCGTCAGAAAGTTCGTGGTGTGGAAGAAACATATCGTGATCTGTATACGCCAGGACAGAATAGCCGTGCGATTTATACAGGTTTTTCAGTTCCTCAGGTGAAAAATGCCCGTCCGATAAATCAGAATGGCAATGTAGATTTGCTTTATAAAACTTTCCTTCTTTCGGTAACAGATATTTTTTCATGGCACCCTCCTTATAGTCCGGCGCACAAGAAACATATGCCCGCATCATAAGGCTATTTTTGTTCCGCCCGCCCTTCTGCTACTCTTCCATATCCGGCAAAACGATGGTTTTGTGCTTATGTCCATCTGTATAACAAAAAACAAATGCCGGAACCTGCACAATTCAGATGCCGAGAAATCATTCTACCAGGAGCAAAAATCTTTGCCGGCAAGGAGATTTTTGCGACGCCGTCAATTACCGCAGTGCTCGAAAGAGCACAGAAGAGCAACAGTTCTTAAGAATTTTATGAAATAAATTCTGCATTTGTCATTATACCACTCAGAAAAAGCTTTTTCAATACTTTTATGTTTTTATCAAAATTAAACACTTTTAATTTAATGCTTAATTTTTGCTCTTGCAGCCAGAGAGCATCCGGCAATAGAAAATAGATACCCACACAAAAAAGGAGCTGCAAATGCAGCTCCTTTTTATTATTTTAGACCGAGTAATTTGACCGATTCGTCGCGCATTTTGTATTTTAAAATTTTACCCGCGGCGTTCATCGGAAATTCGTTTACGAAGAGGAAATACCGTGGTACCTTATGGCGTGCGATGGAAGCGTTGCCGAATTCTTTCATTTCGTTTTCATCCGCCGTCTCTCCCTTATGGAGGATAATCCAAGCGCAGCACTCTTCCCCGTATCTTTCATCCGGCACACCGACAACCTGCACGTCACGCACCTTGGGGTTTGTGAGATAAAACTCTTCGATTTCGCGCGGATAGAGGTTTTCGCCGCCACGGATAATCATATCCTTAAGGCGGCCGGTTACCTTATAATATCCATCTTCTGTTCTGCAGCAAATGTCACCGGAGTGCAGCCACCCTTCAGCGTCTATGGCCTGCGCGGTGGCCTCGGGCATTTTGTAATACCCCTTCATAATATTGAAGCCGCGTGCCACAAATTCGCCGCTTTCGCCATCGGGAAGTTCGTCGCCCGTTTCGGGGTCAATAATCTTACATTCCACGCCCGGGAAAGCACTTCCAACCGTTTCCACGCGATGGTCAAGGTCTTCATTCACCTCGCCCATCGTGCAGCCCGGTGAAGCCTCGGTCTGCCCGTACACGGAAATAATTTCGCGCATATTCATCTCAACAGAAGCGCGGCGCATAAGGTCTGCCGGGCAGTTTGCGCCCGCCATAATACCGGTTCGCATATGCGAAAAATCGGTTTTGGCAAAGTCGGGATGATTAAACATTGCAATAAACATTGTGGGAACGCCGTTGAAGCACGTGATATGCTCGTCATTTACACAGGCGAGGGAAGATTTTGGCGAGAAGTACGGAATCGGGCAAAGTGTGCCGCCGTGTGTCATCATCGACGTCATGGAAAGCACCATGCCGAAGCAATGGAACATCGGCACCTGAATCATCATACGGTCCGCCGTCGATAAATCCATTCTGTCACCGATTGTTTTGCCGTTATTTACAATGTTGCGGTGTGTAAGCATAACACCCTTCGGGAAGCCCGTAGTGCCGGACGTGTACTGCATATTGCAGACATCGTCAGGTCTTACGAGTGAGGCACGTCTTCGCACTTCTTCTCTCGGAATTTCCGTAGAGCGCGCGAGCATTTCTTCCCAGGTAAGGCATCCCGGCATAGAAAAGCCGACCGTTACAACATTGCGCAAAAACGGCAGGTTTTTCGAGTAAAGCGGCTGGCCCGGCGCAAGATTCTCAAGTTCAGGACAAAGCTCCTCGATAATTTCCTTATAGTTAATATCCTTGCAGTATTCAATCATAACGAGTGTATGTGTATCGGACTGCTTTAAGAGATATTCAATTTCGTGGATTTTATAGGCGGTATTTACCGTTACGAGTACCGCGCCGATTTTGGTCGTTGCCCAGAAGGTGATAAACCACTCAGGCACATTTGTGGCCCACACCGCCACATGGTCCCCCGCTTTTACGCCGAGGGAAATGAGTGCTGCGGCACATTCATCCACATCACGGCGGAACTGCGCATACGTTCTCGTATAATCGAGCGTGGGATATTTAAAGGCATACTGGTCCGGATACGTTTCCGCCATCGTATCCAGCACATCCGCAAAGGTTGCATCAATTACGTCATACTTCTTCCAGACAAACGTGCCGGTATGGCTTCTGTTATAGTAAGCGCGGTCAAAGCTCTTCTTCTCGCGTTTGAGGGAAGAAATGTAGTTTGCAAAGTGTGTCAGTACAATGTCTGCATCCTGAATATCTTCATTCCAGGCGGCGCAGATAAAACCTTCATAATTGAGGGAAGAAAGTGCATTCAGGAAATTCCCGACCGGAAGCTCGCCTTCCCCGATTAAAACGGTTTTTCCGTCTTTGATGTCGCCAAGGCGGACATAGCGGATATAGGCACCGAGTGTCTTTATGGTAGCTTCTGCCGTTTCGCCTGCCCCGAAATACGTGCCGCGCACGTTCCAGGAAGCGCCGATTGCTGCAGAAGAAAAGAAATTGATAATTTCAACGACTTTCTCTGTATCGGCCAGACACCCTACCGTTTCAAACAAAATCCCGACATCGGCTTTTTCCGCACGGCGAATAGCATCCGCGAGCTTTTCCGAAAGTGCTGCAAACGGCGTTTCTTTTTCCACGCGGACAATTACGAAGGCAACTCCTGCCCCTGCCGCCATATCTACATACTTTGAAACTGTTTCTGCCGTCGTTTCCGCACTTTCAACCGGGTGCGGCATACGGAGTGCAGATACAGAAAGGCTGCGGTTTACAAGTTTTCTTTTGGAATCTGCCATACGCTCGCGGCGTAAAATACTGTCGTGATGCTGACCTCTCTCTTTTATGGCATCATATATTTCAAAGCCTGCAAAACCGTAATCATATGCATACTGACAAGTCGAAAGAAAGGATGCACGGTTTACATTTTTAGTAGAAAATACGATTTTCATCTTATGCCTCCTCAAACACAATCTTGTTGAGCGCGTTGATATATGCACGGATGCTTGCCGCTACAATGTCTGTAGAAATCCCGTTACCGGAGTACAGTTTTCCGTTATTGCGAAGGCGGACAACAGCCGAACCGAGTGCTTCTTTGCCTTCTGTTACAGCCTGCACCTGGAAATCATCCAGTTCATAATGATGCCCGATGCACTGTTCAATGGCGCGGAAAGCGGAATCAATAGAGCCATCCCCCGTAGCAACGCCGCACATCTTCTCCCCGCCCACAGATAATGTGACCTGTGACATAGAGCTTGCAAGGTTGGTGCTGTTTGTTGTATAGCTTTCGAGATGATAGGTAGAAGGTGCCTGCATAGCCGTGCTTGCGATCAGCGCTTCAAATTCCTTGGCGCCGACAGCATCCTTCGTCTCGCAGATCTGGAGTAATGCCTTGTGCACATTGCCGACATCCCCCTCAGAAAGATCATAACCGAGAATCTGGGCAGCCTGCGCCACCTGCGAAATGGTGCTTTCTGCATCGAGAAGAATTTTCTTCTTTTCGCTGACTGCGCCGTCTATCTCATACGCTTCGTGCTGGATGCTTGCAAGCATATCCTTGATATCTTTATGAATTTTTGTGTTATTCAGATTGGTTTCCGCTCCAATTTCGGCAGCACAAGCACAAACGGCATCAGAAAATTCGCCCGTTAAAAGTGCATCTTTGCCTGCCATCGCGCATTTTACGCCGTCTGCCCCGCCCAAAACTGCCGCAAGTGCCGCGGAAACACCCATATGGATGCGCTCGGAAACACGGACAAACAAGGGCAATGCCGTGACTTTCTTTACCGCCTCTACCATAGCCGTAATGCCGGAGGGCAGAGATGCGCCCGCATCATCGCAAACAGTTATCACGGTTGCGCCGCCTTCTTCTGCCGTCTTAACGGCTTCTGCCAGGAAACCGGCGTCCGCACGTGTGGCATCGAGTGCTACAAATTCCACGTCTCGGCAAAGCGCCTTTGCCGCACGGATGAGCTCTGCAATTTTAGAAAGCATTTTGTCGCCCTTGATATGATAGGTATATTCCATCTGCACTGTGGAAACGGGCACCTCAATCTGAAGGCGCGGATTTTTTGCTTCACAGATACATTCCCATGCATTTTTTACTTCCTCTTCGGAGAAACCTACAGGAATTGCGAGGATTGCCTTTTGGATATTCTGGGCAATTGTTTTATAAACAATCGTATCTTCACGAAGATTTTTAACGGGGGGCAGCTCCACAGCATCCGCACCAAGTGCATCTGCACACGCGACAATCGCTGTCTTTTCCCGGAACAAAAGGGCTACCTCCCGCTCCATGGAAAGTTTTTTCAGTGTAATGTCCGACACCATAATTTTCTTCATATTCAAAACTCCTTTCAGTTTCTACCCTATTTTACTAACAAAAAAACGCTTTCATCTCTTACTTTTCAAAGAGACGAAAACGCCTGTTTCCGCGGTACCACTCTTTTTCATCCGAAACGGATGCACTTTAGATGCTATCACATCCTGACTCTGTAACGGGAGTTCCCGTCTGCCCCTACTAAAATGTTCACGGCAGCCGCTCCGCGGTGAGTTCTGCAAATCTCCCCCGATGCCTCGCACCGCCCGGCATCTCTCTCAAGGCGAAAGTATTCTGCATACTATTCCGCATCACTGCGTTTCGTTCAATTTTTCAAAATTATAGCACAAAAGCAAGGCTTTGTCAAGCCTTTTCAAGAATTTTATTGCCCCTTTTCGAGTTTTTTTCAAAAAACTATTGACAAATTCCCTCAAATTGCATATAATGATTACAAATTTGAATATCACAAACGACTGTGACGAAGACGGTCGGATTACAGAGTCTGGAGAGAGTTGCCGGGTGGTGCGAGGCAATGATGAAGTTTTCCAATGACCCATCACTTCCGAGTTGGGGGACCGAAAGGCGCCGCCGAGTAGACTCCTTCCGTAATGCTGCGTTAAAGCAAAGGGTTTGTTTGAACCCGGTAAGTGGCGGATTTTTCCGCAATTTGAGTGGTACCGCGAGTTGATGCTCGTCTCAAAGTGTTTGAGGCGAGCTTTTTGTTTTATTCAAGTTTCAAATCACGGCCCTTTCGGGTCTTGGAAAAGAAGGGAGACAAAAATGGATTACAATTTGAAGGAAGTCGCAAGGAGAATCAAGGACCTTCGTGAAGCCAAGGGCTTTTCACAGGAAGAGCTTGCGCGTCTTACAGGCGTTTCGGCTGCGGACTATAAGGTTCTCGAAGAAGGCGAAACCGATTTCAGCTTTACCTTCATCTATAAGTGCGCCAAGGCCTGCGGTGTTGAGGTTGTAGACCTTCTGGAAGGCACAAGCACCACCCTCACCTCTTTCGCTATTACAAGACGCGGCGAAGGTCTTAAAATTCTGAAAAAGCAGGGCGTTGAATACAACAACCTGGCGCCTAAGTTCAAAGAGAAGCTCGCAGAGCCTTTCCTTGTAAAGTTTCCGTATATTCCGGAAGAGCAGAATGCACCCATAAAGCTCAGTTCCCATAACGGACAGGAGTTTGACGTAATTGTAAAAGGCTCGCTTCGGGTGCAGGTCGGTAACCATATTGACGTTCTGCACGAAGGCGATTCCATTTTCTATAACAGTATCATTCCCCACGGCATGATTGCCGCAAGCGAAGGCGGCTGCGAGTTCCACGCCGTGGTTCTGAACCCGCAGGACGGGCATTTCAGCGAAGAATATCCCGATGTACCGTTCATCGCTTCAAAGGCGCCACAAAAAGAAGCAGATAAGGAAACGGTTGCTGATAAATTCATTACCTCTTCCTATGATGAAAACGGCGTGTTCAGCGGCATCACCTTCCACAATGAAGACACTTTTAATTTCGCTTTCGACTGTGTGGATGCCATTGCAGATAAGACGCCGGACAAGCGTGCTATGATGTGGGTGGCAAATGACAAGACCGACCGTATGTTCACCTTCGGCGATATGAAAAAATATTCTGCAAAGACGGCAAACTACTTTGAATCGCTCGGCATCAAACGCGGTGACACTGTAATGCTCGTATTGAAGAGACATTACCAGTTCTGGTTCTCGATGCTCGCTCTCCATAAAATCGGCGCTATCGCAATCCCTGCGACAAACCAGCTTGTAGAACACGATTTTGACTACAGATATAAAGCCGCAAAGGTAAAAGCTATCGTTTGCACCGCGGATGGTGAAGTGTCCGCAGAAGCCGAAAAGGCTGCTGCAAACTACCCCGGAATGATTAAAGTTCTGGTCGGTGGAAGCCGTGACGGCTGGCACGATTTTAATGTGGAAATGGAACGCTTCAGCACACATTTTAAGCGTACGGAAAATTCGCCCTGCGGAAACGACCCGATGCTGATGCTCTTCACATCCGGCACAACCGGATACCCCCGCATTGCAACACATTCTTACAAATATGCACTCGGCCATTATCCGACGGCAAAGCACTGGCACAATGTAAACCCGGACGGGCTGCACTTTACCATCTCCGACACGGGCTGGGGCAAGGCGCTCTGGGGTAAGCTCTACGGACAGTGGCTCTGCGAAGCAGGCATCTTTACCTATGACTTCGACAGATTCCGCTCCGAAGACATTCTCCCCCTCTTTAAGAAGTACAACATCACAACTTTCTGCGCACCGCCCACTATGTATCGCTTCTTCATCAAAGAGGACTTATCCAAGTATGATCTTTCCTCTATTGAGCATGCAACCACAGCAGGTGAAGCGCTCAATCCTGAAGTATTCAATCAGTTCAAGAAGGCTACCGGCCTTACGATTATGGAAGGCTTCGGCCAGACGGAAACCACGCTTTCCATCGCAAACTTTGTGGGTTCCACGCCGAAAATCGGCTCCATGGGCAGACCAAGCCCCCTCTACGATGTAGTGGTGTTGGATCCCGACGGCAACGAATGCAAAACCGGCGACACAGGCGAAATCTGCATCCGCGTAAAGGACAATGCGCTCTGCGGTCTCTTCATCGGCTATTATCTGGATGAAGAAAAGACAAACGAAGTATGGCACGATGGCTTCTACCACACAGGCGACCAGGCCACGATGGATGAAGACGGTTACCTCTGGTACGTAGGTCGTATTGACGATGTTATTAAATCCTCCGGCTACCGCATCGGGCCTTTCGAAATCGAAAGCGTTATTATGGAGCTCCCGTATGTTCTGGAATGTGCCATCACGCCCGTTCCTGACGAAGTGCGCGGCCAGATTGTAAAGGCCACCATTGTGCTTACAAAAGGCACAGAAGGCACAGATGCGCTTAAAAAAGAAATTCAGGAATATGTAAAGACACATACAGCGCCGTACAAATACCCGCGTATTGTGGAATTTGTTTCTGAACTTCCGAAGACCATCAGCGGCAAAGTAAGACGCGTTGAAATCCGCAATAACGATTTGAAAAAATCCGCAAAATAAGCAAAATAAAAAGCGCCCTGAAATCTTGCGATTTCAGGGCGCTTTTGTTTGCTTCTCAATCTTTATACATTTTATTCAAAATAATTGTCATGAGGATGATGCAGCCGATTACAGCTACAATTGTGAGCATACCCACTGCCATATATTTCATATTAACCAGAAACGACATAGGTGAAAAATTCATAGTTCTTCTCCTCCCCTACATAAAGAAATTCAAGATGAGACCGCCTGCGATAACGGAGGCAATCTGCCCGGAAACATTAACGCCGATGGAGTGCATCAGAAGGAAGTTCGAGGAATCTTCTTCGAGGCCCATCTTATGTACTACACGCCCGGACATCGGGAAAGCAGAAATACCTGCCGCACCGATCATAGGGTTAATCTTCTTTTTGAGGAAGAGGTTTAAGAGCTTTGCAAACAGAACGCCGCCGGCCGTATCAAAGATGAATGCCACAAGGCCGAGACCTAAAATAAGAAGCGTGTTCGGCTGCAGGAAGCTTTCTGCCTGCATCTGGGAAGCAATGGTGATACCAAGGAAAATGGTAACAAGATTTGCAAGGGCATTCTGCGCGGTTTCGGAAAGCGAATTGAGTACGCCGCACTCGCGGATAAGGTTACCAAACATAAGGAAACCAATAAGCGAAACGGATGCCGGTGCAACAACGCCTGCAATAATGGTAATAATAATCGGGAACAGAATTCTTGTGGTCTTCGATACGCTCTTCTGTTCGTAGGGCATACGGATCATACGCTCTTTCTTTGTGGTAAGCGCCTTGATAACCGGCGGCTGAATCATCGGCACAAGCGCCATATACGAATACGCCGCAACCATAATAGCACCGAGATACTTTGAGTTCAGCTTCTGAGCCACAACGATGGAAGTCGGGCCGTCTGCCGCACCGATGATACCGATTGCCGCAGCATCGTTGATATCAAAGAACATAGAAGCGAGGCACAGGGTAAAGAAGATACCGAACTGTGCGGCCGCGCCGAAAAGCATAAGCTTCGGATTTGTGAGAATCGGGCCGAAGTCAATCATAGCACCGATACCGATAAAGAGAATAAGCGGGAACAGCTCGTTCGAAATACCGGCATTAAAGAGTGTGGTCAGCGCGCCATGTTCAACCTGTGCCACCCCATCCACAATGCCCGAAATCTGGTCTATTGCGCCGGAAAACGGGATGTTTACCAAAATTGTACCGAAACCGAGTGGGAGCAGTAGCGTCGGCTCCATTTCCTTTTTGATTGCCAGGTAGATTAAAATACCACCGATAAGCCACATAATCATTTGCTGCCACGTAGGTAAAATGGCATTGGACAAAAGCTCGCCCATTTCTAAATTCCTCCTAAAACATAGTGTGTATATCTTACCATTTCTCGCTACGTCTGTCAAGCCTGCTTTTGAATTCTTATTTAATTTTTAAGTTTTTTCATAAAAGACTTGACAACTGCATAAAGGTATAGTATAATATCTAATGTTCCTATTGGAGCCGATATCGCGGGGTAGAGCAGTCTGGTAGCTCGTCGGGCTCATAACCCGGAGGTCGTTGGTTCAAATCCGGCCCCCGCAACCAAACAGAAAAGCAGATGCTAAGGCATCTGCTTTTTCATTTTGTACATCCATTTATAAAGGGAATGTAAAAAAAGTCCAGAACGCAAAAAGATAATGAAAACGCAAAATACAGGAAGTGCAAAAAGAAAGAAGCTTCTTTTTTCGGTTAAAAATCTCACTTCTTTCGATTTTTCTCTGTTTTGTAAATCTTTTTGCTACGCCAAAACGCCACCGCTCGTAGTACACTGAGTACGACGTCGGGTGGCGTTTTACCGTTCTGCCTCTTTTTTTCTATCCCCCAAAAGGGACTGTAAAAAAACAAAAGTTTTTTTACAGTCCCTTTTCTATTATCCTTTTAAAAGTTTTACGATGCGGTCGATAGTTTTGGGTGAAAGCCTTTTTTGCATCTTGAAGCTGCGAATAAAGCGAAGAAGTTTATTCGTTTTATAATTATCCTTTGCCTCAGCGTGGAACACAGGGATTTTCTTGAGGTTGCCCGTAAGTTTCAATGAAACAGACGGGTCAGAAAAATACACCGCGCCCTGCACCCAGACAAACAGCTTATTCTGCTTTAAAAATTTGGAAAGCCGCCATGTATGGGTAGACACCTGCTTTATGGGGTTATACATCGTGGACACATACGCCCTGCCGCCTTCGGTACGCTTTGTGCGCTTCCAGTTTTCCTCCTCCGTATTCCCCACGATCTGTCCTGTGTAATTTTTTGTTTCGACCACGAACACACCCGTGGGGCCTACTACAACCATATCGAGTTCGCTGGTGTTCCCATCAAATGTTATGCGGACATTGGAAATCGCCGTATAGGCACTTGGCAGGTGCCGCACGAGACGTTTTGTGGCATTTTCCCCTTCCACGCCTGCGGCAAAAACACCCGCCTGCTTCCCTGCAAGTTCTGCCGCAAGAAGGCAGACTGCAAAGAAAAGCGCACCGGGGATTAAAATATATAAAAGCTTCAAATCTTTATAAACAAACGAAAAAACCAAAACGGCAAGCATAGCACCCAAAGCTGCATAGCCGATGCGGGCGCCCCATGCGGATATGACGCGGCACCATTTCCACTGTCTTTGTATACGATTGTCCTTTGTGTACAGTTTTGCCATTTCACACGCTCCTTTATCTTTTTGATTATAGCATACTTTCGCACGCTTTGCAAGAGAAGTTTTTATCTTCCCTCGAATGGAAATCATTTGACTTTGAGAGGAGAATATGATAAGATAATTAATAATTCTGTATTTTAAGGAAACGTTATGAAAAAAACAGTTGCTTTTTACACGCTCGGCTGCCGTGTGAACCAGTATGAAACGGCCGCGATGGAGGCGCTTTTCAAAGAAAGCGGCTACCAGGTTCTCCCCTTTGGGGAAGGCGCGGATATCTATATTATAAACACCTGCACCGTAACGGCGGAAAGTGAGCGGAAGTGCCGCCAGATTTTGCGACGTGCCAAGGCCAAAAACCCTTTCTCCCTCGTGGCGGCGGTTGGCTGTATGGCACAATCCTCGACCGATATTCTTAAGGCAATGCCGGAAGTGGATTTGATTGTAGGAAACACGCAAAAAGCGAATATTGTAGCAGCGGTAGAAGCGGCCCATTCCTCCGTGTATGTAGATGACCTTTCCAAAATCACGGACTATCAGGAGCTAACGGTGCCTGACTTTGACGCGCGCGACCGCGCATTCGTAAAAATCCAGGACGGGTGTGACCGCTTTTGCAGCTACTGCATCATTCCCTACGTCCGCGGCCGTGTGCGAAGCCGCGCTGCAGAGGATATTCTGGAGGAAATCCGGGCACTTTCAGCGCGCGGATTTCAGGAAGTGGTGCTAACCGGTATTCACGTTGCTTCTTTCGGACGCGGTACCGATACAGATCTCAGTGATTTAATCCGCCTTGTTGCCGAAATCGAAGGCATCCGTCGCATTCGTCTCAGCTCCATCGATCCGACGGCGTTTGATGCAAAGCTTCTGCAGACATACAAAGAAGTGGACAAGCTTTGCCCGCATTTTCACATTTCTCTGCAAAGCGGATCGACCTCCGTTCTGAACAGAATGAATCGTCGCTACACGGCGGACGAATACGCCGAAGCGGTTATGCGACTTCGCGAAATTCGCCCCGATACAGCGATAACCACCGATATTATCACGGGCTTTCCGGGAGAAACGGAAGAAGAATTTTCGGAAACGGTGGCCTTTGCGGAAACGATAGCCCTATCCGGCATTCACGTGTTCCCCTATTCCGAGCGAAGCGGGACACGCGCGGCCGAAATGGAAGGGCAAATTCCCCGCCCCGTGCGCGAGGCGCGTGCCCGTATGCTGATTCAGAAAACCAGGGCGCTTCGCGAAGCGTTTGCAAGGCGTTTTATAAACACCGCGCAGCCTGTTTTATTTGAAAGCGGAGGCAGTACGTGCTCGGGCTTTACGCCCCATTTTCTGCGCGTAGAAGTGCCGGATGCACCAAAAACCTGCGACCTTGCCGGAAAAATTTTTCCGGTTCTGATATATGATGCTAAAGGAGAAACACTGTATGGAAAACTTACATAACACTGTGGACATTCTGGGCGTTTCGGTAAACCGCGCTTCTTTTGACGATGCGCTTTCCACCGCCATTTCCTTTCTGGATACGGAAGAGGCGCACGCCATCTATACACCAAATCCCGAAATTATTATGATGGCCTACCGCGATAGCGAATACGCCGCCGTATTAAACCGCGCGGCGATGGTGGTGCCGGACGGCATAGGCGTTGTATACGGTTCGCGCATTGTGGGGCGGCCCGTTACGGAGCGCGTGGCGGGCTTTGACCTTTCCTGTGCCCTTTTGGCACATGCCGGAAAGACGGGCAAACGGCTCTTCCTCTTCGGCGGAAAACCGGGCGTTGCGGAAGAAGCCGCCAAAAAGATTTCCGAAACGTATCCCGGCATTTTCATTGCAGGAACCACACACGGTTACCATAAAAGCTATGACCATGTAGCCGCAGAGATTGCAGAAAGCGCGGCCGACATCGTTCTCGTTTGCCTTGGTGCGCCGAAACAGGAACTTTGGATTGACGAAAACAAGGACAAGACAGGCGCAAAAGTTCTGATTGGCGCAGGCGGCAGTCTGGATGTCTTTGCCGGCACCGTAAAACGCGCACCCCTGTTTTTCCGCAAACTTAACCTCGAATGGTTCTATAGACTTATAAAACAACCTTCCCGCATTGGGCGCATGCTCGATTTGCCGCGTTTTGCATGGAAGGTGCTGCTCCATGGCGAGCGGCAGAAAGGATAAAGGTATGTTAAAAGTACAGTTACTCCAGTACACTCCGGGAGCGGAACAACTCGTAGCGGCAGCTGCAAAGCTCTGCTACTCAAGCGCCGGTATTACCGATGTTCTCGACAAGCTCGACGCGGAAAAAACGGAGAAATTTCTGCAAATGCTTGCCTCCATCGGGCACGAAAGCCCTATCGAGCACGTAAGCTTCACGTTTGGCATCGAAGGCGTCAGCCGCTCGCTTCTCGCACAGCTGACACGCCACCGCATTGCAAGCTACAGCGTAAAGAGCCAACGGTACGTTACGGAAGGTGCCTTTACCTTTGTGGTGCCGCCTGAAATCGAAGCGGATCCGCGTGCAAAAGAGATTTTCCTTGCTTCTATGGAGCGGGATCAGGCAGATTATGACAAGCTCACCGAAATCCTTTTTGAAAAGCATTATGCCGCTATGCTCGAGGGTGGTGAGGATGAAAAATCCGCCAAAACAAAAGCACAGAAAAAGGCCATTGAAGATGCGCGCTATGTGCTTCCGAACGCCTGCGAAACGAAGCTTCTCGCCACCTTTAATGCAAGAAGCCTTCACAACTTCTTCGCGCACCGTCTTTGCGAGCGTGCACAGTGGGAAATCCGTGCGCTTGCAGAAGAAATGCTCCGCCTTGTAAAAGAGGTTGCGCCCACGCTCTTTGCGCGCTGTGCGCCGCCCTGTGTATACGGTCCCTGCCCTGAGGGCAAAATGTCCTGCGGAAAGATGCTCGAGAAAAGAGCGCTTTACAAGGGGGATTTATAATGCTTATCGTTCTTGAAGGCGTAGATTCCAGCGGTAAGGCCACACAAACGGAGCTTTTATGCGCGGCACTTGCCAAAACAAACGATGTGCGAAAGGTCACCTTCCCCGATTATGAAAGTGACTCTTCCGCGCTTGTAAAGATGTATCTTTCAGGCGCTTTTGGTGAGAGTGCGGACGCCGTTTCTCCTTTTGCCGCCTCCACCTTTTTTGCAGCGGATCGCTTTGCCTCGTACAAAACAAACTGGGGCCGTTTTCTGGGGGACGGCGGCGTGGTGGTTTGCGACCGCTACACCACCTCCAACATGGTACACCAAGCCGCAAAGATTCCGGAAAAAGCAGAAAAAGATGCTTTTTTAGAATGGCTTTACGACCTTGAATACCAGAAAATGGGCCTGCCGAAGCCCGATATTGTTTTCTTTTTGGATATGCCCCCTGCCTATGCCAGAAAACTTATGGCAGCGCGTGCCAATAAGTTTACGGGTGAAGCGGAAAAGGACATCCACGAACGGGATGCTGACCATATCACAAAAGCGTATGAAAATGCAGTATACGTTGCCAAAAAATACAACTGGCACTTTATTTCGTGTGTGAAAGACGGAGAAATCCGCACCATTTCGGATATACACGAGGAAATTTTCAAAACAGCTGAAGGTGCAACTCATGAATTTTCGTCCAATCGAAGCGACAGATAAAGAGATTTACGAGCGCTATTACCGCGCGAAGGCGCGCATGGCGTCTGATGCAAGCTTTACCACCCCTTTTGTGTGGGCGGAAAGCTTTGGCACATCCCTCTGCCTTGAAAATGATGTGCTCTGCCTTATGGGGGTAAACCCGAAAGGCACGCCATATTTTATGATGCCTGTAGGAACAGGCGACAAGGTTGGCTTTTTGCGAAAGCTTGCCGCCTTTGCCAAAGAAGCCGCCATCCCCTTCTCCATTCACTGGATTTTGGAAGAGGAGCTGCCGCTTATTCATGAGGCGTTTGGAGAAAAATACGCCATTGTTCCCTCACGAAACAGCGCCGAATATATCTATCACACCGAATCTCTCCTGACGCTTTCCGGCAAAAAACTGCACGCAAAAAGAAACCACGTAAACGGCTTTAAGGCCGCATACACCTATGAAACCGTGCCTATCACCGAAGAAAACCTCGGAGATGCGACGGCCTTTGTACTCACACGGTGCAATTCAAAAGAAGAACATGCGGCGATGCAAAAGCTTTTTGCACATTATTTTCACTTAGGTCTCACCGGTATGCTTCTCTATGCCGACGGTGCCCTCGCCGCGGTAACTGCCGGCGAGAAAATCACGGAAGATACGGCGCTTATACATCTTGAAAAAGCAGACACCGAAATCAAAGGTTCTTATCCGGCCGTAAACCAATTATTTATCACAGAATATTTCCGGGATACGAAATATATCAACCGCGAAGAGGATATGGGGATTGAGGGGCTCCGCCGCGCGAAGCTTTCCTACGCTCCCGCTTTCCTTTTGGAAAAATTTACGCTGACGGAGGCGCTTTGATGCATATTGCTTTTGCCACACATGAGGATACAGTCGCGCTTCGCGAGATGTGGAAAATTTGTTTCGGAGACGATGACAGCTATATAAACGCCTACTTTGAAAATGTATATCATCCCGAAAATACACTTGTTGCCTGGGAAGACGGCGCACGCGCAGGAAGCCTCCAGATGATTCCGCACACCTTTATTCTGGATGGACACTCGCACCGCAGTATGTATATCGGGGGCGTTTGTGTTTTACCGGCCTATCGAAAGCGCGGCATTGCCTCTGCGCTTATGGCTTTTGCGGAAAATTATATGCAAGAAATCGGTATGGAGCTCGCCTTTTTAGTGCCGTTCTCCTTTGCATTTTATGAAAAACTTGGCTACCGTGCGATAAGCTTTCTTTCTGAATTCTCGGGCCCCATCTCCGCGCTTCCCCCTTTTATAAAGACGGACATTTTTCCAACCGAGACGGAACTTGTGCCCTCTCTTGCCTATTCGCAATTTGCCGCGCGTTTTCCTGCCTTTTTAGAAAGAGATGCCACGCGCTATGAAAAAGAGATTTTCCCACTTTCCGAAAGTGCAAAACACTTCGCACTCCCCTCGGATGCAGGCTATGTTCTTTGTGCCTCGCGTGGTGAGGTTTTGGATGTTTTAGAAATTGTGTACAAAGACGAAGAAGCACTCTCCCGCCTTCTTGGCTTTATATATGCACAAAGCGAGGCGCATACCTCCTTCCGCATCCGTGCGGCGGCGGACGGCGTGCTTCGAAAATTTTTATGCGAGAATACCATTACGGAAAAGAGATTCCCGCACGCTATGGTGAAAACCTTTGCGGACATCTCTGTGCCGTGTTCCTTTGATAACTATATCCATATGATAGGGTGGTTTTAATGTTTTATCTTTTTTTAGCTGACGGTTTTGAGGAAATTGAAGCGCTCGCGGTTGTGGACATTCTGCGCCGCGGAAATGTGCCCGTACTCACAGTAGGCATCACAGGTGAACGCGTTGAAGGTGCGCACGGCATCACAGTGGAAGCCGACATCCCACTTTCCCGCGTGGAGCCCGACAAAATGGAGGGCGTAATTTTACCCGGCGGTATGCCCGGCACCACAAATCTCGACGAAAGCGCCGAGCTTTCTTCCCTTTTGGATTTTGCCGCCGAAAACCAGCTCTGGCTCTGTGCCATTTGTGCCGCGCCGCTTATTTTAGGCAAAAAAGGTCTTCTCTCCGGAAAGCACGCCACGTGCTACCCCGGATTTGAAGAATACCTTTCGGGTGCTATCCTTGGAAGTGGCGTTTGCCGTGACGGCAGCACCATAACCGCGCAGGGCCCCGGCGTGGCTTCGGAATTTGCATTTACAATTTTAGAAGCGCTCGGAAAGGATACGGCCACACTTCGAAAGGATATGCAGTATGCATAAAGAAACCCTCAGAAAAGAAATTCTCGCAAAGCGGGATGCGGCCTCTTCGGCCTCTCTTTCCACTTCTATCTGCACGCTCGCGGCATCTCTTCCCGAGTTTCTCTCCGCCCGCACGGTGATGCTGTATCTTGCAAAAGGCAGCGAGGTTGATACTGCCCGCCTTCTGGCGCTCTCACACCGGATGGGCAAAACCATCTGCGCCCCGCGCATTACAGGCCCAGGCGAAATGGAAGCGGCCATTTTAGACATACGTGGCTTTCGCCGCGGTGCCTTTGGAATTTTAGAGCCGCTCGGCCCTCGAACAGATGCACCGGATATTATTTTTGTTCCCGGCACTGTTTTTGATACAAAAGGAAATCGCATCGGCTACGGCAAAGGGTATTATGACCGCTTTTTACAGGCACATCCCGCCTATTCTGTTGGCCTTGCCTATGCCTGTCAGGTGGTGGATTCTGTTCCCACCCTCGCGCACGATGTGCGTCTTTGCCGGATTCTTACCGAAGAAGGAATATGCTTATGAAAAAAATATGGATTGGTCTTCTCGCTTTACTGCTTCTCCTATGTATAGCCTCCCTTTTTCTGGATGTTGTTGGCATCGGTGGTGCTCCTGTGTCTGTCTCTATCCCCGAAGGGAGCAGCGCATCACAGATTGCCTATCTTTTGAAAGAAAAGGGCGTTATCCGTTTTCCCTCGGTTTTCACCTTGTATGCACGGAGCGATGCCGCACATCTGCGCGCAGGTCTCCATTCCTTTACAAAGTCTATGGGGTATAAAAAGGTGCTCGCGGAGCTTTGCCGCGATGTGCCGCCGGCAAATGCCAAAACCGTAACCATTCCCGAAGGCTATGAGGTGCGCGAAATCGCGACACTTCTCGAGCGCGAAGGGATTGTGGGCGCCGCGGATTTTATGGCCACCGCAAAGAGTGCCTATAAAGATTTTGCCTTTCTGCCAAAGGACGGAAATTTGGAAGGCTACCTTTTTCCCGCCACCTATCAGTTTTTGGCACCCTCCAGCGCGGAAACGGTGCTGCACGTCTTACTTTCCACCTTCGAAGAAAGAATGTATACAAGCACAAATTTGGCACGCTGCCGCGAGCTTTCACTTTCCTTCCACGAGGCTCTCACTATGGCTTCCATCATCGAGCGTGAGGCCGCAAAAAGCGAGGAGAGAAAAACGGTTGCTTCTGTTTTTTATAACCGCCTTGAAAAAAATATGCGGCTTGAATCGTGCGCTACGGTACAGTACATTTTAAAGGAACGAAAACCCGTTTTGTCCAACCGCGATACCCGCATTTCTTCCCCGTATAACACGTACCAGAATGCCGGCCTTCCGCCTGCGCCGATTGCTTCGCCGGGCGAGGCCAGTATGGAGGCGGCGCTATATCCTGCCGAAACCGACTATCTCTTCTTTGTAGCGGACGGCAGCGGCGGCCATACATTTTCCAAAACATTTGCGGAGCATCTGGCCGCACAGTAACAAGAGGGTGATGAATTTGAAAACCTGTCTCCATATCTACACCGGCAACGGCAAAGGCAAAACGACCGCAGCCACGGGCCTTGCCGCCCGTTTTATAGCCTACGGCGGTGAGGTTATGTGTATCCAGTTTATGAAAGGGTCTGAAAGTGGCGAATGTGCTTCTTTGAAAGCGCTTGGAGCCCGTGTGCACCGCCTTTCGGAAAACTTTGGTTTTTATCCGCATTTTTCTGCCCCCGAGCGCGTTTTAGAGGAACATGGACGTCTCTTGGCGCTTGCCAAAGAATTTTCCCAAAAAGAAAATGCGCTTCTCATTCTGGATGAAAGCATTTCGGCCTATTCCCTTTCGCTCCTCGACCGTGCGGAGTTCCTCTCCATACTGAAAGGCAGAAAATGCGAAATGGTTTGCACGGGACGCGATGTACCGCCCGAGCTTTTATCCCTCGCCGATTATATAACAGAAATGAAGTGCATCCGCCATCCGTACGAAAATGGTCTTCCCGCCCGATGCGGCGTTGAATTTTAAAAAAAAATCATACTCTTAAAGGCAGTATGGAAATTGAAAAGAATGTATTCGACAGAAAAAGGACGGGGATTTATCAAAATTTCTCGTCCTTTTTCTTGCCAAACGCTGCTTTTTCGGGGATAAAATCACTTTCGGAGAAATGTTCTCAAAACACTTCGAAATTGAAAATGTGTGCGGTAGACGAGCCGTAATCCTCCGTTTTTCTCTCACTATGATACGTGGTGAGAGGAATCAGACGAACCGCGCGGGTTGTTACATGCAATGCGTGCTTCACAAAACGTTGATGGTTATCACATACCTCAACGGCCGTATCCCAATTGCCCGACTCGTCCATAATCTGAATCTTATACTGCTTTATTAAGCATTTAGGGAAACCAAAGCTTGTGTAATTGTAGCTCTTGGGGAAAAACAGGGTTGATGAGGTATGCAGCGCATCCGGGTTGCCGTCGGTATATTCTCTGTCAAGATCACTGTCAAATACCAACCTGACCCCTTTTACATAAGTGGGAGAATCAAATGTATACGTAATTGCCTTATTCGTCTTCCCGAAATATCCGTTGTCATTACCCCAGATCCGTCGATCCATGCCGTTTTGAAGCGCGGAGCAATCGCCGTACTCGCAAGAAAGAATTGCTTGTCTGCTCAATGCCGAGGGGGTGCGGCGCAATCCGGGAAGAAAACAATCATCCTCCATTAAAGCGTCCTGAATCTCTTTGATTTTGCTGTCTGCCGCCTGCCGCGGGAGAAGCCCCGATTGCACAGCAATAGCGGCTGCAGTTCCAACCGCCTGCCCAATAACACCAATCGTTCCCATAACGCGGGTTGAACTGAACGCTACGTGCGATGCGCTGATATTCCTGCCAGCGAACATTAAATTATCAATGTTTTTTGAGTAAAGAGCGCGCAGAGGAATGGAATACGGTTCGAAAAGTCTGCGCTTTTGCAAATGCCCTCCTCCCTTGGCATTCATATGGAAGCCGCCGGGCAAGTGATTATCAATCTGCCAACCACCGTATGCTACCGTGTCCTCGAAATACGGACAGCTTTCGACGTCCTGCTGCGTAAGAACGTAATCGCCCACGTATCTTCTGCTTTCGCGCTTACCCGGCAAGAAACCTACCCATTCAAGTTCCCAATTTGCCGCCCCGTGTTCCCCGTGATTTTTCATATGATCCCAGACTCCGAAGGCAATCTTTAAAAGTTCATCTCGAATTTCTTCCGTGTCATCAATGCTGTTCTGCATACCGCCAAGCTCGATCCAATAAAAATTGGTATTGATAGCGTAAATATTATGCGGCTTATTATTCATGGACGCATCGTCGGGGAAATCGTACGCCCACGCAGGAGGCGTATACGAGACAGGATGGTCCGTTTCCCGACACTGAAGCAGGATGCTCATACCCATCGTGTGATTATCCGCAGCTTCAAGCCCGAATTCCTCACCGTGCTCGTTTTTGGCTTCTCTCCCCACCTTATATTCTGCTCCGGTCAAGGGTGCCAAAATACTGTCTCCCGAGCTGTCAACGAAGATTTTGGCTTCCACTGTGTGCCATGTGTAAGTTGTTAATTGGAATCCCTTGACACTTTTAATCCTACCTTCTTCCATCGTGGCATCGTTACAGGTGCAATTGAGAATCAGGTCAATATTCGGTTCAAAGCGCACCTTCTCATAAAGCAGTGCGTCCCACATGCTCCAATTCCGTTTGGGATTACGGTACATGTTTTCGAGTTGCAATTCTTCCATAATACCGGTTTCCTGAAGATCTCGCACACGCGTTCCGGCACCCGATATCCACATTCTGATCTCACTACTGGCATTTCCGCCAAGAACAGGACGGTCATGCATGAGTGCAACTTTGGCTCCATGTCTTGCGGCTGAGATAGCGGTAAACATCCCGCCAATTCCGCCTCCGATTACACAAATATCCACCTTGTGATGCTTTACGCCTAGTATGTCCTTCATTCTTTTCTCCTCTCTTCTCTTGACAATATAAATCTTTATGGTATACTATAGTATATTACATCACAAACTAAAAATCTTTTTGTTTTGTGATAAACAAATTGCAAATTGTGATATTTTTGGAGGCTTATATGGAGCTGCTGTCTCACTATATCGAGCAACAAAAGAAACGGCATCCCGAAATCATGAACTGGAAAAATCATATCGTACTCGATAGGCTTTCCTATTCATACAGAGATACCGTATATAACAGACACACATATCCTTCCAATCTTCACCACCATGACTACTATGAGTTGGTAATTTTTGAAGAGGGAGATATTCACTATATTTGCGCAGATTGCGTATATCATCCCCGTCGCGGAGATATTATCCTGATTCCACCCGGTACATTTCATATGTCCGTAATTGATTGTGAAAACACCCGCTATAAACGCCATGTATTTTATGTATATCCTTCAGCATTTGATTCGATCGGGCACAGTGCTCTTACTTCGTTTTTGAAAATGACAAAAAACGGCGAACTTCTTACGCTCTGTTCCGAAGAAGCGAGAGGGGAGCTCTTAAACCGGCTTCAGCACTTAAAAATCACATTGGACGGGGCACCGTCCCCACTCGATGAGGCTTTGGGTCTTTCGGATGTCATCTACATTTTCTATTTACTGAATCAAAGAAAAAGTCAATTTAGAACCGAATCGGTATCGTTGCCCGAAAACATTCTCGCGATACAACGGTATATTGATCATAATTTTTCCCACATAGCATCTGTATCAGATGTGGCAGATCATTTCTTTTACAGCAGAGAGTACGTTTCAAGATTATTCAGAAAATATTTTAATACCACAATATCCGCTTATATTATGAAGCGTCGAATTGCCAAAAGTCAGGATCTCATATTACAGGGGCTCCCCATGATTGATATTTCTTACCAAGTTGGCTTCGGTTCAGTTTCTACTTTCATAAGGACTTTTAAAGCGGTGACCGATATGACCCCCTCAGAATACCGCAATTTTCGAAAATAAATAAATTTTAAAGAAAAAGCAGGACATATTCGTAATTGAATACTGTCCTGCTTTTTCAAAGCTATCCTTTAGAGCGAAGCTCTTTTTATAAGGTTTTAAATACGTTCTTGTTTGCTTTTGATTTATAGAGACGGACGTTCCCGCCACCATAATATGTGATGATTTTTTCGAGAAGATCTACAACGATATATTCACTTTCATAATGCCCGAGTTCAATCACCGACATGCCTTCCTCCATGGCCTTTCGGGCGGCACTGTATTTGATATCACCCGTGATGAGTACATCCGCGCCTCGCGCCTTTGCAAGCGAAATGAAGTCTGCGCCGCTTCCTGTGCAAAGTGCCACACGCGAGACTTCCTTTTCTCCTTCGCCAATGAAACGGATATACGGGAGACGATACATATGTTTAATTTCTCCTGCAAGCGCAGAAAGTGTTCGCGTACTCGGAAGTATCCCGATTCTGCCAAGGCCTGCATTTTCCGCAGTCTCTAAAGAAGCGGTTTCGGAAAGTCCCAGAAACTGCGCTGCCAGATCATTCAGACCGCCGGGCGCGCTATCGAGGTTCGTATGTGCGGAATAGACAGCAATTTTGTTTTCAGCCAAAAACAAAAGGCATTTCCCTTCCGGCGTTTCACTCGTAATGCTTTTTACAGGATTAAAAATCAAGGGGTGATGGCTTATAATCAGCTCCGCGCCCATAGCTTTCGCTTCCATAGCAACGCCGAGATCCACGTCCAGCGTTAGTAAAACCGTGGAAACCCCGCGGTTTTTATCCCCAAGCATAAGACCTACATTATCAAAAGAAGCCGCAAGCTCCTTCGGGGCGTACTGTTCAATTGCATTTGTAATTTCATAAATTCGCATGTAAAAACTCCTTTTAAAATATCGAGTTTATCAGTGCCGCACTGCGCTCCTCAAGCGCGTCGAAATCCATGGCCGGCACATACAGTTTTTCTAAAAACCCGTGTGCCGTTTTTGCATCTGCAAACGCATCGATGGCGCGCTGCATAAGGGAGCCTGCATATCCGATATCCTCGCCCAGGGCCGGCGCATCGGTTTGGTACATATCAAGGTCTATCATTTCCGCGCTCGGCACGTGCGTATATAAATCATACGTTGTAAGCGAGAACCGAAGCGCCGGAATATAGAGATGCTCCAGTTTTTCCTGCGGCCGTACCGGACAAGAAAAGAGCGTTACCGCATGACCGCGCATACGTGCAATCTCATAAAATCTTTCCAGAAAAAGCGAGGTGCCATATTTTCCTTTTACGGAAACCGTATACGTATCCCCAAAAACAGTCTCCGCGTAATTTACAAACCCTTCGGGCGTAATGGCACTTACAAAAAGTTTTCTTTCACCTTTTGCATTTGCCTGCGTTTTTCCTAAAATGCGATCTGCAAGTTTTTCGGCGTGGACATATATTTCCCCTACGTCCATATGTTCCTTATACTCTGCATCCACTTGGCGAAGGAGTGGAAGCGCCGCCGCTAGGTACAGATACCCTTTTGAAAAGGCGCGTTTTTTCCGTTCTTGGTAGATAGGGAAATAGTCACGGTTTTCGAGAAGTTTTTCCTTTCTAACATGCACAGATACATCAAATATCTCTCCACTAAGGCACGGAAGCACGGGGTCCGCTATGTGTGGCGCGGTGGCATCCACGATCGCCGTTTTGAGTTGCGGGATATGCACGCCGTCTACCGAAGACGGGTCTGACGAGCAGTGAAACACCTCTGTAAAAAGCCCCGATTCTCCGGCGCGGCGGATGATTTTCTTCATCAGGGTGGATTTTCCCATTCCGGGACCACCCTTCAAAAAAATCTTTCTCCTCCCGGGTGCCTCCTCCATAATCTCGTGAAATCTTGAAACAAAGCCTTCGGGCGTATTCACCCCTGCAAACATATGCATTTCTCTCATATGCAAAACTCCTTTCCCTTCTTATGGTATAGAATTTTTGCATATTTGGTGCCTGTCCTTATTCCTCGAGCATTGCGGAAAGTTCTTCCTTGGTAACGACGTATTTCTTATTGCAGAAGTGACACGTCAGTTCTGCATTGATTTGTGTGTCGATAATATCCTGAATTTCAGCCTTGCCGAGACTTCTGACAGCACGCTCAATCCTATCCTTCGAGCAGTCACATTGATACGCCGTTTCAGAAGTTTCGAACGTGTAAGAAGCAAAGTCGCGCAGTGCAAATGCCAGAATATCTTCCGGTGTTGCACCGTCTTCGAGCATTGTGGTGATTGCCGGCATTTCCTTGACCATTTCCTCAAGCTTCAGAATCTGTTCATCTGTGGCTTCCGGCATTACCTGGAGTATCATGCCGCCCGCGGCTTTTACGGAATAGTCGCGGTCCACAAGTACGCCGAGGGCAACTACGGAAGGAATCTGCTCACTTCTTGCATAATAGAGAGCAATATCGTCCCCGATTTCGCCGGTGCAAAGTCTCACGTGCCCCATATACGGCTCTTTAAGGCCAAAGTCGCGGATAATGCCGAGAGTACCATCCGTACCCACAGCGCCGCCTACATCGAGTTTTCCGTTTTTAAGCGGCAGATCCACAAGCGGATTTGCCAAATAGCCTTTCACATTGGCATTGCTGTCGCCTACTGCGATAAGCTTTCCGATAGGGCCGCCGCCATCCACCTGCAAGGTCAGGCTATCCTTCTCGCCCTTCATCATATCACTCATAATGGCGCAGGCGGTAAGAAGCCGCCCGAGTGCGGCCGTTGCCGTAGGCGAAGTTCCATGAATCTTCTGCGCTTCGTTTGCCATATTGGTTGTAAGTGCCACAGAGGCGCGCACGGCGCCATCTGCCGTAACGGCACGGATAATATAATCTTTCATAGTTCCTCCTTATAATGCACGGTGACCAAGACCGATAGCCATTTCGTTCAGATGCAAAAGCCCGATACCGAAGAACATACATACACATACATGCTCGCCACTTCGGGCAACGCCGATTTTACCGCCGACATTGAGACCGACAGCTTTCGCCATAATCTGCGAAACGGCCTCGCGCGCGGCACCTGCCACAGCACCCTCATCGCTGTGATTTGCGCCGATCAGCCCTTCGCGGCGTGCCGCCACAACCGTTCTTTCAATCAGCTTATTGACAGAGGTGATAAATTCACCGCCAAAATCCACAGCCGCCACCAAAACATCATTTTGGGCGCACTCTGCCTTCATTTTCTGTTCGCTTTCCCTGTCCGGCATCATAGCCATCTGAATCGCGCAGGTTGCTACCTCTTTACTTCCGTTCATACCATTTTCTCTCTTTCCGCAATTGCCCAGCCTGCGGCATAGCCCGTGGAAAAGGCAATTTGCAAATTGAATCCGCCTGTATAGGCGTCTACATCTATCACTTCGCCTGCAAAATACAGACCGCTTACTTTCTTACTTTCCATAGTTTTAGGGTTGATTTCCTCGGAGCTGACGCCCCCTGCCGTTACAATTGCCTCGGCAATCGGCCGAAATCCCGCAACAGATAACGAAAAGCGTTTTAGCTGCATAAGTACCCTGCCGCGTTCTTCCTTTGTTAAAAGGCCCGTTTTTTTGTGCGGCGGAATTTCCGTCCTCGCAATCACAGTATCGATAAGACGCTTTGGTAAAAGGTCATCGAGGGCGTGCAAAAAGTCCTTCTTCGCATATTTCTCAAAGTCGCGACAAAGACGCCTGTCGAGCATTTCCTCGGAAAGTGCCGGTTTTAAATCGATGGAAACCGTATACGCTTCGCCTTTTTTCATATGGGCACTTGCACTTAAAACGACGGGGCCGGAAATACCGTCGTGCGTAAAGAGCATCTCCCCAAATTCCTTGTATACACATTTTTCGCCCTGCCAAACGCTAAGTTCTATGTTTTTAAGGCTGAGACCGGCGAGGTCTAATCGTGGCGTACATACAAGCGGCACAAGTGAGGGGCGCGGTAAAACAATTGTATGGCCCGTTTCTTTAGCGAACCGATACCCATCACCCGTGGAGCCCGTCTGCGGATAACTGGCACCGCCCGTGGCCACAACCACGGCATCTGCCAACACGCCGCGTTCGCCGAGCATTACGCCGTGCACTTTGCCGTCGCGCACCACAATGCGCTCCGCCTTTTTATTGACAATACGAACGCCTTTTTCCAGAAGCCACGCGCGAAGCGCAGCTACAATATCCCCTGCCGCATCGCTTTCGGGAAAAACGCGGTTGCCGCGCTCCACCTTCAGCGGCACGCCGCGTTCTTCGAAAAACTGCATCGTATCCATATTCGAAAAACGACGGAACGCGCTGTGCAGAAAACGTCCGTTTGTGACAACGCTCGAAATGAGTTCCTCGTGGTCGCAGGCGTTTGTCACATTGCACCGGCCCTTGCCCGTAATGCGAAGCTTGCGGCCGAGCTCTTTATTCTTTTCTACAAGGTACACCTTGGCACCTGCTTCTGCCGCAACGCCTGCCGCCATCATACCGGCAGGGCCGCCGCCCACTACTACAACCTGCAAGCTTTTATTTCTCCTTACCTACTACAAAAAATATGCGTTCACTCTCATCTTTTGGCGCTGAGAATGAAAGATTGTCATACACCCCTAAAACAGAAAGACCTGCGCGTTTTGCAGCGTTTTCAAGTTCCGGCACGGTATAAATACGCTGCGTTTGCCATTCATCGCAGCGGCGGAACGTGCCGTCCTCTTCACTTACAAAAAACGTAATGTCAAAGTGGCAGAGGTTCCCTTCCGTTTCATTATTCCATACATAAAATATATCTTCCTCATCGCACACAATTTGCGAATTCCCAAACTCTGTGCGAAGTTTATACGCGCTGTTAATATCAAAAATAAAGAGACCGCCCGGGTTTAAATAATTCTGCACAAGTGCGAAAAGCTTGTCTATATCCTCCGTGATATAATTCACGCAGTCAAGCGCGCTCACCATCGCATCTACGGTGCCGTACAGTTCAAAATCCGTCATATCCATATGGAGATATAAAATATCGCTATCCTTTTCTCTTGCGCGAGAAAGCATTTCGACAGAGGCATCGAGGCCTATCATATCATACCCCTTAGCTTTAAGGCGCGTGGTAATATTCCCCGTACCGCAGCCAAGTTCGAGCACGAGCAAGGGATTTACCCCGAACTTTTTAAAAACCGCCTCATAATACTCTACCCATTTATCATACGGCGTATCCCGCATAACGCGGTCATATATGTTTGAAAAATCACTGTACATACTGCACCTGCCTAAGATATTCGTACATCAAAACGGCACCGGCCGCCGCCACGTTTAAAGATTCTGCGCCGCCGGGCATAGGAATAAGGATATGCCGCTCGGAAGCCGCAATCACGGCATCCGAAGCGCCGTTTGCTTCATTACCCAAAATCAGTATGCTCTTTTTGGGGAAAGCTACGCCATATAAAGGCTCTGCCTTTTCAGAAAGCGTGCTACAGAAAGCCGTATAGCCGGGAAATGCGGGTAAGGTTTCCGCTACGGCTATGGGAAGTGCAAACACGGAGCCCATAGACGCGCGCACCACTTTCGGCGAGAACGGATCTACCGTGCCCTTCAGAAGAACAACGCCATCGGCGCCCGCCGCATGTGCTGTACGGAAAATCGTGCCGAGGTTTCCGGGGTCCTGCACGCGGTCGCACACAATCACAAGCCCGCCGCGCGCCACTGCGCTTTCTTCCGCATAGATGGCTTTGGCTGTTGCTAAAATACCTTGCGGTGTTGCCGTGTCAGCAAGACTGTCAAAAAGTTTTGCCGGCAGTTTATAAAGGTTTTTTGCGCAAGGAATGTCACCCGTGTAATCCTCACGGACGAAAACGGCCGTGAGTTCACCGCCAAAGCCTTCGGCATCCCGCACAAGGCGCTCTCCTTCCAGGACAGTTTCGCCGCACTTTTTCCGATATGCCGCTGTGCTAAGCTTTCGAATATGTTTTATAATCTGATTTTCTGCGCTTGTAATTTCAATCATAATCTTTCAAGACGTTCCTTTTCTCCCAAAACGACCAGAATATCTTCGTTTGCAAATACCGTTTCGGCCACAGGTGCCGCATCGATGGTTCCATTTTGCTTTTTGACTGCTAAAATATTGATGCCGAAGCGCTTCCGCACATCGAGCTCGATAATGCTTTTACCCACCCAGTCCTTCGGCACAGCCATTTCGATGATGCTATGCGTGGGCGAAAGCTGCATATAGTCAAGGAAGGTGTCCGTTGTAAGAAGCTGGGCAAGTCGTCTCCCCATATCGCCTTCCGGCAAAATCACCTTATCTGCACCTACCATACGGAGCACCTTGGCGTGCATTTCGTTCTGCCCTTTTACGATGATTTTTGCCACTCCGAGTTCCTTTAAAAGTACCGTTGCCATGATGCTGTTTTCAAGCGGTTCCCCCATACAGACGATAACGGCATCGAAATTATCCGCGCCGATTTTTTCTAAAACCTCCCGCTCTGTGCAATCCCCAATCACGGCGTATGTGACCTCATCACGGATAGACTGTACATTTTCTTCTTTCTTATCCATAACCATAACTTCAGCGTTATGATTTGTAAGTGCCAGGGCGAGGCTACGCCCAAAGCGACCGAGACCTAAAATTAAAAACTTTTTCATATTACACACCTACCCTAACAGTACAATTTCTTCCGGAAAACGGATACTGTCTACCTTTTCCTCGCGCATAAAGAGCGCAATTACAAAGGACATAAATCCGATTCGACCTGTGAACATCAACAGGATTAAAAGCATTTTGCTGATCGGCGGCAAAAATGGCGTAACACCGGTTCCAAGACCTACCGTACCGAATGCAGAAAAAACTTCAAACATCAAATTCATCGGGTCTGCGCCGCCTGCGCAAAGGAGAAAAACAGCAGAAACCATTGCCACCAAGAAAGCCAAAATCACAATGGACATTGCTCGAAGCACCAGCATTTTCGGAATGCGGCGGCGGAAAATATTGGTATCTGCCCGCCCGCGGAATGCAGAAACAGCTCCACAAAGGACAACGGCTATGGTTACTGTTTTAATACCGCCCGCGGTCGAAGCCGGAGAGCCGCCGATAAACATAAGCGCCATTGTTAAAAGCTTTGAAGGGACAGTGAGGTCTCCGTTCGAAATCGTATTAAATCCTGCTGTTCTTGTGGTGACAGATTGGAAAAAGGCTACAAGCAGCTTTTCTCCTGTCGGCATCGGACCGAGCGTGAGCGGATTCTGTTGCTCGAAAAAATAAAATGCCGCAAAGGGAACAAAAACCAAAATGCCTGTGGTAATGAGAACAAGTTTCGTGTGTAAGGACATATGCCTGCTGCGCGGCTTGCCCCATACCAAAAAGCCGAGGCCGCCCATGATAATCAGGGCGCACACCACCAGATTTACCAAAACATCGTTCGCATACGGTGCAAGGCTGGAAAATGCCCCGTGCGCATCGCCGAGAATATCAAAACCGGCGTTGCAAAAAGCGGATACAGAAATGAAAATACTCTTCCATATCCCTTCCCCTATACCGAATTCCGGCACGAAACGGGCGGATAAAAGAATTGCCCCGCCCAGTTCGAAAAATAATGTGCCAAATAAAATCCGTTTCATCAAGCGGACAATGCCGCCAATATCTGCGCCACTTAAAGATTCACTGATCACAACCCGTTCTTTTAGTGTGATTCTCCGTTTAAAAAGCAGAGAAAACAAGGTTAAAATGGCCATAAAGCCAAGGCCCCCGATTTGAATCAGAGACAGAAGAACCGCTTGGCCAAACCCCGTCCAGTGTTGCGCGGTATCCACCACTACAAGTCCTGTAACGCAGGTGGCAGATGTGACTGTGAAAACGGTGTCGAGCACGGAAAGCCGCTCGCCGCGATAGGCAATCGGCAAAGATAACAGCACTGTTCCTAAAAGGATAATACTTAAAAATCCCAATACAATAATACGTACCGGCCGAAACTTTCCCATGCTGCGCCATACACTTTTTTTGAGCATAGTTTTCTTTCCTCATACGAAAAAAGCCGCCGCAAAGCATGATACGCTCATATCTTTGCAGCAGCTTTCCTTTTTTATAAGCTTGCCTTTGCTTTTTCAACTAACGCCTTGAAAGCGTCTGCATCATGGATGGCAATTTCGGAAAGCATCTTGCGGTTGATTTCGATGCCGGCCTTCTTAAGACCATTCATAAGCTGAGAATAGTTGATTCCGTTCATTTTTGCAGCTGCAGAAATACGGGTGATCCAAAGTCTTCTGAAATCGCGCTTCTTCTGCTTTCTGCCGATGTATGCGTATACGAGCGATTTCATAACCGCCTGGTTCGCAACGCGGAAATTCTTAGACTTATGTCCTCTGTAGCCTTTTGCTAACTTCAATATCTTCTTACGTCTTTTTCTTGTGCTTAAAGCGCCTTTTACGCGTGCCATGTCTTACTCCTCCTATTATTTATACGGTATAAGCTTCTTGATCGTTACGGCATTCGGAATCGATGCGTATGCCGTCTTGCGAAGTCTTCTCTTACGCTTTGTAGACTTCTTGTTCAAAATATGGCTTTTGTATGCCTTTCCTCTCTTTACCTTGCCGGATTTCGTAAGGCTAAAACGCTTCGCCGCACCTCTGTGCGTCTTTAACTTCGGCATGTGACTCTCTCCTTTTCTAAGTGATATATTCAAAGCCTTCTGGCTTTCAATCAGTTTTTGGGTAATATAAACATCGTCATACTTCTGCCCTCAAGCTTCGGAAGCTTATCGACAGAACCGACTTCGCTTACTGTGTCTGCAAACTTCTTTAAGATTTCCTCGCCAAGGGAAGCATGGTGCAGCTCGCGGCCGCGGAAGCGTACGCTTACCTTTACCTTGTCCCCGGAACTTAAGAACTTAATTGCATTTTTTGCTTTGGTCTGAAAATCATGGTCGTCAATAGACGGGGAAAGGCGGACTTCCTTAATCGCCACAACCTTCTGATTCTTTCTGGCCTCTTTTTCCTTTTTAGCGGCCTCGAACTTGTATTTGCCATAGTCCATAATCTTGCAAACCGGCGGCTTTGCCTGCGGTGCAATCTTGACCAAATCCAAATTCTTATCGTACGCAATCTTCTGCGCTTCCTTGGTTGTCATTATACCAAGCTGTGACCCGTCGCTGTCAATGAGACGAACCTCCTTATCACGGATTTCCTCATTGATCATAACTTCCTTACTGATAAACAGCACCTCCCAAAAATTATAAAAGCGGAATTGCACAGCAAGCAATTCCGCCTTCTAAAGCCGGTGAAATATCAACCGTATGCGTACTCAAAAACGATACGGTGAGGGCATTGCCCTGCTTGCTACCTATGTAGAATACCATAGTTTCTCTTATTTGTCAAGCTTTTTTTGAAAATTTTTATCCCCAGAAGAACGTAAGGACGCGCATTTCTTCATCCAGCCGCACAAGTGCAAGGCGGCGCTGGGTCATAGAGTCCTCCGTATACTGGCGGTAATACCCCATACCTTCCGTGATATCTGCGCCTCTTCCCACAGCGTCTGCAAGAAGAAGTGCCGTCTCGCCCGCATAGTGCATATTGACCATTGCCCACCAGAGTTCCTGCGCGGAGGCACTAAAGCCGTACGGCTCCTTAAACACCTTAAACGCTTCCATCATGCGCGTAAACTCATCGTAAAACGTGCGGTACGCCTCCACTGTTTCACTCTGATATCTACCGCTTTCCAGCATTTTCACAAGCGGTGAAAGTGCCTTATCGGCCTTGGAAAGAAACAAAAGGCTGCCGTACACATTGGTACGGATATAGGAAATTTCATCTTCAAAATATTCTGCTTCCAGAGAAAACACATCGGCGCTTTTCGTCTTATCGTCAAACTGTGCCTCCCCCGCAATGGCGATATCGCGAAGGCGCACAGCCGTACGTCCGCCGATATTGTAGGAAGGAATTTCCTTCCCTCTGAAAAATGTGCGAATGTCTGTTTTATATACATCAAATAGCTTTGTGCCGACTTCCACTTCTTCATATTCGGGAACCATAGGCGTGAGTGGCTTTATAAAGTCCTTATAAAACGAAACCGTTTTCGTACTCTCATCCCAGTTTACCACAAACCCGAAGTTTTCAAGATCCCGCACGATGACTGCGGTGTATCCGTCAATATTATAAGACGGCACCATAAGATAGTCTATATATGCATGTATATCCGTAGCATATCCTGCGCCGATGATTTGCGCCCGGGCTCCGCTCGAAAGCCCGCACAGAAGCAGCAGTATGCAAATAATTTTCTTCACGGCACTATCCTCCTATGGTTTTGCATGTGCCTATTCGTTTTACTCCACGGGTTCCTCTGTCGGCTCCAAAGTCGGCTGCGGTGTTTCCACCGTTCCCGGTGTCGGACTGAGAACCGGTCCTTCCGGAGAAACTGTCGGCTCGCCGCCCTCCGGCGGCACATCCTCACCCTCCCCGGGTGTCGGCGACGGCACAGCTTCGCCTGTACCTACATGGATGATGCGAAGGGCACCGCGGTAATTGCTTCTGCAAAGATACTCTCTATCCGCCTCTTCGCCGTCTCTTTTTGTAATCTTATACGTATCTACAATATAGCCCGATGTACCTTCCGACTCCACTTTTTCTTCGCCGAGCGGAAGCGTGGGGTCATCCACCTTCTTCTCCGGTGCCTCGGTGTGGCCGATGGTCACCGTTTCAAACGAAACGCTCTTGGATTTATCTTCCTTATAGCCGAGGATTGCCATATACATCACGCCATCCTCTGCCGAGGAAAGGATCTTAACGGGGTATCCGCTCGTATTCTTAAAGCGGAAATCGATATTGCCGTAGTCTACCGTGGCATCACGGCCAAGCGGCACATACGAAACGGTAAGCTGATGGTTGACGCGTTCCACGATTTCAAGGTCCGCAAACACAACGGCATTGAAAAGCGTAGATGAAACCTGACAGATACCGCCGCCGAGACCGGGAACCGATTCGCCGTTCATATATACCGTAGCTTCCTCAAAGCCTTCACTGTAGCTTCTTTCCCCTACCACATCGTTATAGGAGAAGATTTCATCCGGAGCAAGTATCGTTCCGTTGATTTTATTGGAAGCCAGAAGAATATTCTTGCTACGGCTTACCTGCGAAGTCTTGAACGTAGTGCTGTATTCCCCGATAACTTCGGAGAAAAGCTTTTCCTCAATATCTTCGAGCGTAACTTCCGGCTCGCGAATTGTCAAGGGAATTTCAAACGTTACGCCGTGACCGGGATGTGCATCAATGATTTCGTCTGCTCTCTCTTTATCGAAAGAAATGCCTAGGGTATGCGGGCGCATAATCACCTTGCCGTCTTCAATGGAATAGGAAGCATCGGAAGCTTCGGAATATACGGCATCATAAAGCGTTTCCGCAGAAAGGGGCGATGGATTTCTGGATTCTTTTTTGAATACAATAGGCTTCTTATAGTCGCCGTCGCTTATTTTTTCCAAAATCGCTTCGGAGACCGTATATCTGTCCGGCAAAAGGCCGGGAGTTCCCGTGGTTACCACCAGTGTGCCGTCTTCGATCTCCCAGGTGTGCTCCTGCACCTTGTCGCCAATGCCCGTCATAAGCGAGTCGAGTGTTTCGTTATAAACCACATCGTCCACAGAGATTTCCATCCCGACATCCTTCCGTAAAATGAAAGCACGGAAGGCTTGCCCAATTCTTTTCAGCATAGAGCCTTCATGGGCATACGAAAGCGCCTTTTCGGCAGTAGTCTCATAGTCATACGCCGCCAGAAAGTCAGAAGGCAATACATTCTTTTCCACATCGCCAAGTACAACCGTCACCGTCTTATCAAACTCAGTGCCGGAAAGCTTTTCGCGCATCTTTTCGACAGCCTCTTCCTTCGAAAGATTCGAAAGCGAAACGCCGCCGGCAGAGATGCCGCCGCAGATTTTGTTTATATTATATGCACGCGCCACGCATGCCCCTAAAAGCACACCGCCGATAAGGACAATGCACACACACATTATAAATAACTTCTTAGGATGTTTCAAAGTATTTACCCCCATACCTTTTGTCAGCTTCTGTATTTGTATATTACATACTTACCTATATTATAACAACATTTTCCGGATTAGTAAATACGATTTTGAAAAAAATATTTTTTTAATACTTTTTTAACGTTTTAGCGGTAAATGTAAAAACGGAGAAAGATTTCTCTTTCTCCGTTTTTCTTACTTGGAAGCCAGGTACGCGTTAATTTTGGCAATTAATTCGTCTGCATCCACACCATGCACCATACAGGCTGCTTCTACGCTTTCGCCGCTTGCCGAGGGGCAACCGAGGCAATGCATGCCGATTTCAAGGAAAAACGGTGCTGTGCCGGGATCGAGACGCAGAACGTCTGCAATAATTGTGTCTTTTGTGATCTGTGCCATATTTACACTTCCTTTCTTTGATATCACCTTATATTGTTATGCAAAACAATATCTACCTGATGCGGGCTACGCGCGGATTTCCTCCAGAAGCTTTGTAAGCGACCAGATTTCATCCGCATTCCTCTCTTTTCCCTTTGAAAGCCCTTCTATACGCTTTTCGATTTTTCCCGCCACACGCGCGGAAAGCTCCGGAAATAGAGGATGGTTTCTGTTTTTCCGCCCGACTAAAAGTTCAGCCTCCGTATAGGGCGTATCCTCACCAAGCTCTGCCACCAGAATGACATAAAGCTTTTCACCCTCACGGGCGATGGATTCCTTCCGGATACGAAAGCCGCCGTCTATAAGCGCTTTTCGAAGCTCACGGGCTGCCGTCATCGGCTGAAGAACGAGGCGAACACCTTCGAGATTTTCTGCACCCGACAGAATTTCCCAGATGAGGAGCCCACCCATTCCGGCTACTACAACCGTATCATAGCCGTGAAGCGATACGCCGCGCAAGCCGTTTGCCATCTGCACACCGACCTTACCGGAAAGCGAAAACCTTTCAATGTTTTCGCGGCTTCTCTCAATCGGGCCGGCATTCACATCCGTAGCAAGCGCCATACGTGCCGATTTTTCCCGTACGAGATAAATCGGCAGATAGGCATGGTCACTTCCAACGTCAATGACAGCTGCGCCTTCTTCTATCTGCGCCGCAATCTCCAAAAGACGCGGCGAAAGCAAACTATTCAAGGAAATCCTTCAGTTTCTTGCTGCGGCTCGGGTGGCGCAGTTTCCGAAGTGCCTTTGCTTCAATCTGACGGATACGTTCACGCGTAACATCGAAAACCTTACCGACTTCTTCGAGGGTGCGCGGTCTGCCATCATCCAGACCAAAGCGGAGACGAAGTACCTTTTCTTCGCGAGATGTGAGTGTATCGAGAACATCCATAAGCTGCTCTTTGAGCAGTGTGAATGAGGCCATTTCGCTCGGTGCGGGCGCATCGTCATCCGGAATAAAGTCACCAAGGTGGCTGTCCTCTTCCTCACCGATCGGCGTTTCGAGGGAAACCGGTTCCTGCGCAATCTTCATAATTTCGCGCACTTTATCGATGGACATATTCATTTCCCGGGCAATTTCCTCAGGAAGCGGATCACGTCCAAGTTCCTGCAGAAGCTGGCGGGAAACGCGGATGAGCTTATTGATGGTTTCTACCATATGCACAGGTACGCGTATGGTACTTGCTTGGTCGGCAATGGCGCGGGTAATCGCCTGGCGAATCCACCATGTAGCGTAAGTGCTGAACTTAAAGCCCTTGGAATAGTCAAACTTTTCCACTGCCTTGATAAGACCAAGGTTACCTTCCTGAATAAGGTCAAGGAAAAGCATACCGCGGCCCACATATCGTTTGGCAATGCTAACAACAAGACGGAGGTTTGCCTCTGTAAGGCGCATCTTGGCTTCCTCATCGCCTTCTACCATACGCTGCGCCAGTTCTATTTCCTCTTCCGTGGCAAGAAGCGGTACCTTACCGATTTCTTTGAGGTACATACGTACGTGGTCATCCACATTGATGCCCTCGGGAAGACTTAAGTCAATTTCTTCCTCATTGGTGGCGATTTGCTTGAGGTCCTCATCCATATCCTCCACGACCTCAATGCCCATCTGCTCCAGAGATTCGTATATTTTCTCTATCTGTTCGGCTTCGATATCCGTTTCTTCGAGGGATTCGTTGATTTCCTTATAGGACAGCATCCCCTTCTTTCTTCCCTTTTCAACTAAATCCTTGATAATAGCCTTCTTATTCGCAGTATCTGACATGGCTATCGTCCCCCTTCCTCGTTACCCTTATTTTTCATTAGTAACATATTAAGACGCGATATATCGCCGGATTCAATGGCTTCCTTTACTTCGCGTTCCCGTTCTTCTTTATAAAGTGCCGCCAAAAGTTCTTCCATTGCGGCATCATTGTTGTCATAATTGACGGGCATATTCATCGCCGCTGCCGCACGCGCCGCTTCGCCTTCTTCAAAGAGTGCCGCAATGTGTGCGGAATCATCCGTTTCGGAAAGCTTTTCCAGTATTTTAAGGTGTACCTCATCTTTTAAGACAGCTAAAAGCTTGTCTTTATACTTTTTATACACCGCTTTATCTTTCAAACAAAGTGAAATCGCCTTTGCCGCCGTGTGGCTTTTGATAACGCCTTCGGGTGTGCGCACTTTTGGCTTGGCCACATTCCACTTTTCCTTTTTTTCTTCGCGTGTGCGCTTCTTTTCCACTTCTTTTTCAATGGCCGAGCCGAGGATTCCCGTCTCATTTGCAATCTGTTGGCGAAGAACATCGCGCTCCACACCGCTCGTAACAGTGCTGATTATCTTTGCCGCAGCTTCTGCATATTCTATTTTCTGCGTTTTATCACGAAGATCATACTTCTTACGAAGCTGCAGAATCTGGAAGCCGGCCGGCGTATCGGCTTTTTTTAAAATCTCTGAAAATTTCACGGCGCCGTTTGCTTTGATAAACTCATCCGGGTCCTTCCCGTCCGGCAGGGACAAGACGCGAAGCTTTACATCCACGCCGCGGAAAACCTCAATCGCGCGCATAGCCGCTTTTACACCTGCACCGTCTGTATCATAGCAAATGGTAACCTTTTCTGCATATTTTGCCGCAAGGCGCGCCTGCTCGGCCGTGAGTGCCGTGCCGAGAGAGGCCACTGCATTTTGTATACCGTTTTGGTAGAGGGAAATCACATCCATATACCCTTCCACCAGAATGATTTCCTTTTCTTTCTTGGCAAGCTGCAACGAAAACAGATTCTGCCCTTTATTAAAAACGGGCGTTTCGGGCGAATTTAAGTATTTTACATTCCCCTCACCGAGGATGCGGCCGCCAAAGCCGATTACATTCCCGCGAACATCGATAATCGGGAACATAAGCCGGTCACGAAACCGGTCAATGACCTTTCCGGTTTTTGTAAAGGTAGAAACGCCCGCCTCGACAAGTTCTTCGCGACCGTAGCCGTTTCGGAGAAGATGCTTTGTAAGGAGATCCCAGTCATCCGGCGCGTAGCCAATGCCGTAGGTTTTAAGCGTTTCGCCCGTAAGCTTTCTTTTCTTTACATATTCCTGCGCCGTGCGCGCGGAGGGCAGATACAGCTGCTCACGGAAAAAGCGGGCCGATTCCTTATTAATTTCAAGGTATCTCTGCTTTCTCTCATACGCTTCCTTATCCTTTTCCGAGAAGGCCTCCGTATCAATGCGGATACCTGCGCGGTCAGCCAGAAAGCGGATGGCCTCCACAAAATCGAGATGCTCTATATTCTTAACGAACTCTACAATATTGCCACCGGCACCGCAGCCGAAGCAATAGTAAAGCTGCCTGTCCGCCGTGACGTGGAAGGACGGCGTTTTTTCTTTATGAAACGGGCACAAACCGACATAAGAATTGCCGCTACGCCGAAGGCTTACATACTGCCCGACGAGCGCCACAATATCGTTAGCCGCTATAATTTCCTGAATCAGCTGATCCGGCAAACGCACCGCCATTTCCTTCCTCTCTTTCGATATATTCAAACAAAAAAACTATCCTTTTCCCTTTTCGACAAACAATATTTAATTCCTTCTTTTTTTCCAACTTTTTTTATTTTGAAAAAGCAAAACACTGCCGGCAAAAATACCTGACAGTGTATAAGCTTTACCTATATTTACATTTTTATGCAAAACCCTTTATCTGTACCATCCTTTGGGGATAAAGTGCTGCTTGTAGGTGTGGGTTGCATACGTATCCGTCATACCTGCAATGGAGTCGATAATCTGTCTTTCCTCCCACGTGGCATCCCCTGCCTTTCCGCCGGGCAAAAGGTGAAAGTTCTCTTTGAAGAAGAAAAACAGACTCTCAATCATATCTCCCGCCTTTTTTTCTTCTGTTTTCGCTTCCGAACCGACATAGACCGTGCGGAACATAAAGGCGCGCAGCTCCTGCATAGCCTCCTCCACCTCGCGGCTCATTAAAATCGCCGGCTTATCCATACTGTTTTCAACGATATCCAACACCATCGTATCAATTCTCTGCCCGTGTGTGGTGCCCAGAGTGCGGGCACATTCCTTCGGGATCTCCTCCGCACGGATAATACCGCCGCGGATGGCATCGTCGATATCGTGATTGATGTAGGCAATTCTGTCGGCAATAGAGATAATTTCCCCCTCAAGGGTTTTGGCCTTTTGGTCGCCTGTGTGGCACACGATGCCGTCGCGCACCTCTTCCGTAAGATTTAATCCCGTTCCGTTTTCCAGAACATCCACAACGCGGAGGCTCTGCTCATTATGGCGAAACCCGAAGGTGCTTACGCGGTCGAGTGCGCGCTCACCTTCGTGCCCAAACGGCGCGTGGCCGAGGTCATGCCCGAGGGCTATGGCCTCCGTCAAATCCTCATTGAGACGAAGCGCCCTTGCGATGGTGCGCGCAATCTGCGCAACCTCCAAGGTGTGGGTAAGACGCGTTCTGTAATGGTCCCCTTCCGGCGTTATAAAGACCTGTGTTTTGTGTTTTAAGCGGCGAAACGCTTTGGAATGGATAATCTTATCACGGTCACGTTGAAACGCCGTGCGCATCTCGCACTTTTCCGCCGGTTCGCGCCTGCCAAGCGTGGAAGCCGCAAGGCACGCGTAGGGGGATAATATTTTCTTTTCCAGTTCTTCCTGTCGCTCTCTGATATTCACAAAGGGTTCCTCCCCTCGTTTTATTTCTGCAGTTCCAGAATACGTGCCGCAAGAGATTCACAGCGGCTTTTGGCAAAGGCATCCTCGTTTGCGGGACGTGAAGCACATACACCGAGATGCCCGGCATCCACCGCGTGGGAGCCCGGGCCTAAAATGCACATCCCGTGCACCAGCATCGAGTCCTGCATGGCGCGCACGGTGGCTTCCTGCCCGCCGTATTTCGAAGCGCCGCAGGAGATGGCCGCGCCGTATTTCCCGATAAACGCTTTTTCCCCGCGGTACGCGCGGCTTTTATCAAAAAGTGCCTTCATCTGTGCGCTGGGGCCGCCGAAGTATACGGGGCTTCCGAATAAAATCACATCTGCACGCTTCATTTTTTCAAAAATGGTTTCCACTCCCGTACCTTTGAAGCAGACCTTCCGGCACGGTGTCTGGCAATTGGTGCAGAACGGTCTTTCCAGCTTCCCGATTTCTTCTGCCACGTGGAGAAGCTCCGTTTCCACGCCCGGCAGTTTTTCCAGAATACTGCGCAGAAGGTATGCAATATTTCCGTCCTTATTGGGACTGCCGTTCAGTGCGCATACATACATATTACATCTTCCTTTCTATAAGGCTTTCGGCAAGTGCACGAAGGGCATTTGCCTTTTCCCCGAAAGGTGCAAGCGCCTCTATGGCCGCTTCTGTATAGGAATGCACCCATTCTTTCCCCCTGGCAAGCCCTATGCACGAAATCACGGTGTTCTTATCGTTCTTGATATCGCTGTTTGTGGGTTTTCCGAGAAGGGCCGCATCGCCTTCGATATCGAGAATATCATCCCGAATCTGAAATGCCACGCCGAGATTTTCCGCAAAGGTGCGCAGTTCTTCTCCTTCGCCCCCTGCTGCAATCGCACCAAGGGAAACGGCGGCAGATATAAGCGCGCCCGTTTTATAGCGATACATTTCGAGAATTTCTTCGGCACCGGCGTTATGGAGCGTCATATCCCGCACCTGGCCCTCTACCATACCATATGCGCCTGCACTTTCAGAAAGAACGCGGACGGCCGCAAGATTCTGTCTTTCGGAAAGCGGGGCATTTGCGGCAATGGAAAATGCAAGCGTTAAAAGCCCGTCACCGGCGAGAATCGCGGTTGCTTCATCAAAGGCCTTATGGCATGTGGGACGGCCGCGGCGAAGATCGTCATCGTCCATACTCGGCAAATCATCGTGAATCAGCGAATATGTATGAATACATTCGAGCGCCGCACCATAGGGAATTGCATCCTCTGCGCGCCCGCCGAGCGCTTTGGCTGAAAGCATCGCAAGATGCGGGCGAAGGCGCTTCCCGCCGCCGAGGAGGCTATACCGCATTGCATCGTAAAGGCGGCCTTCTTCTTTTATAAGCGTTTCTAAATACGCCTCAATCTTCCTTATCATCCTTCATTTCTCCCATCAAAGTTTCTACCTGCTTCTGGGCTTTATCTAAAAGCTTCCGGCAATCCCCAAGTAAGTGGATTCCTTTTTCAAATTCCGCAATCGATTCCTCAATCGGCATTTCGCCTGCCTCGAGTTTTTTTACGATTACCTCGAGTTCCTTAATGGATTCTTCAAATCCCATATTTCTCGCTCCTTTCGACATTCAGGACGCGGCAGAGTGCCGCGCCGTCCGTAAACCGAACGGAAATTTCATCGTTTTCCGAAAGATCGGCCGCCGTTTTCAGCACCTTTCCGCCGCGCGAGGTCACGGTATACCCACGCGCCATAACGCGAAGCGGCGAAAGCGCATCCAGCGCCGTGGCGCTTTGCAAAAGTCTTCTTTCCGCCTTTTCAAGACCTGCGGCCATGGCCGCCTCGGCTCTTGTAGTCAGCGTATCCACCGCGATGGAAAGCTCATCCATACGGCGTTTTTCCACGAGTAGGCGGCTCGTAAATGCACGGAGGCGCTCCCGTCTCCGGCTCACCATAAGTGCCAGTGTATTCGTCATTCGTTTTTCCATTGCGGAAAGTGTCGCACGCACCTCACCGATATCCGGCACCGCAAGCTCTGCAGCTGCCGACGGTGTAGGCGCACGAAGGTCTGCCACAAAGTCGCAAATCGTGAAATCCGTTTCGTGGCCGACTGCGGATATAACAGGAATCTCGGAAGCCGCTACCGCGCGAGCCAGTACCTCTTCATTAAAAGCCCACAAATCCTCCTGCGAGCCGCCACCGCGGCCAACAATCAGAACATCCGCTTCCTTTTCCGTATTAAACTGCCGAATTGCGGCGGCAACGTCCTCCGCCGCCCCTGTGCCCTGTACCTGCACCGGATGCAAAACGATTCTGGCCATAGGCCAGCGTCTTTTCAGTATATTGCATATATCCTGAATAGCCGCGCCCGTCGCACTTGTGGCAACGCCGACGCACTTCGGATAGGCCGGAATCGATTTTTTGCGTGATGCCTCAAAAAGGCCTTCATCGCGAAGCTTTGCCTTCAGTTTTTCAAAGGCAACAAAAAGTGCACCCTCGCCTTCCTTTTCCATTTCATCGATATAAAGCTGGTACGCCCCATCGCGCGGATAGGCAGAGATTCTGCCACGGGCAATGACCTGCATTCCGTTTTCGGGCATAAAACGAAGCGACGCTACTGCGCCTTTGAACATGACCGCACGCAGCACGCCGCCACCGTCCTTAAGGCTTAAATACATATGCCCCGAGTAATGCAGCTTAAAATTCGATATCTCCCCCTGCACCCAAATATTCTGCAGAATCGGGTCAGAGTCGAGCGTATTCTTTATGTAAGCATTGATCTGGCTTACAGCCACAATTCTCCGCTCGCTCATTTGGCGCGGATTACATTGCCCAAAACGCCGTTTACGAACGAACCGGCAGCGGGACTGTCATATTTCTTTGCGAGCTGTACGGCTTCGCTTGCAGAAACCTCATCGGGGATATCCTCCATAAAGAGAATCTCATAAAGCGCAAGCCGAAGCACCGCAATACTGATTTTGGAAACGCGTTCCATCTCCCAGTCCTTGAGGTTTTCGCGGATATGTGTATCAATCTCCGAAATGCGGCTTTCCACGCCTTCTACAACCGCGCGCATATACTCTGTATCTGCCACGGAGGGGCGGTTGATATAAAACGGTTCTTTTTCGCCGCGTTCTTCTTTCGCCGTCTCAAAATATCTTTCGAGTTTTTCTTTCGCTTCCTCGGGATTTACGTGCTGTTCGAACAGAATCCGAAAAGCATCCTCTCTTGCATTTTTTCTCATATGAATTCCTCTCTATGCAAACAGTTTTTGAATATCTGAAAATGTAATCAGTACCATTAAAAGCATCAAAAGTGCAAAACCTATAAAGTGCACAAATCCTTCGTGTTCCGGCTTTATGGGCTTTCTGCGGATAAGCTCGACCAGAATGAAGAAAATGCGGCCGCCGTCCAGCGCCGGAATCGGCAGAAGGTTCATAACGCCAAGATTTACCGCGATAAGCCCCATAAAATTAAGGAGAGACAAAAGGGGCATTGCGGAACTTGCCGCCGATTGCATTTCGCTTACAATGCCTACGGGGCCCGCCATTTCGGAAAGCTTGACACCTCCGCTTATAAGCCTTGTGAAGGAATAAATAACAAGCTTTACCACAAAGGATGTATTATAAAATGCCGTTTTCACCGAAAGCGCAGGCGTCATTTCCATAATCTTCGGATAAAACCCCAGAATATAGCCGCCGCTTTCCTCGCTGTATGCAGGTGTTAAAGATACACGAATCTTTTCTTCGCCGCGGCGCACTGTGACGGGCGTCTCTTTCCCGCCGTTTTTCATAAGTGCAAGCGTTACATCATTCTGGATATGCACACGGCTACCGTCAATTTCTACAATGACGTCGCCCGGCATAAGGCCTGCGGCCTCAGCGGGTGAACCGGCGACTACGCGGTCAATTTCTGGCACATAAGTCTCGCCCACAAAGGAAAAGACAAGAAGAAAAACCAAAAGGCCTGCGATGATATTCATAAATCCGCCTGCAAAAAGCACAAGCATGCGGGCAAGCGGGTGTTTGTTACCAAAAGCCGCAGCATCCTCCGAGCTTTCATCCTCGCCGAGAAGCTTTACATAGCCGCCGACAGGCAGAAGCCGGAGAGAATATAAAACACCGCCCTTTTCTTTTTTCCAGACAGCAGGGCCCATACCAATGGAAAACTCGTGTACCCGGATACCAAAAAGGCGAGCCGCCAGAAAGTGGCCGAGTTCATGTACAAAAATCAGAAGACCGAAAAGTAAAACGCCGACGAGAATAATCATTTCTGCATCCCTTCCCAAAGCGTCTGCACCTTTTCCCGTGCCCACGCATCTGTATCTATTATACACGAAAGCGTGGGATTTATAACCGTTTTGTGGGCTTCCATCGTTTTTGCGACAAGCGTTTCAATATCCAGAAAACGGCATTTTCCGGAGAGAAACAGCGCAACTGCCGCTTCGCCCGCGCCACTGTAAACCGTGGGCAGTGTGCCGCCTTTTTCTGCAGCAGCAAATCCAAGGCGAAGGCAACCGAAGGTTTCCATATCCGGCTTTTCAAAAGTAAGCGTCATCGCCTCTTCAAAATCCAGCGGGCGCGTAGGCGTTTTTTCGCAATCCGGATAGGCAAGTGCATATCCTATCGGCAGGCGCATATCCGGCCAGCCAAGCTGGGCAATGACGGAATGATCGCGAAACTCGACCATAGAATGGACGATACTTTGTCTATGTAAAACAACCTCAATCTGCGAAGGCGCCACGCCAAAAAGCTGCACCGCTTCAATAACTTCAAGCCCCTTATTCATCATACTGGCGCTGTCAATTGTGATTTTAGCTCCCATACTCCAGTTCGGGTGTTTTAATGCATCTGCCGCGGTAACGGCATCAAGGTCTTCTCTCTTTTTCCCCGCGAAAGGACCGCCAGAAGCGGTCAGAAATATGCGGTTTACATCCGCATACTTTTCGCCAATGCATTGAAAAATGGCGCTGTGCTCGCTATCGACCGGCACAATTTTGACACCGTGTTCCTTTGCGGCAGCACGGACAAGGTCACCTGCACATACCATAGTTTCCTTATTGGCAAGTGCAATATCGCTTCCCGCTTCAATCGCATCCAGCGTCGGCAAAATACCGATGCTGCCTACCATAGCCGTCACGGTAATATCGGCACCGTTTTCTCTCGCTACCTCGCGAACGCCAGAGAGGGTGGCTACGATTTTCGTATCCGTATCCGCAACGCGTGTGCGAAGTTCCTTTGCAAAAGCTTCTTCGTACACGGCCGCAATTTTCGGGCGGAATTCGCGAATCTGCTTTTCCAGAAGGTCAATATTTCTGGCGGCGGCCAGTGCCGTCACCTCGTATTTATCAGAATTTCGGATGATATCCAGAGCCTGTGTTCCGATGGAACCGGTAGACCCCAGTATACAAACTTTTTTCAATTCGTTTTCCTTCCTCTTGTATCAGAGTGCAAGTAAAAGATACAAATAAATCGCCGGTGCTACAAACAGGATGCTGTCAAACCGATCCATGGCACCCCCGTGCCCGGGCATAATTTTACCGTAATCCTTAACGCCATACTGTCTTTTGATAACAGAAGCCACAAGGTCTCCCACCTGGCCGCACGCGGAAGCAAAGAGCCCGCCAATGCACATCCCAAAAGGAGAAAGATCCCCCGCCTTTTCGCCAAAGATAGCTGCAAAAAGGAAAAAGCAGATCGCCGTGCCCACGGCCCCGCCTATGGCGCCTTCCACCGTTTTTTTCGGGCTTACCTCAGGAATAAGCTTTCTTTTGCCGAGGAAGCAACCGGTGAAGTAGGCCGCACTGTCACTCACCCACGCGCCGATAAATACGAGCCAGATAAGGTACGCGCCCTGCGGCATCATACGGATTTTCGTAATGCATCCCATAAAACTGCCGATAAAAAGGGCGAAAAGGAACATCAGCCCCACCTCGCCCGCAGCGAGTGTTTTATGGCGAACGAGAAGTGCGATAAGGACTATGAGTAAAAAGAGGCAAACCGCCACTTCAATAAATTGCGGCGGTATAATCCCTGCGCCAAGGCTTGCCGCAAAAATCGCTGACGGCAAAACCAGAAGGCTATGAAGCTTTGCGGCGCGGAAAAGTTCCCAGACCATAAGGACGGAAACAAGTGCCACGCCTATTCTGAGCGGCCATTCTCCCAAAAAGACAACAAGAAGCAGCAAAATGGCGCCAAGTATACCAGATATCACTCTTTTTTGCAAAGAAGAGCGCTCCTTTCTTTTGTGCGGCATTAAACACCGCCGAACCGTCTGTTCCTGTTTTGGAAATCCTGTATGGCCTTCAGAAGATGCGAAGGCTTAAAGGAGGGCCACAAAACATTGGAATACCAGAATTCCGAATAGGCGGCCTGCCAGAGAAGAAAATTGCTGATGCGCTGCTCGCCGCTCGGCCTGATAATAAGGTCCGGATCCGGCTGGCCTGCCGTATACATTTCGGCATCCAGCATTTCCAAAGTTATATCTTCTGCACGGATTTCTCCTTTTTCCACCCTTTCAGCACAGGCCTTTGCCGCGTGCAGAATTTCCTGACGGCTACCGTAACTGAGCGCAATGTTTACGATGGTACCGGTTCTGTCCTTCGTATATTCCTCCAGCTCCTCCACCTTGCGGCGAAGCTCGGGCGAAAGCATATCGCGCTCCCCAATAATGCGGACACGAACACAGTCGTCAAGCTCTTTATACGCTCTTTCTATGTACTCGGCCAGAAGGCGCATAAGTGCATCCACTTCTTCCTTCGGGCGGGACCAGTTTTCGGTAGAAAATGCATATACGGTTATGTAGGATATGCCCATTTCGCCACAGTAGCGTACAATCTTTGTGAAGCGGTCAGCCCCTCTCGCGTGGCCTGCACTTCGCGGCAAACCGCGGCGCTTGGCCCAGCGGCCGTTCCCGTCCATAATAATTGCAATATGCTTCGGAAGGCGCGACATATCTACTTTCGGTTGTCGAAGTTTCATCATATTGCCAGAATTTCTTTCTCTTTTTCTTTTACGCTGTCTTCAATGCGCTTTGTGAAATCATCGGTCATTTTCTGGATGTCCTTTTCGATACCCTTCAGATCGTCCTCAGTGATTTCGCCGTTCTTTTCCTGCTTTTTGAAAGCATCGAGCGCATCGCGGCGGGCATTACGGATGCCAACCTTTGCATCCTCAGCCTTCTTGGCCACAGATTTTACAAGCTCTTTTCTGCGCTCTTCCGTAAGGGCAGGGAAAGAAAGACGAACGGATTTGCCGTCATTCGTCGGCGTAATGCCGAGTTCGCTCTTCAGAATTGCCTTTTCGATTTCCTTGACAAGGCTTGCATCCCACGGCTGAATCACGAGCATATGCGGATCGGGTGCGGTGATGGATGCGACCTGGTTAATCGGAGATTCGGAGCCGTAGTATTCTACCTTGATTCTATCAAGTACAGCGGCGCTGGCGCGGCCGGCGCGGATGCTCGAGAGTTCCTCCTTCAAAAAGGTCATAACTTTTTCCATTTTGTCCTGATATACTTTATACATTGTCTTTCCTCCTCTTATTCAACAATCGTTCCGATATTTTCGCCGCGCATGGCGCGGAGGATATTATCCGGATCTTCCAGACCGAATACGCGGATCGGGATATGGTTGTCCATACAGAGCGATGTGGCTGTGGAGTCCATAACGCCGAGACCGCGGTTTAATACATCGATATACGTAAGCGTCTCAAATTTGACGGCATCCGGATATACGTGCGGATCTTTATCGTAAACGCCGTCCACCTTCTTTGCCAGAAGGATAATTTCAGCACCGATTTCCGCCGCGCGAAGTGCCGCCGCGGTATCTGTGGAGAAGTACGGATTGCCCGTGCCGCAGCCGAAAATAACTACGCGGCCCTTCTCGAGATGTCTGTCTGCACGGCCGCGAATATACGGCTCTGCAATCTGGCGCATTTCAATACCCGTCTGCACGCGCGTGTCCACCCCTACGCCACCAAGTGCATCCTGCAGTGCCAGCGCATTGATAACGGTAGCGAGCATACCCATATGGTCTGCACGGGTTCTGTCCATTTCCTTGCCGCTTCTGCCTCGCCAGAAATTGCCGCCGCCAACAACCAGAGCAATCTCATAGCCTTCGTCTACACATTTCGAAATGGTTTTGGAAATCTCATTGATGGTATTGAAATCCAGACCGAAGCCGTTTTCTCCGGCCAGAGCTTCCCCGCTGATTTTCAGCATAACTCTTTTGTATTTTCTCTCCATTGTAACTCCATTCTGCCGCATGGGCTGTAAATTTGTAAAGAATTAAAGACCTGTATCCGAAACCTTATCGGGGTCAACCGTTGCCACGGGCTCGGGAGCCTTTGTGGGTTCGACGGGCTTTTCCGTCGGCGCGGCAGTGGGTTCCATTGTTCTTGTGGGTGTTGCGGTGGGACGCGCAGTTGCGGTCGGCTTTTCAGTGGGGCGTGCCGTCGCGGTCGGTTTTTCCGTCGGACGGGCTGTCTCACTCGGTTTCTCTGTCGGTCGGGCCGATTCCGTGGGACGCGGAGATTCTGTCGGTTTCTCGGTTTCCTCCGGTGTTGCCGTGGGTGTCTCCTGCGGAGCTCCCGCGGTTTCTGTCGGCTTCGGCGTTTCTTTGGGTGTGGTGCCGGTATTAAACAGATTGAGCGAAATCAGAAAAGCGATGAAAAAAATCAGAATCAGGCCGACAATCGTCCCCATAACCGAAAGTACTTTATTCCCGTTTGCTTTGTCTCTGCCGGCGCTATATGTGCGTCTCTTTTTCTGCATATGTAAAGTCCATCCCTTCTATGTATTTCTTAGTCTATTTCTATTATACCATTATTTGCAAATAAGTAAATAACTTTTTGCGAAATTTCTGAAAAATATTTTTGCCCGAGCGCCATCGCGTACGCGTCCAGCTGTGCCTTATATTTTGCGACCATTTCCGCCTCCGATTTCGGTGCATCTGTCTTGTAGTCAAGAAGCACAATTTTGCCTTTTTCGAAGAAGAAGCAGTCGATAATTCCCTGGACCACGATTTTTTCTGCCGCGTGTGCGGCATCGCCCGTGAGAATCGATGCCGGCACCGTTTCCGTAAACGGCATCTCACGAAAGACCTTTTCCGCGTGGCGGATGCGGCGCCCCATTTCTCCGTCCCAGAAAGCGAAAATGCGCTGTGTATCCACCGCTGCGGCCTCCTCGGGCGAAAGAATTTTTTCTTTCACGAGGCTTCCGATATACGCCGTCACATCCGCGTGGGTGCGGACGGTTTCATACGGAATATTCTGCATCACAAAATGCATAAGCGTGCCGTAGGCTGCCCCGCGGATGCCGCCTTTTGCACGGAAGCGCGGCTCCTTCAGTTCTATCGCTCTGTACAGCGGCAGGCTGATTTCATCGCCTTCCTCACGAAGGCGTTTGAATTCCGTAACGGAAATTTTGGAAGGTATCGTGCGGAGTTCGGGACGCGGATAGCGGTACTCGAGCACCTCGCGCACCTCTTTTGTCGGCGTAAGCGGCAAAACAGGCTTTCTCTTTTCTTCGTTCACTTCCTCCCCAAGGACCGTTTCAAAAGCTACGGCGACGCCTTCGGCATTGCCGCCGCTTTGCAGAAGCAGAGAAAGCGTGCTTTTCGCGTGCAGAATTTCTGATCGTGTAAGTGTTTTTCCCAAAAGGGCTACATTTTCTTCTTTTGCACTGCCGGTAATCACGAGGCGTTCTTTTGCGCGTGTGAGCGCTACATATAAAACGCGTAGTTCCTCGCCCATTTCATCATTTTGTTTCTGGAGCCGGATAGCCGTTTTAGCCGGCGTATCATAGCGAATCCGTCTTTTCGGATCAATGTGCGAAAGGCCTATACCGAGGTCCTTGTGCAGAAGGAATGCCCCCTGTACGGATTTTCGGTTGAAGAGCTTCCCTGTTCCCGCTAAAATCACAACCGGAAATTCCAGACCTTTGCTTTTATGAATACTCATAAGCCGTACGACATTCTCGCCCTCACCCACGAGCTTTGCTTCGCTCATATCCTCACCGCGCGAAGATACTCTTTCCATATACCGGAGAAAATGGAAAAGCCCACGGAACGAGGTTTTTTCAAACTGATGCGCTTTTTCAAAGAGAAGCTCAAGATTTGCACGTGCAATTTCGCCGCCGCGTGTACCGCTTACAAAAAGCAGATATCCCGTTTCATCGAACAGACGAAGAATGAGCGTGTCGGTCGGCAAAAAGGCCGCCTGCCGCCGCCATTTCCGTATTTTTCGCAGGAATGCTGCGCATTTTTTTCCAAGCTCTGTTTTTTCTTCGGCCGTTTTACACACAGCAAAATAGTAAAGATGCTTTCTGTCGCGAAGGCGAATCTGTGCAAGTTCATCCTCCGTAAAGCCGAAAAACGGCGCGCGCATGGAAGCGAGCAGCGGAATATCGTCCTCGGGGTTATCAATAGTCCTGAGGAGCGACAAAAAGACGCTGACTTCCACCGTTTCGAGGTACCCACCGCCGATATCACAGTAGAGGGGAATCCCCGCCGCCTCACAAGCCGCACGAAGTGGCGCGGCCATATCACGGGCAGAGCGCATAATGACCGCAATATCGCGGTATTCTGCCTTTCGGTATGCACCTTTTTTAAGGTCATACACTTCTTTGGAAAGTGCCTCGCGGATTTTTTTCGTAATGAGCGCGGCCTCTGCCACAAGTCTCTCCGCCGCCGTATCCTCCGCCTTCGAAAGTGCAAATTCAATTCTGTTTTCCGTACTCTCCGGGTAATTTGCGCCGGGATTTAAGCGTTCGCTCTCCGTGTAGGCAATGCCGCCGAGAGATCGGTGCATAAGCGTTTCAAACACGGTGTTTACAAACGAGAGAATCTCCTTACGGCTTCTGAAATTACAGGTAAGTGCTACCTTGCGGTTTTGCCCCTCCTCCAAATACGTATCGTTTTTGCGGATAAACAGCTCGGGGCTCGTTTTACGGAAGCCGTAAATGCTCTGCTTCATATCCCCTACCATAAACATATTCGGCGCGCCGATGTTTTCGCCGGAAAGAAGCGTGAAGAGCTGCTCCTGCACATCGTTACTGTCCTGATACTCGTCAATATAAATTTCGTCGTACTTTTCCCTTAGTGCCTCAGCAATCGGCGAGGGCACTATACCTTCCTCCGTTTCCTTCGAAAGGAGGCGGATGGCAAGGTGCTCAAGGTCGCTGTAATCAAGAAGATTCTTCTCCTCTTTGAGGCGCGCATAGATCGCGGCGTACGTAAGCGTGTAGTCCGTAAGCGCCTTGATATGCGGCGCGGCATTTCGCATACTCTCCGCACATTCCCCTGCCGCAAGCGTGATGCTGCCTCGGATATCGGTTATCTTCTTTTTGATATCCTTTCTCTCTTCCTCTGCCAGCTCCGAAAGCGGCGTTTTGGCTTCCTTGCCGCGCTTTGCAGGGGAGAACATCGTAAAGGCATCCAGAAGGCCGTTCCAGCTGTCCGCGTGTTCTAAAAGTCCCATAAGTGCCGTGCGGTCTTTTTCAAAAGCATCTGCATAGCTCGGGCACGCCGCATACTCCCTTGCCGCGCGGGCACATCTTTCGGCAAGGTCCCGGATTTCAAGGCGCACATTCTCTAAAATAGTACGCGCATATATGCTTTCGTTAAAATCTTTTTCCGTTTTGATATCATACAGTGCCGCCTTCTCGCGAAGCCATCCTTCGGGGTCCGGCATTCCTTCCGCGAAGGCGTAAAGACTCATCGCGTACTCACAAAGCACGCTGTCATCCCGAAGCGTACTGTAAGCACCGGCGAAATCCAGAAATTCTGTTTCCCCGCGCCTGTACATTTCCTCGAGCGCCTCCTGTGCCGCCTCGGCACGAAGAAGATTTGCCTCCGTGCCGTCTGCAACACGGAATGCACCGTCCACGTCCGCTTCTGCAAAATGGGTGCGCAGAAGCTGCAGGCAAAAAGAGTCCATTGTGGTAATGGAAGCGGAACCAAGCAGTGCCGCCTGCCTCTGGAGATGTGTGTTTTCAGGTTCCTCCGAAAGGGCCTTTGTGAGATTCTCGGAAATACGCGCCCGCATTTCTGCGGCAGCGGCTTTTGTGAAAGTTACAACCAGAATGCGGTGAATATCGAGACCTTCCTCTAAAACGCGGCGCAGTATCCTCCCCGTAAGCACCTGTGTTTTGCCGCTCCCTGCGGCAGCGGAAACGAGGCAGTTGGCCTTTTCGCCGTATACAGCTTTTTTCTGTTCATCTGTCCAAGAAACGCTCATACTTCCGCCTCCATTCTGGCCCAGACTTCATCCGGTTTTTCCGGTGCAAGCTCGCGCCAGGCACTACCATCGTGCCGGCAAAGTGCCGCGAATTTACAAAATGCACAGGCAGATTCCGTCTGCTTCCGGTACGGCGAAATATCTACTCTGCCCTCGGAAAGCGCTGTCAAAAGCGCTGTGACTGTCTTTTTTACGTGTTTGGAAAGAACCGCAAACTGCGCCGGGCTTGCCACATTTCCGGTAATACCTTTATCGGAAATACCTGCCGGAATAATCTGCGAGGTTCTTTCGATGCCGTGGTCCATTGCTCTTAAAACCTCTTCATCCTCAAGGAGAAGCCCGTCAAGCTTGAATTCCTTGCGACGAAGCATTTCGATCACCTCGTCTGCCTCATTCGGAGAAGCATCCACATTCGGGTCGATAAGCCGGAAATACAAAATTCCGGCAGGCTTTGCTTCCCCGCCTATCTTTTCTTCATTTTCAGGCGCGCAGAGCGCAGAAAGATACACCGCAAGCTGCAGATTCAGGCCCGCGTACACATCACTGAGACGAAAGGTTTTCGCGCCGGATTTATAATCCAGAATCCGGACAAGCGCGCCGCCGTCGGGAAGGTGCAGCGCTTCTGCGCGGTCAATCCGCCCGACGAGTTTCACCGCACCTCCGGTGGGAAGCGGAATGGAAAGCGGCATAAGGTCGCCGTTTTCCGCAAAGGAAAGTTCATAACCGATAGGCGAAAAAGTACATTTTTGCATATGATACGTGAGCGTGCGGACGGCCGTTTTGCAGGCACGGCGAAGTCTCGCAAAAAGCTGGGCATACCGCGGCGAAACCTCCAGCATATAGGTACTGAGGCGTCTGTCAAGAAGCGGCACAATTTCGGAGAATTCCTTGTCGATGTACGCTTCCGTCACGGTTTGCCACGACTCGCCGTTTTCCGAAAGGCGCTTACCGAAAAGTTCCATAAAATCATGCAGAAAACGCCCGGCATCGGACGCCGCGGGCTTCATAATCTTTCGTTCTTTTGCATCGAGCATATAGGCGGCAAAATGTGAGAACGGGCAAGCCGCCATTTTTTCAAGGCGGGAAACACTGCTGTGCCCCACGCCACCCATAAACGCACGCACAGTTTCCGTCGAAAGCCGACCGGCGCGGTTTTGGTAAGATAGGCTCGCGAAAGCCGAGGCCGTTTTTTCCGGCTCGTTTTCGAGGAGCCAACCGTATGCCGCGCGCATTGCATCGCTCACTGTACCGCGACGGATATCTTCCAGAAGATGGCCTATAACGGCGCCCGGTGCCGATATTTTTTCCGTATCCGAAAGCCCTAAAAGGAGGTTTCGTTCCTCCATTTCGGGAAAAAGCTCCTCCACGCGCCGCCAGATGCGCGACGGGCGGATGGACCCTCCTTCCATACTCGCGCACGGATAACTCAATTCCAGTATTTCAGATGGAATGGTAAGACATTTATAGATAAGGTGTTCTTCTTCGAAAAGTGTCTGATTCTCCGCATTCTTAAAGGCAAGCCCCGCCTCCGAAAGAGACATACGCTCCAGGTCGTTCAAAAGGCCGCCACGTTCGAGCGGTGCGGGAAAAACGCCATCCTGCACGCCCAGAACCAAAAGCGCCTTTACGGCATAGCCCTTGATGCGGTCAATACTGCCGACGGAAATGCCGTCCTGTGCGGCGGGAATGATACCTGTTTTCACTTCCCCGAGTGCGGTGCAAAGCACCTCGTAAAGACGCGCAATGCCGATTTCTTCGTCACCAAAGGCATCGCAAACGCCGTCAAGCGCATCTATAAAATCATTATACACGCCTCTGTACTCTGCGGCAGTGGAGAAATCGCCTGCCTTTTCAAAAAGGCGCGAAAGCGCAAGAATACGGCGTTTCGCATGCATTTCCTCAAGGAAACTGTAGATCGCCTCGCACTTTTCTGCGGCCGTTTTCCCGGTTTTGAGGTTATCTTCCAGGCGCAGAAGCGGCGCAATGATCTTGCGGCGGGTACTGTCTGCAAGAGCTGCATCCTCTGCCACTTCCCCTTCGCGCTCGGAATACGCCTCCGCACGGAGATTCCATTTTTCTTCATTTTTCCAGATGTCCCCGCGGATGCCGGTGGCAAGCACATAGTTTTCCAGTGCATCCACCGCATCGCTCTGAAGGCGTAAAAAGCCTGATTTTACATAGCGGAACACACTTTCATAGGTGTAGCCCTTGGTGATAAGTTCAAGCGCGGAAAGCACAAAAACGGTGAAGGGATGCTCTAAAATGTTGATAGTGCGGTCCATAAAGAACGGAATGCCGTAGGCCGGAAAAACAGCGTCGATATACCGCTCGTACCCGCTTACATCGCGTGCCGTGACTGCAATATCACGGAATAAATACCTCTTCTCGCGGCAAAGCTCCAGAATACGGCGTGCGACATTCTGCACCTCTCCGAGGGGATTTTGCGCCGCCACAAGGCGGAGACCTTCCGGCTTTTCGGGATATTCCTTTGTCGGATATGTAAAGTAATTTTCTTCTAAAAATGCAAGCGGGCGTGTGACCTCCCGCGGCTTATGCAGCACAACCGGATCCTTAATTTCCGTGCCCGCATCGCGCGCAATCTGCATCAGCTGCCGCACCATTTTGGCATGCAGTGTGAAGGCCGCGGATTTTTCATCCTCGGGCGCGTAGCAAACGGTTACGGTGATACGGATGCCTGCCCGGAGCATCGCGCCGATAGCCGCAAATTCGGAAGCATCAAAGCCGTCAAACCTGTCAAGATACACCTCTGTGCCATCTAAAACATCGGTTTTCGGCAAAACAGCGGCGAAACGATAGAGTTCATCGTCTCTGTCCGAAAATTTGGCCTCTGTCTTTTTTTCATACGCTTCAAATAAAAGCGCAAGGTCGGAAAGCTTGGCCTTCATATGCGCAAGATTTTCCCCTGCCGCACGAAGATCCGCACCCCCTATGCCATAGCGCTTCATTTCGCCGAAAAGCTTTGCGAGTGCACTCGCAGACCCCTGCTTTTTGGAAAGCGGGCGCAAGACCGTAAGATTTTTGGCGTTATCCACTAAAATTTTCTGAATCAGAATGGCTTTACTGCGGGAATCGAGGCGCGGAAGTGCCGCCCCCTCAGCCCCACGTAACACTTTATCGGCAAGACGGGCAAGGCTTAAAACCTCAACACCCCCGAGGCCGTGCACATTCACAAGGTCACAAATCCGCTTTTCAGCCGTGAAGGTAAACTGCTCGGGCGTGACAAAAAAAACACGTTTTTCACCTGAAAGCGCTTCCCGTATGCAGAAGTCGGTTTTTCCGCTTCCGATTTTTCCGTAAATGAGCCTCAGCGACATACCGTCTCTCCTTGTAAATTCCACGTTTTCGCCTCTGTGATTTTCACATCCAGAAGGCGCCCTGTAAGAGAAGCATCTCCCTCAAAGTTTACGATTTTTCCGCCTTCGGTGCGCCCGGTCATCTTGCGGACATCCGTTTTACTATTCCCCTCGCAAAGAATGCGCACGGTTTTCCCGAGCAGCGCCGCATTTTTCTCATAGGAAATGCGGTTTTGCACTTCTAAAAGGCGCTCAAAATTCGCCTTCTTTTCTTCTTCCGTAAGGACATCCTGCATTTTTTCTGCAGGCGTTCCCTTTCTCGGAGAAAAGATGAAGGAGAAGAGTGCATCATAGCGTACCTCGTCGAGAAGTGAAAGCGTATCTTCAAATTCCGCTGTTGTTTCCCCCGGAAAGCCTACGATGATATCGGTTGTAATCGCAATGTCAGGCATAAGCTCCCGCGCTTTTGCGATAATGGAAAGATACTTTTCGCGCGTGTAGCGGCGGTTCATACTCTCTAAAATGCGGTTGTTCCCTGACTGCACGGGAAGGTGCAGGCATTTGCAAATATTTTCCCGCTCTGCCATAACCGATAAAACGGCGGGATTTAAATCCTTCGGGTGCGAGGTCATAAAGCGAATACGCGGAATCCCAGTGTCACTCACCCGGCGAAGGAGATTTGCAAATGCATCCCCGCCACCGCCGTAGGAATTGACATTCTGCCCGAGAAGCATAATTTCCTGATAGCCTTCTCTGCAAAGCGCTTCCACCTCGCGGAGAATATCTTCTTCTTTGCGGCTTCTTTCCCTGCCGCGCACATAGGGCACAATGCAATACGTGCAGAAATTATTGCACCCGTACATCACCGGCACGCCCGTTTTGAAGGCCGAGGCGCGATAGGTGGGTAAATCTTCTGTTACGTGCCCTTCGGCATATTCTGTATCGAAAATACGCCCGCCTTCCGTCAGATGCCGATAAAGGAGGCGCGGAAGCGCATCGATATTATTGGCGCCAAAAACAATGTCAACGTGGCGGTAGACCGAGCGGAGCTTTTCGATGACGTGCTCCTCCCCCGTCATACACCCGCTCATTGCCACCACCAGGCCCGGCTTTTTCTCTTTCAGATGCTTGAAAACGCCGATGGTGCCAAAGGTTTTCATTTCCGCATTTTCGCGAATGGCGCAGGTGTTAAGAAGCACAAAATCCGCCTCTTCCGGGAAATCAGTCAATGCATATCCCATGGCGTAGAGAAGCCCCAGAAGCTTCTCCCCGTCATTTTCATTGAGCTGACATCCGAAAGTGCGGACGTATGCTTTTTTGTTATGTATTATTTTTTTGACTTCCGAAATGTAGTTCATACTGTGATTTCTCTCCTGCCATCCATTGCGCGGGCAAGCGTAATTTTATCTGCATATTCGAGGTCACTGCCCACCGGAATGCCGTGGGCAATTCTTGTGATACGGACGGAAAACGGCTTCAAAAGCTTTGCAATGTAAAGCGCTGTAGCTTCTCCTTCCACGCTCGGATTTGTGGCCATAATCACTTCTTCCACTTCGCCACCGGCCACGCGGGCGAGAAGTTCGCGAATTTTAATATCATCGGGCCCGACGCCGTCAATCGGCGAAATGGCACCGTGCAGAACGTGATACACCCCGAAAAATTCATGCGTCTTTTCCATCACTTCGATATCCTTCGGATTTTCCACGACGCAGATGAGTTTCCGGTTCCGACGGCTATCTCCGCAGATGCGACAGGGCTGTGTGTCAGTATGCCCCTGGCAAACGCTGCAAAGCTCTATGTTTTCCTTCACATCCCGAATGGCGGCAATGAAAGCCTCCGCATCCTTATCGGACAAAGACATCACATAGAAAGCAAGCCGCACGGCGGACTTTCTGCCCACGCCCGGCATACCTGCAAACATATCAATTAAATTTGCGATCGGCGGTGCATACATCTTTCGTTTCCTCTTTTCTTAAAAAAGACCCGGCAGGTTCATACTGCCCGTGATTTTGCTCATTTCGCTTGAAGCCAGCTGTTCTGCCTTTCGAAGGGCTTCGTTGACAGCCGCAAGCACGAGATCCTCCAGCATTTCCACATCGTCAGGATCTACAGCTTCAGGCTTGATGCTGATGGCAATAAGCTCTTTCTTGCCGTTGGCAGTTGCCGTTACGCTGCCGCCGCCCACCGAAGCTTCCACCGTTTTCTCCGCCAGTTCTTCCTGCGCGCGGAGCATATCCTGCTGCATCTTCTGCGCCTGTTTAATCATATTGTTCATATTTCCGCCCGGCATACCCGGCATTCTCGGAAAACCACCTTTTGCCATTTTCTGTTCCTCCTTAAAAATTTTCAAGTGTGGAGAGGGGGTCTGCCCCGCCCGCTTTTTCTACTTGCGATACCATATCAAAATCCACATCAGCCACAACGCCTGCCTTCTCGGAAAGTGCCGCCTTGAAGCCTTCGAGGCTTGCTCCCGTCAGCATTGCGCGGGCGGAAAGGAGCGAATCCTTGTCCGAATAAAGAAGATACAGCCTCCCGTTTCTGTCCTCTGCCGAGGTCATATCGGAAAGTGCCATCATCACCTGCAGGTGATTATTCTTCATGCAGTATGCGAGAATGGCATCTTTATTTTTCAGAAACGCTTCCGCAACGCCTTCGGCCACCTTTTCTGTTTTAGGTGCCACGGGCACCACTTCCTCTTTCGGCTTCTCTTCTTTTTTAGGAGCCGGTGCGGCCTTTGACGCGGGTGCCGAAGCGACAATGCCGTTTCGCACCTTTTCCTCAAGCTGACCGATTCTCGCTGCAAGTGCTTCTGTGCCCTCGCCATAGACGGGATTTATCATCTTAATCATCGTAATTTCGAATGCCACGCGCATATCTTTCAGATACCGCATTTTCGCCGTCATCTCCACAGCCGTTTCCAGACAGAACACAAGATGTTCAGCCGAAATACGTGCCGAAAGACCCCCGAGCGCCTCCGCCATATCCTCGGTAATATCAAGAGCGAGCGTGGGATCGGGCAGATAGCGGCACATCAAAAGGCTTCTGAGATACGCCGTGAAATCTTCTGCAAGGCGCAGGAAGGACTTCCCCTCCTCCGCGTACGCTGCAAGTGTGGTGACGGCCGCGCCCACATTTTTGTCGGCAATGGCAGCGGCGAGCTTATACAGAACCTCGCTATCCGTCGCGCCGATAAAGTCGGCAACATCGGCATAGGAAAGGCTATTGCCGCCGATGGACATACACTGGTCCAATATACTTAAGGCGTCGCGCATGGACCCATCCGCCTTCTCCGCCATAAGACGGATGCCGCGTTCTTCGGCCGCGAAGCCGTCCGCCATCAGAATCTTCTGCATCTGCGCCTCAATATCGGGCGTGCGGATGCGCTTGAAATCAAAGCGCTGACAGCGCGACAAAATTGTATCGGGCACCTTGTGTGCCTCGGTAGTTGCAAGAATAAAATGTACATGTTCGGGCGGCTCTTCCAGAATTTTAAGGAGCGCGTTAAAAGCACTCGTGGAGAGCATATGCACTTCGTCGATGATATAAATACGCTTTTTAAGGCGTGTGCCTTCAAAACGCGCTTCCTCGCGAAGATCACGGATACTGTCTACGCCGTTATTACTCGCGGCGTCAATCTCCGTAATATCGAGGATTGTGCCATCGAGGATGCCGCGGCAGTTTTCACATTCGTTACAGGGGTTGCCCTCACGCGGAGAAAGGCAGTTCATCGCACGGCTTAAAATACGCGCCGTGGAGGTTTTACCCGTGCCGCGCGTGCCGCAGAAAAGATAGGCGTGCCCCACGCGCGCGAGGCGGATTTCATTTTTCAGCGTATTCGTAATATGTGCCTGACCGACCACATCATCAAAAGTCAGCGGACGCCAGGTTCTGTAAAGCGCTGTATACGCCATACTCTTCCCCTTTCTGAAGTTCCTTCTGTATAAAAAAAGCCGTACGCCCTTTTTTCGAAGCTGCATTATAAGTGCGGTGATTTTGCAGCCGGCTGATGCCAGGCAACCTCACGGCACACGCAAATGACCGCTTATCGCTGCTTGGTTCCCCACCTGACGAGGTTCACGGGTTTGCGTCGCGCAAGACCTGACCGTAAACACCGCTTACAAAAGCCGCCCGGATAACAACAGTCCTCCAAAAGGGCATCATCCCCGCTATAGCGGATTGCGGGTACAGGGCACCGCTAACTCCCCGACTTGTACGACAGTATTATTATACACGAATTCGCCGAAAAATTCAATACTATTTTGAAATTTATTTCCCAAAGGAAAAGAGCAGGCAGGATTCTCTCCCGTCCGCTCTTTTTATACATAGCGAAGCCCGAGCACAAAGCCCGTAAGCAGCACCAAAAATGCGAAATTTATGACCGTAAACCGCCCAAGATAATATTTGATTTTCCCCGGTTCGTGTTTGCCGTACTCCCGAAACGTAATAAGGCTTGCAAGAGACGAAATGAGTGTGCCCACACCGCCGATATTGACGCCCACGAGAAGGTCTCTGTAATTCTCCGTAAACTGCGAAAGAAGGATTGCGCTCGGCACGTTGCTTATGACCTGACAGGACAGGATACTAAAGAGAAGCGTGCTCTTTTCAAGAAGGAATGAGAAAAATGCGCGCACGGCCGGAATTCTCGCCATATTCCCCGAGAATATGAAGAAAAATACGAATGTTAAAAGAAGCGGATAGTCTACCATTGCAAGCGCTTTTCTATCCATAAAAAGAAGGACGGCGGGAATCACCACAAGACCAATCCAGTACGGAATGCCGCGAAACACAATCGCGATGGAAAGCGTAAACAGGAGAAGATATATGGTAGTTTTCTTTTTATCCAGTTTCGCCTCTTCCTCAGGAAGCGATAACGGCTCCGCCTCCACACACCAGAGGCAAAACGCCGTAATGAGAAGCACGGCGGCGATAAAGGGCGGCGCCATAATTTTTACAAATTCCAGATTCGGGATTTCAAAAAACGAATACAGATACAGGTTTTGCGGATTCCCGAATGGCGTGAGCATACCGCCGAGGTTTGCGGCCACATTCTGCATAATAAACGTAAACGCCATATATTTCTTCTTGCCGGTTGCCTCTAAAACGAAGAAGCCGAGCGGCAGAAAGGTTAAAAGCGCCATATCGTTTGCAATGAGCATCGACCCGATAAACGTGATATACACAAGCGCCAAAATGGCGATTTTTGCATTTTTGCAGGTTTCCACGATTTTGCGCGCGAGCATATAGAAAAAGCATATGTTTTTAAGGGCGCAAACCACCGCTAAAACACAAAAAAGGCAGGCAAGCGTTTTGTAATCAAAATAGTCAAGGTATGCGGCATCTACGGGCACGAAAACGCTTGTGACAATCGCAGCCAAAAGCGCGATGCACATAACCGTATTCTTTTTTATGAATTCGATAACCGGCACGCCTATCCCCCGCTTTCTTTCGCATAAATTCCTAACACAGTATAGCAAAACGAAGTAGCAAAGTCAAGGCGTTTTGGAAGAATATTCTTGACAACATCCGCATAGTGTGCTATACTGAAGAAAACTGAATGCTCGGGGAGCTTCCAAAGAGGCTGAGAGGGAATTTATCATTCCGACCCGTGAACCTGATACGGATAATGCCGGCGTAGGAAAAGAGTAAAGTCATGAATTTCGGAGATTATCTTTTTAGGTAATCTCCTTTTTGTTTTACATCCAAGATCAAAAGTTCGGTGTTCAGTTAAAACCTATAAGGAGTGTTCTATATGACGAAAACGAAAAAACTGACTTTGAGTGCTGTACTCACAGCGCTCGCATTCGCGCTTATGATGGCATCGAAAGCCTTGCCTGCCCCATGGCTACAGGGCGGCTCCATCACGCTCGCGAGCATGGTTCCCATTATTTTGGTCTCTGTAATTTTAGGCACAAAATGGGGACTTCTCGCAGGGGTTGTATATTCCCTCCTCCAGATGATAACAGGTTTCTACCCTCCCCCTGCCCCCAGCTTTCTTAGCCTTCTGGCTGTAATCTTTCTCGATTATGTCGGCGCCTTTTCCGTCCTCGGTCTTGCAGACTTCTTCAGCAAACTTTTAGGCGGAAAACCTTGGACTATCCCCGTAAGCGGCGCGATTGTAACGGGAATCCGCTATATTTTTCATATTCTCTCGGGCATTTTAATCTGGGGCGTGTATGCCGATGGGCAGTCCGTCTTTCTCTACGCCCTTACCTATAACGGCTCTTACATGATTCCTGAAATTATTATTACCACGGTGGTACTTGCCTTTGTTGGGTCCAAAATTCGGGGGAAGTTTAATTTGTAATGTCTTACGCCGGCAGAAAGCAAGAAAGAAGCGACAGTCAGATGACTGTCGCTTCTTTTATCGTGCACAGGCCGCCTCGGGTTGTAATTGATTCTTCCCGGCCAGCACAGCTTTGTAAAGTTTTACGCTTACAATGATTTCGAGTACGGAGATTGCAAACAGTATGGAAACAACCAAAGCCATCGGGTAGTGCACCAAAAGGGCGGAGAAGCCAAGGCTCGTGCCGGCTCGTGCCAGTTTTACGCCGAGTTCGAGCATGGCGAGTAGCGTCTGGTGCTGCTCTCGGGGTGTGTTTTCAAACAAAACATCCTGCATACAGAGATTGAACGGGTCTCTGGCAAAAAGAATGATAACGTATCCCACGGCCATTACCGAAATTTTAACAAGCACATGCGGAATGTACGCACCAAATAATATACATCCTATGGCGGCGGCAAGTAAAGCCGGTAATGCAATGCCCATTTTCCCCTTGTATTTTTCATACAGCTTTGCAAAAACGATGTTGGAAAACACACGTATGATGCGCGAGGCACAGATAATGGCACCTATGATGAGCGCTGTCTCCTCTACGTTGAAATCTAAAAACAGATGCTCTTGGATAAACAGTTTTCCCTCCGATTGTCCGCCATTGATAACAGTATAAAAAATCCCGTACCCCACAATCGCAAGTATGATAAACTTACTCCATTGTATTTTAACCTTCTTGCCCCCTTGGGTTTTAGACGAAACCTTGTTATACTCGGAGTAATCTTTCATCATGAGAGAAATGATAAAACCTATCGCGCAAGTTGTGATGCATCCTAACATCGGTAAATAATGATTTTGATTAAACATGAAACTGGCCACAAAAGAAATGAGCATGGTAATGACGGAATACACCGTGTTTGCGGAAGTTCGGATGCGCACAAAGTCTCTTCGTCTATTCAGTAGTTCGAGATTATTTTCAAGCGCCACAACGGAAGCACTACGGAAAAGCACGGAAATATCATGAAAAATTCTGCCGATCAAAACAAGATAATATTGTGCCCCAAAAGTAATACAAATCGCTGATAGCAGCATAAAAAAAGCGCCTGTCCGGACAGATGTGGTATTCCCGATCTTTTTGATTATAAATAAAACGGGGAACTGGAGCGCGATACAGGCAAACTGGGAAAACGACACGAGGGAAACGATTTGTGCCGCCGAAAAGTTTTTTACAACTGTTAAGAACAGAGAATCTATCGCAATATAAAAGAGTAGGTCCGCCGTCAATCCGAAATACCACGGATATGCCATTATGTATCTGTTTATTTTTTCACGCAACGCAATCTCCTCCATTTTTAACCTGCCTCTTGATTTTACCACCATTTTAGTGTATACTCAAATACATATAATCAAATGAAGTTATAGTACGTATGCTATGGAGGGAAACTATGGAGTTACTTGCACGCTATGCCCATGAGGTGTACAAAAAAGGAAGCTTTACAAAGGCTGCCAAAGCACTTTACATATCCCAGCCGTCCCTAAGCGCCGCAATTTCAAGACTTGAAAAGGAGTTGGGATTTCGAATATTTGACCGTTCCACCATCCCCTGTTCCCTGACAGCGGAAGGCAGAATCTATATTGAGAGTATTGAAGAAATCGCCGAAAGTGAAAGTAATATGCAAAAAAGAATACGGGCGCTTTCCGACACCTCCCACGGGTCCATAAAGGTTGGCGGTTCCAGTTTTGCATCGTATTTAATTCTTTCTCAGATTTGCGGTGCATTTTATAAAAAATACCCCGAAATAAATGTAACGGTTGATATTGGGAATGTGGGAAGCCCGCAGGTTCTGTTCGATAAATTAGATAACAAAGAAATCGATATTTTAATAACGTATAACGACCAACACACGAACTACAAGATAGAACCAGTTCTGGAAGAGCGATTAGTGATTGCCCTGCACAAAAAAATGCAAGGCACCGAAAGACTTCAGCATCTTGCTTTGACAAGAGAGGAAATTCTGACGAAAACGTATGCGCCCGATCGCGAAACCCAAGATATGTCGGTATTTCGTGATATTGAGTTTTTGGAATTCTCCCGTAAATCTGATACCGCAAAACGAATGGCCAAAATGCTTGGAAATTACAAAACCTCCCGTTATAAGATTGAAAACGCCAGGCACAGCGAAATGCATTATAATCTAATGCACGCAGGACTAGGTGCGGTTGTCACCACGACCTTAGGAATCGCGCAAAAGCCCTATGATGAAGACATATTATTCTTTGTGCCTAGAAGCGAGGAATCCTATCGAAAAATATTTTTTGCGTACAATTTTTCCGCGAAGAACAACCCGCTTATCCAGAATTTTATAAAAGCAGCCAAAGAGATTTACGCCGACAAGTAGACACCAGGTCATTGACCGCATGCGCAAAAAAAGTGTGCAATGAAGTGTGCAATGACTTTGAAAGTGAAGCTTTTCCCGAAAACGAAAAAAACGCTGAAACCCTTGAAAGGTCAGCGTTTTTCCGTGGAAAAGCCGAATAGTTTAGATGCCGTACTTTACCTGATTCAAATCTGTTTGATTATAAAATCTTCTTCTGTTTGCAGAACATATGCTTTTATATTTGACTGACAGTTGATGTTTTTTATTTCAATGTTTCCTTTGGATTTAACTATACATTCTCCATCAAATCCCTCTATACTCATTTCATCGATTGAAATCCGCTCATAATTATAAACTCTTATAAATTCACTGACAGAAGCATATTCTCTCACTGAGACAGACACGTTTTTCATTATCAACTCAACATTATTTGTTTCAGTATCCTTTTCTTTATTTGCACGTCAAAATAGCACTATTTACACAGTAAGAAAAGTTGACAAAAAATGCACGGCCCTTTCATCCCCATTCTTTTAAAAAGTCGTTTTTGTCCAATTTAAAGTCTGAATAATATATTGATTTTCCAGATTTTAAATACTAAAATATAATTGTGAGGTGAGAGCGTTGAAATGTTTTGAATTTAACCTTGAAAAAATCATAAAAGTCGTACTGTCCGGTAAACAGATTTTCACCGCCACAGACTCACACGTAACCAGGGTTAATCCCGAATACATTATGTATTTTCAAATTTCAGGCTATCTCCACATTGAAAATGCAGGCAGCGACATTCTTTTAGAGCCGGGAGATACTTTTCTTTTTAAAAAAGGAGATTTTCAAAAGCCGCTTGAGTCTTCTGCGTGTGAATACTATTATGTACACTTTACCACCGAGCCGGTTGCGGAGTTTGATGTTACGGAAGAAGAATACAGGTCACTTGTATTAAACAAAAAAAATCCGTTTTCCGTTTTTGTAAAACAGAAAAACCACGTAGGAAGTCCGAAGATTCTTTCATACATAACTGATACTTTAAGAAATAACAAAATATGGAGTGTGAGCAGCACTACAGATGTTTTAAAATGCTTTTCAGCTTTTTCTTCTGTGCTTTTTACATTGGAAAACATGGATTTTCGTGCAAATGAAAATTACAAAGGATATATTATCGTGAAAAAAATTTCCAATTATTTAGAATCACATTACAGTGAAAATTTCAATTCCGATTTACTTGAAGAAATTTTTAATTTAAACTACGACTATGCCAACAGGCTTTTTAAAAAATTCAAGGGTTCAAGCATAATGGCATACAGAAACAAATTACGAATAATCAGGGCAAAAGAAAAAATAACCGTTTCAGGAAAGTCACTGAGCGAAATTGCAGCAGAAGTAGGCTTTGATGACAGTTGTTATTTCAGCAGATGCTTTAAAAAACTGGAGAATATTTCTCCCAAGGAATTCCGTGAAAGGTTGAACTCAAATGAAAATTTATGATTTGTCCGTCACTCACCTCTATGAAAACGACAGAAAAATTTCGCTTCTTTCTCTTGCTGTGCCTATTTTTATGGAACATTCTTCAGTCGGGCTTTCCTCTATTATTAACACTCTTCTTGTTTCCGGCTATTCTCAGGATATCGTTACAGCAATCGGAGTAGTAGGACAGCTTTCGGGATTTATCGCCAATATTCTTATGATTTCAATCTGTGGAATGCGTGTTATTCTCGGGATTGAATTAGGCAGAAACAACAGAAAAAATGCCTGCAGTGTCATGGGGACAGCATTCTGGATGTCTCTTGTTTTTTCCTTATTCATCGGCTTTTTCTGCATATATTTTGCCGACGAACTGCTTTCCATGATGAATTTGTATGGAACCGTCAAGCAAATTGCATTAGACTATTCCTTTATTATATTCTGTTTTTACTCTATAACCACATGTAAAAGCCTCTTCGCCGTTGCACTGACGTGTAACGGTTACTCTATGCACACCTCCTTTTCCGTAATAGTGGCACAGGTCATTAATATAATCACAGGATGGTACATCCTTTACGGTGGCGTTGAAACACCCTTCAGCAAGGCTACGGGTCTCGCTTTATGTACGTTAATTTCGCAACTTGTTTCGCTTGTGTATATTTTAATTATTCTGATGAAAAAGAAGTGCCCTTTAGGCTTTAAATACAGTTTTTTTCAAATGAAAAGAATACTTAAAATAGGCTTGCCTGCCTCGGCAAACGGAATAGGTTACACCTTCGGGCAGACAGTTACAACAGCAATGATAGCAAGCCTTGGTCCCATTGCCATTACTGCAAAAATCTATATAAGCAGTATAGCTACATATATTTCCTACTTTAGTTTCTCAATAGGTCAGGCTGCAGCAATTCTGACGGGCCGATTCAGGGGAAAATTGCAACACGAAAAAGAAGACCGTCTGTTTTGGCATAGTATGCGTCTTGCTATGCTTCTTAACTTTTTTGTTTCCGTTTTCGTATTTATATTCAGGAAGCCTGTCCTTGAAATATTTACAGATTCACCTGAGATAATCGCATTAGCTGCAAAAGTTATGTTTGTAGATATTTTTGTCCAGCTTGCAAGAGGTTCAACCAATATAGGTGACCAGTTATTAACGGCAAACGGCGATGTTAAGATTGTTTCTGCCGTATCGCTTTCAGCTTGTTGCGGAGTTACGGTACTTTTTGCGTGGTTACTTGGAATAAATCTCAGTTTAGGTCTTGTCGGATGCTGGATTGCATTTCTGTTGGAAGAAATCTACAAATCTTCATTTTATGTGCTGAGATGGAAAAATGGAAAATGGAAAAATCAGAAAATATAATTATTTATAAGTGCTGATATTTTTATTCAGCAAACAAATTTAAGGAGAGAAAACAATGCGAAAAAATGAAAGTTTTGTAATACCTGATGTTCTCGATAACATCGAACGCTTTTTCACAAATCCGCTGACCCGTGAAAAAGACAATGCTGACCCATGTATTATTTACTGTGAAAATGAAAAGTGCTACTACGGGATCTCTACCGGCAATACATTTCTTACACTGCACCGATGTAATTCCCTTAAAGATATGTTCTGTCGCAGTGAATCCAAGGTTATTTACACGGCAAATCCTGAGGATGACACCTACGGATTTTTGTGGGCTCCGGAACTTCACCTCATAAAAGGAAAATGGTATGTATATACAAGCACTCATCAGAGTGTAGAAGACAAAGGCTTTAAGCATGTAATAGTTCTCGAAGCAATAACAGACTCCCCTTTTGACGGATTCAAGCTCTGCGGGCATATCAACCGAAACCTTCTTGCAATAGACCCCACGATTTATCAGGATATGGAAAATGATAAGCTTTATATCTGCTATTCCTTGGTAAAAGACGGACATCAGAGACTTGTTCTGCAACATCTCAAATCCCCCTGCGAGCCCGTGGGAGAGATGGTGGAAATTGCCCGTGCGCAGTACAGTTGGGAAATGGTAGCTCCCTACTGTGGCAACTGGACCATCAACGAGGGTGCTTACTTTATAAAAAGCCCTAACGGAAGACTTTTTATCGTCTATTCCGGCAACGGATGCTGGAGCGACGATTATGTGCTGGGGATAATAGAGTATATCGGAGGCGAATTCCTCAGTGCTTCTTCCTGGAAAAAGTGCGATAAACCACTCTACACAAAGGGCAACGACAACTACGGCCCGGGCCACGCAACTTTCTTCCATTCTCCCGATAAGACCGAGCTCTGGATATGTCATCACTGTCTCCACGAATCTGACCCCAAGCACAATCCTATGCCCCGCCACTGTCACTGCCAGAAAGTTTATTTTGATGAAACAGGATTTCCCCATATTGGTTTACCCGTTGCACAGGGAGTGCCGTATCCCCTGCCTTCAGGTGAATAACTGCATAATTCGGTATATTTGCATACATCTCCGTCAGAATACATCACACAATATCGATTAACTCATGCACAAATAAAATAGAAAAATCGTTTCGAAAATAATATCGATATCGCTCTTTCCTGCGGTTTTAATAGTGAATCATATTTTGTACACGCTTTTAAAAAATGTTATGGCATAACCCCTAGTACCTACCGTATTCAGCAATTGAAAATTGGATTAGATGGCACTATATTTTAGTGAAATATCTCACTTCATTCCGTTACGATATGATATAAATTCCTTTTCTCGTTGCCGCAGGCAACATATCGTATCCGTCAGGATATATCGCACCGAAGGTATATCGCAAATTCCGTCAGGAATTTATATCGCAAAAAAAGACGATTTCTTTGTCGAAATCTGTCTTTTTTTCTGGTGATCCATCGGGGATTCGCTTTTCTGCGGAAAAGCCGGTCGCGGTTCTGACAGTCCACCGGACTGTCATTCATTCCCGCTCCTTCGAATCCCTTACATCTAAAAATCACCAACAAAAAAAGGATGCATAAGCATCCTTTTTTTGTTGGTGATCCATCGGGGATTCGAACCCCGGACACCTTGATTAAAAGTCAAGTGCTCTGCCAACTGAGCTAATGGATCATGTGGCTGGGCTGGCTGGACTCGAACCAACGAATGCAGGAGTCAAAGTCCTGTGCCTTACCGACTTGGCTACAGCCCAATAAGTGGGGTGGATAGTCGGATTCGAACCGACGGCCTCTAGAGCCACAATCTAGCGCTCTAACCAACTGAGCTATACCCACCATATTGGCGCGCCTGAAGAGACTCGAACTCCTGGCCCACTGCTTAGAAGGCAGTTGCTCTATCCTGCTGAGCTACAGGCGCATGCTATATTGGAGCGGGTGATGGGAATCGAACCCACGCGATCAGCTTGGAAGGCTGAGATTCTACCATTGAACTACACCCGCAGGAACCGGACCTAATAGAGTATAGCAAAAAGCGGCGAAATTGTCAAGGGTTTTCTTTCAAAATAATGAAAATTATTTATAAAACAGATCTTTTGCGCCCTTTATGCATATTTTCTCCTCATCCCTACTATACTATCCACGAAAGAGGTGATTTCGTATGCGGAAAACTACCCGCACTTTCATCGTGTCCATTTTGATTGCGCTCGCGGTCGGTGCGCTTTCTTCCTTTCTGACGATGGACAGTATGGAAGACTTTGCCCGTCTTGCGCAGCCGCCGCTCTCTCCTCCCGGCTGGCTCTTCCCCATTGTGTGGACGGTATTATTCATCCTTATGGGTATCGGCGCCGCGATGGTGTATCTTTCAGAAAGTGAACACCGCGAAAAGGCGCTTCGGGTTTATGCTGCGCAGCTCGCGGTGAACTTTTTATGGTCGATTATCTTTTTTAATCTCGAAGCGCGTCTTTTTGCCTTCTTCTGGCTTCTTCTCCTCCTGGCGCTCGTCATCCGGATGTTTTTCCTGTTTCGAAAAATCCGGCCACTGGCCGCCTATCTCCAGATTCCGTACCTTCTGTGGCTTCTCTTTGCCGCGTATCTGAATTTCGGCGTGTGGCTCTTAAACCGCTGACAGTGCCTCTCTTTTCTGCTGCACCAGGAAATTACGCGCGGCTACGGTGTCGGTATCGAGCACAGACCCTTTCTGCAGTACGTGCGCGATCGTTTGGTTAATGGACAAAATCAGAGCTTCGTCAATGTCATCCATGGCAATTTGGCGGAGCTTTTCTACATTCGGGACGTTTCTGCCCGGCTCAATGATATCCGACAGATAAATGATTTTTGTAAGGAGCGGCATATCTTCGTGCCCCGTGGTATGATAGTATATGGCCTCTAAAACCTCGCTATCCGAAACGCCGAATTCTGTTTTGGCAATATGTGCCCCAAGATAGGAATGGACAAGGCCTTTTTCTATGTAACACACAGGCTTTAGGGAAATGCCTGCCGCATCGCACATACGGAAAGCCTCAGGCTTTGGGATATCCTTCGCGCAGTCATGCAAAATGCCGGCGACGCGCGCCTTTTCGGTATCTATGCCGTATCTCTCCGCCAAAAGCACAGCGGTGTCCCGAACGCCAAGCGAATGCAAAAAGCGTTTTTCGCTCATCATACCGCGCAGTTTTTCTATCATGGCCTGTTCTGTCATAGTATCCCCCTCAAGCTGTATAATCTGTTTTCTTCTATGTATTCTGCCACACCCGGCGGAAGTAGCGCGCCAACACTTTCGCCCGCAGCGAGTGCCGCGCGTACATCCGTGGAAGAAATTTGTACTTTCGGTATTTTAACGTACAGGGCATCAATCGGCGGCAGGATTCCCTCGCGGGTGACTACCACAAACTCCGCCACTTTTCGGATGCGCTCGGGCATACGCCAGGTGTGAAGCTGTGCATACGCTTCATCCCCGATTAGAAAATACAGCTTTGCCCGCGGGAAAACCTCGGCAAAATGCTCCACGGTAAGATACGAGTAGCTTGTACCTTCCTTGGTAATTTCATAATCGGAAACTACAAATCTAGGCTCCCCTTCTGTTGCTTTTTCGAGCATACGAAGCCTATGCGCCCCATCCGCAAAGCAGCCTTTCTTATGCGGCGGAATATGCGCCGGTATGAAAATGACGCGGTCGAGACATAAGGCATCCGCTACGGATTCCGCAAGGTGCAAATGCCCAATGTGCACGGGGTCGAACATGCCCCCAAATAGTCCTATACGTTCCATTTTTTCTTACTCCACAAAGTCAAATTCCATATCGCCAAACACAACGGTGTTGCCTTCCTGAATACCTTTTTCACGAAGCGCATCGATAATGCCGTGCGCTTTGATGGCACGCTGGAAGTAGTGCACGGATTCGTCCTCACCAAAGTTAATGCCGCGCAGGAGCTTATCCACATACGGGCCGGAAACGGTGTACACATCGTTTTCCACCGTAATTTCATACGCGTTATAATCGATAACCTCTTCCTCGATTTCCTCCGCCTCATAGACGGGCATCGGCGGAAGCGAGTCGAGCATTCCGGCGATATGGTTCATAAGTGCATCCACACCTTCGCCCGTTGCAGCGCTGATGGGGAAATACGGATAGCCAGATTCTACCGCAAACTGCGCAAATTCTTCCGCTTTTTCACTCGGCAAATCGCTCTTATTTCCTGCGATGACCTGCGGGCGGAGAAGAAGCTCGGGGTTATACAGTTCAAGTTCGCGGCAAATGGCCTCAAAATCATCGAGCGGGTCACGTCCTTCAATGCCGGACGCATCCACCACGTGAATAATCACGCGCGTTCTCTCGATATGGCGCAAAAACTCGTGCCCGAGGCCTGCGCCCGTATGAGCGCCCTCGATAAGACCGGGAACATCTGCGATGACAAATGATTTATCGTGTACCGACACGACACCGAGATTCGGGGTAAGTGTCGTAAAATGATAATTGGCAATTTTCGGACGTGCGGAACTAACGCGGGAGATAAGCGTCGATTTTCCCACGTTCGGAAAGCCTACAAACGCCACATCGGCAAGAAGCTTAAGCTCGAGTATAATTTCCCTTTCCTGCCCAAGCTCGCCGGGTTTCGCAATTTTGGGTGCCTGGCGCACAGGTGTGGCAAAATGCACATTGCCCCAACCGCCGTTACCGCCTTTTGCGGCAATATATGTTTTATTTTCACCCGTCATATCCGCGAGCACTTTACCGGTTTTGGCATCGCGAATAATCGTGCCCTCCGGTACACGCACGAAGGTATCCTCCCCTGCGCGGCCGCTGCATCTGCGGGCGCGACCGTCCTGCCCGTTCTGGGCATTATACGTTTTACGGTAGCGAAAGTCCATAAGCGTTGTCAGCTTATTATCCGCCACGAAAACCACGTTGCCGCCACGGCCGCCGTCACCCCCGTCAGGGCCGCCGGCAGGTACGTATTTTTCACGGTGAAAGGACACGAGGCCGTTGCCGCCCTTACCTGCCTTTACCGTAATGGTTGCAGTATCTACAAACATATAAACTCCACTTTCTCGTTAATAAAAAAATCGCAGACATACTTCATATCTGCGATTTTTTCCACTACTGTACAGGGTATACGCTAACCTTTTTCTTATCCTTACCCATGCGCTCAAACTTAACCTTGCCGGAAACGAGAGCAAAGAGCGTATCGTCACCGCCACGACCTACGTTTGTACCGGGATGGATTTTGGTGCCGCGCTGTCTGACCAGAATATTACCGGCCGGAACAACCTGCCCGTCAGCACGCTTTACGCCAAGACGCTTACTTTCGCTGTCGCGGCCGTTCTTCGTGCTACCCATACCTTTTTTATGTGCAAATAACTGAATATTGAGCGAGAACATTCGGATTACACCTCCATTACTTTCACAAACTCTTGATATTGCTCTGAAAGCGTGTGCATAAATGCCGCCATACTTTCAAGAAGCAAGTCCGCCTTTTCTCTCTCCTTTTCGGAGAGGGGCGGAAGGACGCAGGACACATATCCGTCACGATTTTCAACTTCTGCCGGAAGCTTTGCTACCTCCAGAAGCCCGTTTACCGTATTCCACACAACCGATGAAACAGAAGCGCAGACAATGTCTTCCCCTTCTGCCGCAAAGCCGGTATGGCCAGAAACTGTAAATGCCGTGATTTTTTGCTTGGTCCTTTTTAATTCTACCGTTGTCATTAGCCGTTGATCTTTTCGATCTGAACCTTTGTGTACGGCTGGCGGTGACCCTGTCTTCTTCTATAACCCTTCTTCGGCTTATACTTGAAGATAAGAACCTTCTTTGCCTTGCCGTTCTTCAGAACCGTGCCGGAAACTGTGGCGCCGCCTACAAAGGGGTTGCCAAGCTTCAGCTCTGCACCTTCACCTACGGCGAGAACTTCGTCGAAGGAAACAGATGCGCCTTCTTCAGCGTTCAGCTTTTCGATGTATACAACGTCTCCTTCGGAAACTTTGTACTGCTTACCGCCTGTCTGAATAATTGCGTACATTCTCAATACACCTCCTATAATACGGACTCGCTATCCTGGGTAAGCGCGCACGCTTTTAAAACCCGTTCAACGCGGTTACAGTTTATGATACCACATTTTTTCTGTGCTGTCAACTCTTTTTTTATTTTTTCTCGGTTTCTTCCTCAATGCAGGCGGTAATATGCTGGGAGAGCGTCATAAGACTGTCGCTGAGGTGGACATTTTCCACACAAATCCCCTCCGGCGCCGCAAGCTCCATAAAAGAAAAGTTCCAAAGGCCACGTATGCCAAGCCCGGGAAGACGGTTTGCAATTTCTACCGCCGCAGGCTTGGAGGCCGTTAAAATAGCAATCTCGGGTTTTTCGCGCAGGCAGAATTCCTCGATCTTATCCATATGGAGAACCTCTATACCGTGCACCTTCGTTCCCACCACATCGGGCGCAATGTCGAAAAGACCGACAACGCGGAAGCCGCGGCGGACAAAACCGGGGTAATTGGCAAGCGCGTGCCCAAGATTACCTGCGCCGATGATAATCAGCCTGTATCCTTTAGAAAGGCCTAAAATATCGGCAATTGCATCATGCAGCTGCGCTACATTATACCCGTACCCCTGCTGCCCGAAGCCGCCGAAACAGTTTAAGTCCTGGCGGATCTGGGAAGCGGTAACATTCATTTTTTCGCCCAGCTCCGTGGAAGAAATGCGCTCTACGCCTCTCTCCATAAGATCGCTTATATATCGGTAATACCGCGGCAAGCGGCGAATGACCATCTGGGAAATTTTCTTCATAGTTCCTGCCATCCTGCTACATCAGATTTTTTGGATTGTTTCCATTACATAATCAGCAAACTCTGCGCTTGTTGCGCCGTCTGCCCTGCCTGTCATCACAAGCTTCTTCTCTTCCAGCATACAGATATCCAGCGCTCTTGTAAGGCGTGCGGCCTTATCGGCATAGCCGATATGCTCTAAAAGCATCGCGGCGGCTCTGATGATACTGCACGGGTCTGCATACTGTGCACGGCCTTCTTCCACCATACGCGGTGCAGAGCCGTGAATCGCTTCGAACATTGCATAGCGCTTGCCCATATTAGAGCTGCCTGCCGTGCCTACGCCGCCCTGAAATTCTGCAGCTTCATCTGTTAAGATATCGCCGTAGAGATTCGGGAGGAGAAGCACCTGGAAGGCTGTGCGGCGCTTTTCGTCCACAAGCTTCGCCGTCATAATATCAATATACCAGTCATCCATTTCGATGCCCGGATAGTCCTTGGCAACTTCCTTGCAGATATTGAGGAACTTTCCGTCTGTTGTTTTGATAACGTTTGCCTTAGTGACCACAGAAACGCGCGTCTTCCCTGTTTTCTTTGCATATTCGAAGGCTGCACGGGCGATGCGCTCGGTACCTTCCGTTGTGGTAACACAGAAATCAAAGGCAAGATCGTCGTCAATATGTACGCCGTTCGAGCCGAGTGCATAGGAGCCTTCCGTATTTTCTCTGAAGAAGGTCCAGTCGATTCCCTGCTCGGGTACCTTTACGGGGCGGACGTTTGCAAAAAGGTCAAGCGCTTTGCGCATTGCGACATTGGCACTTTCGATATTCGGCCACGGGTCGCCTGCGCGCGGGGTGGTTGTAGGCCCTTTCAGAATAACGTGGCAGGCCCGGAGCTCTTCCATAACGTCATCCGGAATTGCCTTCATAACCTTTACGCGGTTTTCGATGGTGAGCCCGCCAATTACGCGAAACTCCACCTTGCCGCTTTTCACTTCGTCCGCGAGAAGGTATTCAAGGATTCGCTGTGCCTGTGCGGTGATAGCAGGGCCGATACCGTCGCCCCCTACAACGCCGATAATGATGGTTTCGAGTTTTTCATAGTCGATAAACTCTTTATCAGCCTTCATACGTTCCACGCGCTGGAGCTGGGAACGGATAAGCGCCGCAAATTTATCGGTTGCTACTTGAATTTTATCCATTTTGTTCATCCTTCCTTTCTATATCAGCGAAGCGCTTCGAGCGCCTCGCGAAGTTTCGTTTGAATTACACCCGGGTTTGCCTTGCCGCGAGACGCGCGCATGACCTGCCCCGTCAAAAAGCCGATGGCTTTATCCTTACCTGCGCGGAAGTCCGCTACCGCCGCTTCATTCTGGCGAAGCACTTCTCCGATCATTTCCATAATGGCGCCTTCATCGCTGATCTGTGCAAGACCTTTTTCGGAAACAATCGCTGCCGGTCCCTTTTTGCTTTCGAACATTTCGGGAAGAACCTGCTTTGCAATCGTTCCCGTGATTGTGCCCTTTTCAATAAGGTCGATAAGTTCAAAAAGCGCTTTGCCGTCAAACGGAATTTCCTCGGCAGAAAGCGATGTTTCATTCAGAATCTTACTGATTTCGCCAAGCAGCCAGTTGGAAGCTGTTTTCGGTGCAGTGCCTGCCGCTACCGCTTCTTCAAAGAGCGTGCCGAGGCCGAGCGAGGCTGCGAGCAGACCTGCATCGTATTTCGGAATGCCAAACGTTTCAACGTATCTCTTTTTCTTTTCCGAGGGAAGCTCGGGAAGCGACGCGCGGATGGCTTCCACCTCTACCTCTTCAATATAGATAGGCATAAGGTCGGGCTCGGGGAAATAGCGGTAATCGTGTGCTTCTTCCTTCGAGCGCATCAAAAAGCTTTCGCCCTTTGCATCGTCCCACCGCCGTGTTTCCTGCTCGACAGCACCGCCGCTTTCGAGGATGGCAATCTGACGGTCTCTCTCATAACGGATAGCACGGACAGCTGCATGGAAGGAGTTTACATTCTTGCACTCACTGCGAACGCCGAATTCCTTCTGCCCTTCGGGACGTACGGAAACGTTGATATCACATCTGAGCGAGCCTTCCTGCATCTTACAGTCAGAAACGCCGATAGCCTCAAGGGTGGACTTGATGGTCTCTAAAAATGCCATCGCCTCCTCAGGCGAGCGCATATCCGGCTCACTTACAATTTCAATCAGCGGAACACCGCCGCGGTTATAGTCTACAAGCGAGAAGTTTGCGCCTTCCGCGTGCAGAAGCTTGCCGGCATCTTCTTCGATATGGATGCGGGTGATGCCGATGTTTTTCATCCCGTCTTCCGTGTCAATTTCTACAAAGCCGCCTGCACAAAGCGGAATGTCAAACTGGGAAATCTGGTAAGCCTTCGGAAGGTCAGGATAAAAATAATTCTTTCTGTCCTGCTTGCAATACGGCGCGATGTTGCAGTGCATAGAAAGCCCTGCCCGCACGGCATACTCCACAACCTTCCGGTTCAGAACGGGCAGTGCGCCCGGAAGACCGATACATACAGGGCAGCAACGCGTATTCGTATCTCCGCCGAAGCTGTTTTCACAGCTGCAGTAAATCTTGGTTTTTGTACTGAGCTCAGCGTGTACCTCAAGCCCAATAACGGTTTCGTATCTCATCCTATCTCCCTCCCTGTTCCAAGGCGTATGCGGCGCGCAGAATATCCGCATCGCGCATACGGCCGCCGATAAGCTGCACCCCGATGGGAAGGCCGTTTTCATCCTGCCCGTACGGCATAGAAAGCGCCGGAAGGCCTGCAATATTTACGGAAACCGTGCAAATATCCGCAAGGTACATCTGCACCGGATCAGCCGATTTTGCGCCGAACTTCCAGGCCGTGCACGGCGAGGTGGGCGTTAAAATACAGTCCACAGTTTCAAACACACGCGCGAAATCTTCGCAAATCAGCGTACGCGTTTTCTGCGCCTTTTTGTAATAGGCATCATAGTAACCGCTACTCAGAACGAATGTGCCGAGCATAATGCGGCGTTTTACTTCTTTACCAAAGCCTTCACTTCTCGTTTTAAGGAAGAGCTCTTCAATATTCTCACAGCCTTCTGCACGGAAGCCGTAGCGCACCCCATCGTATCTTGCGAGGTTCGAGCTTGCTTCTGCGGAAGAAATGAGGTAATACGCTTCGAGTGCATAGTCAAGCATCGGGAGCGAACAATCCACCACTTCTGCGCCCATTGCCGCATACGCTTTGGCGGCAGAAAGCACCGCTTCGCGAACAGCGGGATCGACAGCGTCGCTTAAATATTCTTTCGGAAGACCGATGCGCATACCGCGACATTCGCCGGTAAGTGCGCCAAAGAAATCCGGCACCTCGCCTCTGTAGGAAGTGGAATCCTTTTCATCTTTGCCGCAAATGGTCGAAAGCACAAGAGCCTGGTCGCGCACGTCCTTCGTAATCGGACCAATCTGGTCAAGTGAAGAGGCAAAAGCCACAAGGCCGTAACGCGATACGAGCCCGTATGTAGGCTTCATACCCACAACGCCGCAAAACGACGCGGGCTGACGGATAGAGCCGCCCGTATCGGACCCAAGCGCAAACACAGCTTCATCCGCCGCAACAGCGGCCGCGGAGCCGCCCGAAGAGCCGCCCGGAACGTGCTCGGTGTTTCTCGGGTTCTTTGTCTTTTTAAAATAGGAGTTTTCCGTGGAAGACCCCATCGCAAATTCGTCCATATTCGCTTTGCCGACCATAACAGCGCCTGCCGCATCCAGCTTTTCATAAGCAGTGGCGCTATACGGCGGCACATAGTTATAAAGCATTTTGGAGGCGCACGTTGTTAAAACACCCTTCGTGGAAATATTATCTTTAATCGCCACGGGAATACCTGCAAGAGGCGAAAGTTTCTCGCCTGCCGCGATTTTTACATCCACTTCCTCGGCCTTTCTGATTGCCTCTTCGGCCGTTACGGTAATATAGCTTTCCACCGCGGGCTCTGTTTCTTCGATATGTGCAAGCTGGGCACGAGTAAGCTCGGCGGAGGAAATCTCTTTATTTTGTATTTTTTCTGACAGCGCATGCGCCGTAAGAGATAAAAGCGCGTTCATATGCGTTCTTCCTTTCTATTCGACCGTTTTGGGAACAACGAAGCATCCCATATCCTTGTCCGGCGCGTTTTGCAATATGGCGTCCGTGGAAAGCGAGGGGCAAATCTCATCCTCACGGAAAACGTTCTTGCCCTCCCCTGCAAACATAGTAGGGTCGGCCGTTGTGGAAAGCGCGGAGAGCTTATCGGCAAATGCCAGTATGCCCTGCATCTCCCCGGTCAGTCTTTCTTTTTCTTCCTCGCAAAGTTCAAGCTTTGAAAGCTTTGCAAGGTGCTCAATTTCCTGCATTGTAATTGCCACTTATGGTCCCTCTCTTTCTATCGAACAATACATTTCGGCATAAATTCCAGATAATCAGCCGAAACGAGTAAATCTCTTTCGCTCTGTGCGAATTTATTCCACGCGGTTTTGCCGTGCAGATGTCCGTACACACAAAATTCCACGTTATATTCCTCTAAAATTTCCTGAAACCCCACATCGGGCGGATAGTGCATCATCACAATTCTCTTTTCGGAAAGCTTTTTGCCCTCGCCGAGAGAAAGCGCAAGGCGCACCATTTCACGCTCGTAAATTTTTCTGTCTTCCCCCGAAAAATCAGAATCGAACGGAGATTTCCAGCCGCGGCAGGCACAGATTGCATATCCGTCCGCCAGCACGCTGTTATTATGCAAAAAGGTAATGGTGGAAAGTTCGTTTTCCTCCAAAAAGGCGCGAAGTTTTGCCGCCGTCACCCACCAGTAATCGTGATTTCCTTTGGAAAGAAGTTTGCGCCCCGGGAGCGCTTCAATAAATCGAAAATCCGGCAACGCTTCTTCAAGATACATTGCCCAAGAAATATCGCCGCCGATCAAAACGGTATCGTTTTCGCCCACCGTTTTCTTCCAGTTTTCAGAAATTCTTTCCACATAGTTTTCCCATCCGCCGCCAAACACATCCATCGGCTTATTAATGCCGAGCGGCAAATGCAAATCGGACATGGCAAATATAGCCATAGACACTCTCCCTTAGTATAACAAACTGTTTTTTGACACAAGCTATATAGGAATTCAAAAAGAAGGAGGGTATATGTATGCAACCGAATCGAAATGAAAAAGTACTGCGCGATGTAAAGTGCAGTGTGAAAAGCTGCCACTTTAACGACTCGGACGGTAAGTGCCGCGCAGAAGCCATTGAGGTAAGCCCCTGCTCCGGCACAGGCTGCGAAGGCACGCTCTGCGCCACCTTCGTAGACCGCGACAAATGCGGGAGCTGTTACTAACCCCAAACACGCCGTGCCGCCCTGCACGCAGATTTTCTGCCTACAGGGCGGTACAAATTTATATTCTAAGTAACGTTTTCACAGCCTCGCGCATCTTATCCGGTGCGCAGCTTTCCGAAAATCTTTCCTTCTTTTCGCGAAGACTCCGCAGAGCCTCCGGAACGGGCAGACCGCTTTTTGCAAAAAGGGCGGATAAAATGGCAAAGTCATCTTCCGGCACATCCTCGTCCAAAGCGCCAAGCACGCTCTTCCCGAATTTATACGGGCTTGCCGTGGAGGCAATCACCGTTTTGGCCGTATCACCCGTTTCCTTCACATACTCTTCATATACGCGGACGGCAACGGCTGTGTGTGTATCAATAAGATACCCGTATTTTTCATACGTTTCGCGGATGGTTTCGCAGGTTTCCGCATCGTTGCAGGCCCCTGCCCAGAGGAGCTTCTGCATTTTGGAAAGCGTTTCGGCATCTACCGAGTAGCCGCCTTCCTCACGGAGTGCCTGCATCCAGGCGCTTACATTTTCCGCATCCTCGCCCGAAATATCATAGAGAAATCTTTCGAGGTTACTGGAAATGAGAATATCCATCGACGGCGAAATCGTAAGGTGGAAATTACGCTCGCGATTATAGCGGCCTGTGCGGATAAACTCTGTAAGTACATCGTTTTCATTGGAGGCGCAGATAAGTCGACCTACCGGCACGCCCATCTTCTTTGCATAATACGCCGCCAGAATATTGCCGAAGTTCCCCGTCGGAACTACTACATTGAAGGTCTCGCCTTCGGCGAGCTCTCCTTTTTCCCGAAGGGTAACCCAGGAAGAAACATAATATACAATCTGCGGAACGAGTCTGCCCCAGTTGATGGAGTTTGCAGAAGACAAAACAATGTTGTTTTCTTTCAGAAACGCGTTATATTCGGCATCGGTAAAGATGGCTTTTACGCCGTTTTGCGCATCGTCAAAATTACCTTGTACGGCCATAACGCCTACATTGGCGCCTTCCTGTGTGACCATCTGGAACTTCTGGATATTGCTTACGCCGTCCCGCGGGAAGAATACCAAAACGCGCGTGCCTTCCACATCGCGGAAACCTTCGAGTGCCGCTTTGCCGGTATCGCCGCTTGTAGCTACCAAAATAGCCACCTCATCGGAAATGCCGTTTTTGCGCATCGAAACTGTCAGAAGATGCGGGAGAATCTGCAGCGCCATATCCTTGAACGCGCAGGTGGGCCCGTGCCAAAGCTCTAAAATGTGTGCTGTGTCCGAAAGCTTTGTAAGAGGCGCGATTGTATCCGATTCGAACTTTTCCGCCGTGTAAGCCGCCGAAACCGAGGCCTCAACTTCTTCGGGCGTAAAATCCGAAAGAAAAGCGGATAAAATTACATTGGCCCGTTCCTTATACGAAAGTGGAATCAGCGTTTCCACCTCCGGAAGACGCGGGAACGCCTCGGGCACATACAGACCGCCATCGGGGGCCAGTCCCTTCACAATTGCCGCCGAAGCGGAGACTGCCGCCGCACCGCGGGTACTTTTGTACATCATGTAAGTTACATTCCTTTCTGTGTTGAGGCCTTATGCAAATGCTTTAATCTTGTCACTTGCTTCCTCTGCAGACATACTGAGAGAAATTGCCATCTGCACATCAAACTTTGCAGTAAGTGCAGTTGCCTTTTCGAGGAACTTTTCAAGATCTTCCATACTGCCCTTGGCAATCTTTTTGATGCCGTCTACAAAAATATGGGACACATCATAATTCTGTGCTAAAATGCCGCTCAGAAGGCCGTAGAACTCTTCATAGGTTTCTACTGCGAATTCAGAAGTGTCAACAAGGCGAATCTTGTGGCTCACATCAAATATATGGCGGGCACCGTTATTGATGAATACCACATTTCCTTTTTCGCTTTCTACTGCAGCGTGTACGCTGTCGAGAAGCATTTTGGTCTTGCCCGTTCCTTTTTCACCGAGAATTACTCTAATCATAGTATTCGCCAACCTTTCATTGTTTATTTACACAGTCCCCCGGACTGTTTTTCACTTTTTAGAAATTTTCAAGTCTTTTGCGAAGGGCCACGCCGGCTTCTTCATAGCCGGGTTTACCGAGCAGTGCAAACATATTCTTCTTGTAGGCTTCTACGCCCGGCTGGTCAAACGGATTTACACCGAGAAGGTAGCCGCTGATGGCACAAGCCTTTTCGAAGAAGTATACGGCCTTACCGAAGTTATATGCATCAAGACGGTCGATCTCAATTACGAGGCACGGTACGCCGCCGTCTGTATGCGCAAGAGCCGTTCCCAAAAACGCCTGCTTGTTGACATAATCCACAGTTTTGCCGATGAGGAAATCGAGGCCGTCTGCATTGCCTTCCATCTTCGGCACCGCCTCATCACCGCGAACCGTTTCTATATGGAGCACCGTTTCAAAAAGGTTCCGGACACCGTCCTGCAGATACTGCCCCATAGAGTGCAGATCTGTAGAAAAATCAACTGCAGCCGGGAAAACACCCTTGCCGTCCTTGCCTTCACTTTCGCCGTAGAGCTGCTTCCACCATTCTGCAAAGTAGTGCAGATTCGGTTCATAGTTTGCAAGCACCTCTGTGGTCTTGCCTTTTCTGTATAAAACATTTCTCGCAATTGCATAGGAGTAGCAATCGTTCGAAAGCGGATCCTCTTCGCTATATGTATCCATTGCCTCGCGGGCGCCTTCCATCATAGCATCAATGTCAATGCCGGCTGCGGCAATCGGCAGAAGGCCCACCGGCGTTAAAACAGAGTAGCGACCGCCGACATCATCCGGAATTACAAAGCGCTCATAGCCTTCTTCCACGGCAACGCCGTAAAGTGCGCCGCGGCTTTTATCTGTGGTTACAAAGATTCTTTCCTTTGCACCTTCCTTGCCATACTTCTTTTCCAGGAGCTCCTTGAAGAAGCGGAAAGCGATGGCCGGTTCCGTGGTTGTGCCCGACTTCGAAATAACGTTTACAGCGACTTCCTTCCCTTCGATGGCTTCCAGCAGCTCATGAAGGTATGCGCCGCTGAGGTTATGCCCTGCAAAGAAAATCTGCGGGGCCTGTCTCTTTTCCTTCGGAAGAAGATTGAAGAACGAATGGCCGAGCATCTCGATGGCCGCTTTGGCGCCGAGATAGGAACCGCCGATGCCGATAACAATCAAAACATCTGCCGTTTCGCGGATTTTCTGCGCCGCTTTTTTAATGCGGGCAAATTCTTCTTTATCGTATGCAGCGGGAAGATCGAGCCAGCCTGTAAAATCGTTCCCCTGCCCTGTTTTCGAATGTAAAAGTGTGTGTGCGGCACGCGCCATGGGTGCGAGTGCTTCCATTTCCTCTTTGCGGATAAAATCGCCAGCGTATGCGTACGAAAAATGCATATTGAATTCTCCTTTATACTCTATCTATGAGACACACAGCCTCTGCCGCAATGCCTTCTTCCCTTCCCGTAAAGCCCATCTTCTCAGTTGTAGTGGCTTTGATGCTGACAGCATCTATATCTGTCTCTAAAATTTCCGCAATCGTCTTTCTCATTTCGTCTATGTACGGTGCAAGCTTCGGTTTCTGCGCGATGACAGTTACATCTGCATTTATAAGCGTATAGCCATATTCCGAAAGATATTCTTTTACCACTTTCAGAAGAAGCGTGCTGCGGATATCCTTAAATTCTGCCGACGACGGCGGAAAGAGTTTTCCGATATCGCCAAGTGCCGCGGCACCGAGCATTGCATCCATCAGCGCGTGAATCAGCACATCTGCATCCGAATGCCCGAGAAGGCCTTTTTCGTGTGGCACTTCCACGCCGCCTAGATATAGCTTTCTGCCCGTTTCAAATCGATGTGCATCAAATCCGTGCCCTATTCGCATCCCGCATCTCTCCTTTTTGAAAGGATTGTCTCCGCCACCTGAAGGTCAAAAGGGGTTGTGATTTTAATATTCCGGTAATCAGACTCCACCACTTTGACACGGCCACCGGCGTGTTCTACCGCAGACGCGTCATCCGTTACAGATTCCATATCCGCTTCAAGCGCCGCCTTTATAAGGTCACGCCGGAACACCTGCGGCGTTTGCGCCTGCCAGAGTGTTTCGCGCGGTGGCGTTTCCAAAATGATTTCTCCGTCCACTTTTTTAACCGTATCCACAGCGCGGACGGCCGCAATGGCTGCCCCCGTCTCACGGCTGCCGCGGATGACGGCTTCGATAATTTCGGGCGTTATACACGCGCGGGCACCGTCGTGCACGACCACAACGTCTGCATCTTCTGCTTCCAGAATGCCGTTGTATACGCTTTCAGCGCGGGTTTCGCCGCCGCGGATAATGGCACTGACCTTGCAGATCCCACCACCGGCTACGATCTCCCTATATGAAAAGATGTCCTGTTCAGTTGCGACGAGAATCACTTCGTCAACGAGGGGACAACGTTCAAAGGCAGAGAGTGTGTGCGAAAGCACGGGCTTCCCCGCAACTTCCAAAAGCACTTTATTGATTTCGGCCCCCATCCGCCGACCTCGGCCGGCAGCAGGGATAATGGCTGTAATCTTTTCCTTCATATGCAAAGAGGCCGTGTGCAAAAAGCGCGGGCCCTGCCTTTCTGTTATTTTATTCTACGGAGAGCGCTTCTTCAAAAAGACGCTCGATTTCTTCGTGTGTACTATTTTTTGCAAGGACAAGTTCGCTAATAAGGATCTGCTTGGCGTTTGTCAGCATTTTCTTTTCGCCCGTGGAAAGCCCTTTTGTTTTATCGCGACACATCAGCATCTTTACAACGCCCGCCACTTCGTATACATTGCCGCTTTTGATTTTCAGCATATTTTCTCTGTAGCGTTTGTTCCAGCTGTTTTCGCATTCCGTTTCGAGCGCGCCGAATTCACCAATGACCTTGTCAGCCTCTTTACAGTCGATTACGTCACGGATACCGATTCGTTCGGCGTTGAGCATAGGAATCATAACCTTCATATCCCCAAGCGGCATCTTCATGACATAATATTTATTGACTTCGCCATGGAACTCCTGTTCCTCAATGGACTCGATAATCCCTGCACCGTACATAGGGTAAACCACCTTGTCGCCGATGCTGTACATATCTAATTACGCCTCCCGCCTTGTCAAACGACTTCGTATGGTATTATTATACTACATTATGAGTATTTTGTCAAATATCAATTTCACTTTTTTCTGCATTTTAATGCCCCAAATTCGGTATCTGCCAGTCAATTGGACTTTGTACGGTTTCCACTAAAAATGCATTGGTTTTCCGAAAGTGATCGCAGCCGAAAAAGCCGTTATATGCAGACAGTGGGCTTGGATGCGGCGCCTCGAGACAAAGATGCTTTTTGCGGTCTACGCGTTCCGCCTTTTTGCGGGCGTTTGCACCCCAGAGAAGAAACACCATCGGCTTTTCGCGCGCAGAAAGAGCATCAATCACAGCGTCTGTGAAAATTTCCCAACCGCGATCCTTATGGGAGTTCGGTTCGCCCTCGCGAACGGACATTACTGCATTCAGAAGCAGCACACCTTCCTCCGCCCAGGGCATAAGATAGCCGTTATCCGGAATGAAGCCACCAGTTTCGCTCACAATTTCTTTATAAATATTTACAAGAGACGGCGGTGCCGGCACCCCAGGGCGCACGGAGAAGCACATACCATGTGCCTGCCCCGGACCGTGGTACGGGTCCTGCCCGATAATTACAACCTTCACCTTTTCATACGGGGTTGCACGAAGCGCGGAGAAAAGGTCATACATATCGGGATACACCGTCTTCGTTTCATATTCTTCTTTCAGAAAAGCACGAAGGGCGGCATAGTACGGCTTCTGAAACTCGCCGCCGATAATCCTGTCCCAATCGTTCCCGATTTTAGGCATAGCTCCCCCTCCTTACAGATACTGCAATATTTCCGTAGGCGTTTCCACAACGGCATCCGCGCCGCCCGAGATAAGCTCCTCACGGTCGCGAAAGCCCCAAAGCACACCGATGGTGAAAAAACCTGCACGCTTGCCGGTTTCCATATCCACCGCCGTATCACCGGCGTAGAGACATTCTTCGGGTGCGCATCCCATCTTCGCGGCAATGTCAAGCGCCGCCGTAGGATCCGGCTTGATCGGCACGCCTTCCATGGCGCCGCGCATTTCCACAAAGGTTTCGGCGCCGAAAAAGCTTTTCAAAATCGGCACGGTTGCTTCGTGCGGCTTATTGGAAAGCACGGAGATTTTCACGCCTTTTTCCGAAAGGCCTTTCAAAAGTTCCGTAATACCGGGGTATATTTCTGTTTTGTAAAGTGTGTCACGATTGTAGGCCTCTATGTATGCAGGATACAGCTTCTCAAAATTCTCTTCCGTATCCGCGCCACGGCCGGCAAGCATCCGGTGCACAAGGTTTTTGGCGCCATTTCCCACCATATAGCGGTATGCATCCTTTTCGTACGGCGCAAAACCGAAGTCCACAAGTGTTTTATTACAGTAATAGGCAAGCGTTTCGAGCGTGTCGAGGAGCGTGCCGTCCAGATCAAAAACGATTCCTTTGTATGCCATTTTTATCCCTCAAATTCGTACAAGATATTGCCGCAGGTAACAGGGCCTGCCGTTTCGGTTCGTAAAATACGGCTTCCGAGTGTAACAACCAAAAGCCCATTTTCCTCCGCATATGCCTTTTCTTCATCCGCAAAGCCACCTTCAGGGCCAATGAGGATGGAAACGGTTTTTGCCGTTTTGCCGCGAAGGGCATTTTTCAGGCTATTTTCTTTTTCGCACTCATACGGAAAAAGCGCAATTTCAGCTTCTTTTGCCGCATCCACCGCTTCCCGGAAGGAAACGGCATCCAAAACCTCGGGCACAATACCGCGTCCCGATTGCTTTGCCGCCTCAAGCGCGATGCGCATAAGACGCTCGCGTTTCACATCGCCACCGCGCACAACGCGCTCCGTGTGCATAGGCACAATGCAGGAAACACCAATTTCCACGCATTTTTGCACAATATAATCGAGTTTTGCGCCTTTCGGCACGCCCTGATAAAGCGTAATATGTACAGGCGGTTCCGCGGCATTCTCCCGCTTTCCTGTAATTTCTGCCACGACCGTCTTCTTATCGGCAGAAGAAAGCCTGCAAAAATAATCGGTGCACTGCCCGTCGCACACGGTGAAGGTATCCCCTTCCCGCATACGAAGCACCTTGGTGATATGGGTCACATCTTCACCCGTTATGGTAATCTGATTTCCGTTTATTGCCTCTTTCGGCACAAAAAATCTTGCCATTTTTATCCCCTCTTTGCAAGGATGGCCCACCATTCGCCGTCCTGTTTCTTTTCAAGTACGGCAAAGCCGTTTTCGGAAAGCGCACGAAGGACATCCTCAACCCTGTCGTGAATAATGCCGGAGCAGAGGAATACACCGTCCTCTTTCAGATACTGCGGTACGCGTGCGGAAAGCGGAATGATAACGTCGGCCACAATGTTTGCAACCACCACGTCAAACTTCTCATCCGTCACCTCTTCTTCGAGGACATTGGCACATTTCACGGTATATGTATCTTCCGAAATACCGGAAAGCGCCGCGTTTTCATAGGCAACGCGCGGCGCGGCGGCGTCAATATCCACCGCAAGGGCGTGCTCTGCCCCGAGTAGAAGCGAAAGTATAGAAAGAATACCGCTGCCACAGCCTACGTCAAACACGCGCATACCGGGACCTATGCACTTTTCAAGAAGCTCGAGACATAGGCGTGTGGTGTTATGGCTGCCTGTTCCAAAAAGCATACCAGGATTGATGCGAAGCACCACTCCGTCCGCTTCATAGTCCATCCACGCAGGCACGACGGTGATATTCTCGCCCACCGCAAACGGTTTATAATACTGCTTCCAGCGCTCAAACCAGTCATTTTCATCAATACTGTCAAGCGTGACTGCGAGCGTGCCGAGTGAATCGTCCTCCCCCTTTATACGCGCAAGATTTTCGCGCAGGAGAAGAAGCGTTTCGCGGCCGTTTTCATCGTCACGAAGGTACACGCTCACGCGTGTGGGGCCATGTTTTTGTGCTCTTAAGGCATCATCCACATAGTCCCAATAGCGCTTGTTATTTTCAAGAAAATTCTCAAAGTCAGCCTCGTCCTCAATTTCGGCACCTTCAATGCCCATCGAAAGGAGCATACCGTAAAGCGGCTCGATGCCCTCGCTTGTGGTTTCTATGCTGACTTTTATCCATTCTGTGTTTAGCATAAGCCGTCCAACTTTCCGCGAAGCGAGTCTTCCGGCACAGCACCAATCACTCTTTCCACTTCTTCGCCGTTTTTATAGAAAATCATTGTGGGGATGCTCATAATGCCGAGCCCTGCGGCGAGTGCGCCGTCTGTATCCGCATCCACTTTATAAACATACGCCTTTCCTTCATACTCCGCGGCGAGCTTTTCCACGATGGGAAGCATCATTTTGCACGGGCCGCACCAATCTGCATAAAAATCCACAAGCACCGGTTTATCGGCGTTTTTTACCTTTGCATCATATTCTTCTGTTTTAATAATTGCTGCCATAAAAATCATCCTTTCTGTTTGTTTTCAGTATACACTTTTTTGCCTTTTTTGTCAACACTTACTGAAGGGCGAGGCTGTTATTGAGCAGCGTTGTGCTATATATGAAAAGCACGTCCGCATTTTCAAACTCCACAAAGCTTCCAACAAAGTTACTCTGGATATAACGGATATCCACAAGTGTAATTTTGGCATATCCTGCCGAAAGAAGCGGTGCGAGGCTTGAAGCAAAGGAATCACGAAACATCACGAGCTCTTTTTCGGTTCCGGCTGCAGGATTTTCAATCGTTACAATCGGTGCAGCACCGGAAAGAAACATCTCATACGGATCTTTCCCGAAGGCCTTCTCCATATTATAAAGCGCACCTTCCACGGGGGCGCCCGTGTCATAATACGTGACCTTCACATTTTCAAGCGCTTCGTTTGTCAGATACAAAATCGTATCCGGTGAGACCGGAAGCGCTATCTGCCCTACATATACGCCGCGGAAGGGGTTTTCAAGCGTTTTGATCGTATACCCTGCCGCACAAGGCGTATCCATAGCCTCCCCGATATATTCCGCGATATCCACAATTTTTTCCTGCCGCCAATGTGTATCGGTTGTATAGTAGTCAGAAAGCTCCAAAAAGGGTGTTACGTCGATATACGTCATCTCCGAAACTTTCTCCTGCATTCTTTCAGCAAACCCCTGGTAGTCAAGCGCCGGATAGCCGTTTTTCCCTGCTAGAAACATATTCTTGTCGGGCACGATGGCAAAGTATTGCTTACAGTTTTTGCCTTCAAGATAAGTCTTCCGGATAAATGCAAACCGCTCGGCAGCATGCGCCATCATCGCATCGTTTTCAGGGTCATCGATTTTGGAAATGTGCCCTTCAGCTGCAAAGAGGCCATTATTATCGAGCTTTCGGAACACCTCGGTTGCGAAGAGCGCCTTCCCCGTGCGAAAGGCATCGCGGAAGGGAAACTGCTCCGTCGCATAGGTTTCAAAGTCTTTAGTGAAAGACCCGTCCAAAACCGATGCAAGGCTTACCGCGGGCATCTGCGCCAGCGGACGCCGCTCCGCTTCCGAAAATGCCTCTTTCGGCCCGAAGGCACAGAAGAGGAATCCTATCAAAAGAAGCGCAGCGAAGGTAACGGTAATTACAATATTTTTTATTTTCTCCATTTTTGCGCCTCCTTAAAACCTAAAATACAAAAACGGGTTGAATGCGCCGTCGACAAGATAGGCAGTGCACGCCAGAAAGAGGAAAATGAGAAGCGGCAATTCAAGTGCCATTATAGCCGTCCGCGTCTTTCTGTTTTGCAAAAGGAGCTCGGCCGCGCATTTCCCGAGTGGCGTTGCCGCCACGGCCGCGATAGCGAGAACCACGCCGTAATTCCGGAAGGCATACACAAAGCTTCCGGAGGAAAGCGGAATGTCACCGGCACCGAAAAGTCCGCCGACAAGGCTCCCCACCTCACCCATACCGTCGGCGCTGAAAATGACGAAGCTGATGGCTACGAAGAAGAGAACGTACAGATGCTTCAGCACTTTCGTCTTTGCAATGTATTTGCCAAAGAGAAACTTCTCCGCCATCAGGAATACGGCAAAATACAAGCCCCACACGATAAAGTTCCACGCGGCGCCGTGCCAGAAGCCCGTCAGAAACCACACGGTGAGAATATTCAGAACGAGGCGCACCGGTTTCACGCGATTGCCGCCCATCGGGATATAGACATAGTCGCGAAACCACGAGCCAAGCGAAATGTGCCATCTGCGCCAGAATTCGCTGATGGAGGCGGATATGAAGGGATGGCGGAAGTTTTCAATGAAATCAAACCCGAGCACCTTGCCGAGACCTATCGCCATATCGCTATACCCCGAGAAATCAAAATAGACCTGCAGCATATACACTGCAGCAAAAAGCCAGTAAAAGAGAACGGAGGTATCGGTTGCGGTGTGGAAGGCGTTTACAAGCTCGCCCAGCGTGTTTGCAAGGAGAATTTTCTTTGAAAGGCCAAGCACAAACCGCCTTGCTCCTTCGGCCGCCTTTTCCATACTGTGTGTGCGGCTTTTAAGCTGCTTTTCCACATCGCTGTAGCGGACAATTGGCCCTGCGATAAGCTGCGGAAAAAGGGCAATATAGGTGCCGAGTGTGATGATATTCCTCTGCGCCGCCACATCGCCCCGGTACACATCAATATTATAGCTTAAAATCTGGAACGTATAGAAGCTGATGCCGATGGGAAGGGCAATATGCAAAAGCGGCACACTTATACCCGTTATGGCGCTGAAATTCCCGATAAAAAAGTCGGCATACTTAAAATACCCGAGAACGCCAAGAGAAGAAATGATGGCCAGCAGCAAAAAGAAGCGGCCCCCCTTCTTCCCTCTGTACTTCTCAATGCCGAGGCCAAGAAAATACTGCAGAAGCACCGTGCCGATCATCAGAAAGACATACATCGGCTCGCCCCATGCATAGAAAAACAGGCTCGACAAAAGCAGCACTGTGTTTTTAAGCCGTTGCGGCGCCAAAAAATACAAAAGCAGTACAATCGGCAGGAAGTAATATAGAAACGGAATTCCTGAAAAAAGCATCTCGTATCTCCTTATACAAAAAGGCGGGCACAGGGCCCGCCTCATTCAGTTTTATGCTTCGTCAAAGCTTATCGGGCTCATTACGAAAAACACTTTGTTTCCCACAGAGCCGGAAACCTTTTCGTCTGCAGAGGTGCAGATATTCCAGCGAAGATCTGCCGCTGCATTGAGCTTTGCAAGGAAAGCTGCAGCTTCGCCTGCGCTTGCAAGTTCAAACACATAGCCAACGAAGGGAATTGTGCCAATCATCGGTGCAAACATTGCGCCCGAGGTAAAGCCTGTGATTTCCGTATTGCCAAAGCCTGTAAGAAAACCGGGTTCAACAGGCATTGCGCCGCCCATAAACTGGATAACAGGGTTTGCAACCAGCATTTCTGCAAGACCTAAAGCGTCCTTATTTGCAGCATTTGCCCGGAACTCCTCCAAGAGAATGTTTCCTACCGTCTTCGGTGCCGCCGGTGCTTCTGTCGGTGCCGCAGTCGCTACAGGTGCTTCTGTTTTTTCTGCAGCAGGTGTTTTTTCCGGTTTCGCGCTTTCAGCCGGTTTTGTAACATTGCCTGCGCCTTCTGTGTCCGGAAGAAGCGTGCCGTCCGGATTTACCGTGGATTCCTCCTGCGGCGTCGGCGACGGTGTGCTCGTTACCGGTTCACTCGGTGCCTTGCCGCAAGCGGCGAGGGCAAATACAATGGTAAGTGCCATTAAAACAGCAAATATTTTCTTCATTACAGTTTCTCCTTTTCATAGGTGGATTATGTGTTTACTATACCACAAATTTGTCCGCTTGTCAAGGGAGATGCCCCCGAAAAACTTTGGTATAAGAATTTGGCACGCACAGATAAAAACGCAATATTTTTCGGGGATTTTTCGGGGCGCCAAGCAGAAATGCTATCGCAAAAAGTCAGAAGTGAACGCGAGTGGTTGTGTGCACATTCATACGCGCACAAGCGCCGCAAAGCGCGAATTTTTGCGAAAAAGGAGCCGGGCGTAGCATATGAGAAATGACCACTCAAAAGAGTGGTCATTTTGATTGCAGCGTAGTTTGCTCCCGAAGAATTACGGGGGCCCCGAAAAGCCGTAGGCTTTTTGGGGAGAAGGAGGGGCAAGGAAGCAGGCGAACGTTTTTTCTTGCAAAAGAAAAACGGAGCAAAGCGAACTTTGCTCCGACGTGGTGGAAGCGGCGGGAGTTTTAGCCCGCCAAAACGCGCAATCATTCCCACACGGTCTGCACGCAAAAAACGCGAAAAAACGGCATTTCTCTGCCTTTCTATTCACGCGCGCACAAGCCGAATTTTTCCGTTTTAAAATTTTTCGGGGATTTTTCGGGGATTTTCCCATTATTTGTCACCCCTCTTTGGAAAGGGGGTGCAACAAATGACCTACACGCAAGTTTACCAAAAGCACTACTTCTATGTCCTGAAAATTTGCAGAAGCATTTTGAAGGACCGGGCAAGTTCTGAAGACGCTACGCAGGAAACTTTCTACAAGCTTCTGCGCCATTGGGATGTCCTCGAGGAGAAAGACGACCTCTCCGCCTGGCTTCGCACGACGGCCACAAACACCTGTATCGACATTATCCGAAAGAGAAGCCGCGAGCTCCCCTTCGAGGAAATTCGTCCGACCGAACTTCCCGAAGAGGATCCCGGCAAACTCCTCCTGGAAGAGGCGAAAGACATCGTTTTAACACTTGCCCCCAAGTATCAAGAAATTTTCCACCTATCCTTCATTTGCGGATACACCGGCCAACAAATCGCCGACCGGCTCTGTATCCCTCTTGGTACGGTCAAAAGCCGCGTCCGCGTCTGTATTCAAAAGATACAGGCTGCGCTTTGAACGCCAGCGCTCGCTGATGTAGTTATCCACTACATCGTCAAGGGCAATCGGTGTAATGGTGTGGCCGGCAAGCTTTAAAAGGAGCTTATATGCCTTTTCTACAGAATCCGGGATAAAGCGCACGGCCGTTTCCGCACTGCGTGTGTCCCGGATTTCAATTCCGCATAAACCTCCCTTCAGCACGAGATAATACTCCAAGCACATTTCTGTGGTTGGCGTTTTCTCGTGCACAGCTTTGATTTTGATTTTTTGCATTTGTAAACCTCCTTTCGCAGAAAAGCACGCCAAAAGTTAATAAAAGGATTTAAGATACACAAAAATATTAACTTTATTTCGAATTTTTGCTGTTTAACTCATCTTTTTCGAGTTGTAATTCATAATATACGCTTCTTTTTATGAATTACAAATTGAAAGACGGAGCATCACGCTCCGCCTTTCTTCTTTTTCTATTTCTTGTCAAATTTCCCACGGATCGTATCAGCCAGCATCTCAACCAGCTTTTCGAGCGCTGTCACCTTGCGTGCAAGCGGCCAGGTGATAATCGCCGCCGTCGTCGCGCTTACCAGCAGGACCAAAAACCATAAAAACGGTTGCACATTTCTCCCTCCTTTCTTTTCTTTCGTTGCATACTCACACACCTCTCCTCACGTCATCACGTCTGTCAATACTGAAAGGTTTGTTTTCTTGAAAATTTTTTCAAAAAGAAAAAGCAGGGCAATCCGCCCCGCCATTTCAAAGCCTCAAAAATTCCCGATATAGCCCTTCTCTCTCCCCGGCCGTTCTGTTTTCTTCTAAGTACGCGCGGATTCTTTCGATAACTGCCGGCACGTCCTCATCCTCCGCATATCGTTCCGGATGCTGCAGTCTGCTTTTTAAGCAGTCCAGCTGCCACTTGTAGTCTGACACGAGCGGCACATCCACCACCGGAAACGTACCAACGCCCACCACCTTCTCCGCGCCAATGACCGCATACTCTCTTTCTCCTATTTTGTAGGTTTTCTTTTGCATATTCTACCCCCTTTCTTCCATGTACACGAAATGCACCCTGCTTACCTCTTGCCCGAAGTACAGGGTGTGTTTTCTTTCCCCCTTTCTTTCTTAAATACACGCGCACAATTTTAAAAAGGTTGCATTTACGCAAAAAGCGGAGCCGAAGCTCCGCTTTTTCTATTCTGCATGTAGCGCATCGTATATTTCCGTACCTATTTCCACATCGTACGGATTGTTTTTCGGCTTCCACGACTTATCCGCCAGCTGCCAAAGAACCGCCTTCTGCTTCTTCGTCAGATTCCGGTTTACCCCATCTGCCGTCGGAAGCATATAGCCGCCATGGCCCATAGCGTCAAGCGCCGCCTGCACCTCAGGCTGCTTGTAACTTCCGTTCTCATCCGCATCATATTTGGGTAATGTTTCGAGATACGCAAAGTACGTCCCCGGCGCAACGCCATACGTATTTCCCATCGTAAGCTTCTCATATGCCCCTTCTTCCATCATCGTGGCAAGTGCCGCCATCGTTTCCGCCTCCGGAAGCTTCGCCGCCACCACCGTCTTGTATCTCTGCATTCGGCTCACCGTTTCTTCCCCCTCTTCCGGGGTAAGTTTTTCAAGGTCAATCGAGAGGCGTATTGCATTTTCGCTCGTAAGCCCTGCATCCGTAAACTCTCTGTAGCTTGAAATCACCGTGCCGCCGGCTTCCTGCACGGTGGCAAACGCTTCTTTTCCGGACATACCCGCCGCCGTCAATTCTTTATAAAGCTCGGTTTCTTTTGCAGAAAGACTCTTGAACCCACTCCGCACCCAGTTTCGAGCCGTCGGGAGCGTCGTCTTGCCGAACAGCATCGCGCGGCCGCCGTTTAGTGCCGTCTCCCACCATTCTCCGTCGTTGTAAACCGGATACTGCAGAATTTCGTTTCCGTCTGCATCTACCGTGTAGCTGCCGCCGCGAATCATCGCATCCGCCCCTTCGGCGATTTTCTTGATTTGTCCGCCTGCAGGAAGCATGTAAAGGAGTGGCTTCGAAAGTTCTTTTGCGAGCGTCTGCCTCTTTTTCTTCCCGTCCCACTTCTCATATAGGAGTGCCTTCCCCATATTAGATACACTTGGTAACGCGCTGCTTATCGGTACACGGCCACCACCGAACAGGACACCGCCCACAAACGGCAGCTCCTCCCCTATGTTCTTCACAAGGTTGGACGCGCCCTTCCAAAGACTTGGGTTTTCCTCGCGTAAATCTGTCTCCCCGTCCACAAGATCAGAAAGTGCTGGCAAACGGTACCCCGTAAAATCTCCGGACGCTTCGTTCAAAAGACTCAAAAGGTCCATCGCAGGTCTCCTTCCAAACAGAAGCTCGTACAGCTCATCGAAAATCCACGCCCCGAGGAACAGTTTCAAAAGCGCCACCGCAAGCGCCGCTATCCCTCTTTCCCGCATTGCACGCGGCATATCCTTGAAAAGGTATCGGTATTGGTTGTTTACCTCAAGCTGGAACTGTGTGAATAACTTCTGCAAGGGATTTGTAGCGTTGAACGCCGTCGGCATTTCGCCGCGGCTTCGTCCCGCCATCACGCCTCGCGCAAAAGCATCGGCATCCTCCATAGCCGCCGCCTCGCTCATACCTGCGTCGATATTCTGCAGATATTTCGCGCGCACAATCGAATCCGCCGTAAATGCGTCGATGTATTCCATGCCGCCCGAAAGCTTGTCCACAGCCTTCTGGTATCCGCGCCACGCTTTCCCTATGGGGTTCTTTTTCTCCGGTCCCTGTTCCCACATCTTCACGAGCGGGTCAGACCCTCTTCTGCTTGTAAGGAATGCGCTCTGCGAAACAAAGTCGTCCGTATGGTCGAAGTACGCCCTCGCTGTCTCTCCCATACCGCGCAGGAGGTACTTCGAGTCTACAAGGCCCCACGCCTGCGTAAGCGGTATGAAGTTTGTGAGCCAGGACGGGATGTTGAGCGACACCATCGCTCCGCTCACATTGCTGTTTACGCGCTGCATAATGTTATACATTTTCCGCCCTAAGGTGTACTCCATATCTCTGTCCTGTCGGCTCTTCTTGTTTGCAAGGAGATTGGTATATTCTTCGAGTTCCACCACGAAATTCGAAAGCGCAAACTTTGCATCCTCGTAGAGCTTCGCAATAAGCGTATCCTTTTCGTCTCGCGGCAGATCCTCGCGTTCTTCGATTCTGTCCACCTGCTTCTGCACGCCCTCGTCAGATGCCGCGTATCGGATTTCCTTTGCAAGCGCGCGAAGCTTCTGTATGTTGTCCGTCTGGTAAATGACGCCCGAAACGCCCTCGATGTACTTATCAAAGCCTTCCACCGCATCATACACCGTGTTGAACCCGAGACGTTCCTTCGCATTCCCGAACCACTGAATCCCCGGGCGGAATAAATGTGTCATGCCGTTAATGGTAGTCGGCAGTGCCGAAACTGAAGTATCAATCCCGAGTGCCCTGCCAAACTGTGCAAGAACGCCCTCTTGCCCCGGCTGAAAATGCGGGAAATACCCTCGTCTGTAATTTACAGGTTCGTACCCGTTCCTCACGCGCACCGCATTCATTTTTTCAAATAATGTGTCGTAGATTTCGCGGAACGTCTTCACCGCCTCGCGGATCTTCCCTTCGTCAAGGTTCGGGTTTTCCGCCCAAAGCTTTTTCACATTCCCTTCCCATTCGGAAAGTGTTTGCCCGTCGCGCTTCGCGTCCTTCGGCATTACCCGTAAAACCGTGATATTATCCTCCGCTTCGCCGAGGAGCTGCACCGCATGCGCTTCGGAAACAAGGTTACCGCTCGCCACCTTTCTCGAAAGCCCGAGCGCGCGTACCTTCTCGCGCATTTCCTCTTTAAGCTTCACAGCCTCCGCGTTCCCTTTATATACGGGATTCAGATATTTTGCGATAAGCGCCGCCGCATCCTCGCCCATTACGTCCCTGAAGTTTCTCTCCATCGTTTCTATGGAGTAGCGCAGACCTGCGAGAAACTTCTTGTCTTTCCAATTTTCCATACCGCCAAGGTATTCGCGCGCCTCTGCCGCAAGCCCTTCCTTGCGTCTTCGGTTCCAGTCGCGGATGCGCTTTGCATACTGCTCGTATTCTTTTTTCGCGTTGTAAACGGCCAGAATGTCTTTCACGTTGTCCGTTTCCGTGTTCAAAGACATGGGGTTTATCTCGCCGCGAAGAAGCTGCCCCACGCGCACCGTATCCTCATCGGTCAAAAGCGCCTTGCGCGTCACCTTGTCAAGGTTTCGCCGCGTCGCCTTGAGGTTCTTGTACGCCTCCTGCACTTCTTCCTTTGTCTCGATGCGTGCCTTCTTTTCTTCTTCCTTTTTCTCTGTCTTGCGGCCCTGCTCGTCAGAATACCGCTTCACACGCTTGAAATCCACCGCTGCAGAATTCAGCGCCGCATGGAATTCATCCTTTGCCGCCTCTTTGAACACTTCCGCATCTTCACCATGCGCTTCATCCAGCGTCTGTTCTGTTTTCCGTATGCCGTCTGCAATTTCAAGCATATGCATAAGCTGGTCTGCAGGATGTGTAATCTCTACCGGGAAAAGCTCCGGTGCCATTTCCTCAAGCTCCATATACGCCGAGTCCACAGGGAGTCCCCCTTCGTTTACAAGGCGAAGCTTTCCAAAGGCACGCTTTCGAAAATCTCCAAAATCCGCAATGCTCGTGCGGTCTTCTTCGGAGATGGTCAGCTGCGTACTGCGGAGGTAGTCGCGGATGTATTTGTATTGTTTATAGTAATCTTCGTTTACTATAAGCCCCTCTCTCCACGCTGCCTCAAAAAGCTCGTCCGCCTTCGTGCGGTCAATCGCGCCGCGGTCGAGATAATCTTTCGAAATATCTCGAACAATGCTCTGCAAGGTTTCCCTTTGCGCCTTGCCCGGCACACTTAAAATTTCACCAATGCGCCCAAGCAGATGGCTTTCCGCCTGCCGAAGCGCCGCTTCTGCTTTCACAGGGAGCTTGTCCTTGGCCATCTCCTCGGCACCTGCTGCAGAGTAGCTTACCTTTATTTTTCCTTCAGCTTCTGAAGTTTTTTCACCACTTCTTCCTCCGTGTCCGTGGTAGCCACTATTTTTAACGCTTCCAGCGCCAGTTCTTTGCTGATTTGGTCGAAACTCGTAAGCAGACGAATGGTATCGTCTGAATAGCTCTCCAGCCTCCTGCTGAATGCCTCTCCGCTCACCCTCATAAATTCTCCTCCTTACGTCATCAAGACTTGTTTCGTCATATTCGTCTATCTTTATCACGCTTGTGATAACAGGGTTCTCGATAGTGCCTTTTGCAAATACAAGGACGTTATTAACGCCCTCCTGCGATGCATCGTATATATTGCTGACGGGTATAATATATTCCCCCGCTTTGGATTTGGGAAATTCCGCCATGCCGCTTACCGCGTCTGCAAATTTGGAACGATAGTCTGTATTTTGCCCTGCTGTAAGAATATTGTTTGCCCTGGCCCAGCCGTAATCTCTATATTCCTGTTCAGTATAACGCGGCACCGCGGCGTCCTTTTCTCCAAGGTCTGCCTGCTCTAAACTCTCGGCATTGCCGCCGGCATCCGCACTTTCAGTATACTCCGAAACTTTGTAACTGTCAATAAACTGTTCGTCGCCTTTCCAAAAAGCCTTCTGCAGCTCCGCAAAAGCGTGGAGGTAATCATAGTCCATATTGGAAAGCACATTTGCCACAAACTCTTCTATAAGAGCCTCCTCGTTGTCTTCGACGATTCCATTATAATCCGTTGCTAATTTTTCAAGAACCTGCTTTCTTTCCGAAGCTGAAAGGCTGTTTGTTATAATATTTTTGACCTTTTGAACAAGACGAGTGTTGTATTGGTCATGGATTCTTTCATGGTCATTGATTTGTTCCGGCGTAAACCATTCATTGTCATACTGCACAAGGACAGTTTTTCTTCCATCTTTTCGAACATACACACCCCGTGCCATTTTATGGTTGCCCTTACTGTCTTTCTTCGATAGGATTCTTGCCTTTCCGGTTATGAAAATTGTTTCGTCAATACCATTTCGCAGGTTTTCTGCTTCTATTTTCCGCATACGCGGCGTGTACTGTTCTTTCGGAATAACCTCGCACGCAGTATCGTATACTACTTTTTCCTCGGTAAGCCCAGAAGCTCTGAGAGTTTCGCAATACTTTCTTCGCTCACGACCGGCTTCTCGCCCCTCTCGATAGCGGCTTGTCCTTCCATCCATTTTTCTAACTGGCTTGCCGGAACTCGCACTGTGCGTCCGCTCGCCGCTTCCATCTGATAATACACTTCTTCCTTCATTGTTTGTGCTCCCTTCGATAGTTCTAAGTGAATGATTCTCCTCATTAGAAAACCGGACATAAGGACCAATTTTCCCGTTTTTTCTTGCAATTCCGTAATGACTTAGTACAGACTGTGGCAAAATTTCCGAAAACTTTTCCTTGACAATATCCAGCAACTTCTTTATACTTATAGTAGCAGGAGCTGATGTGGAATTGGCAGTTTTGCCATCCCCCACCGTTGCCTTATTGGCAAAAGTTCCTGCTATTTTTTTTGCGTTGCCTGAAGACAAAACACCATACTCTTTTAATTCGTGCTTTCCATCTTGTCTAATGTTAACAATGAAATATGCTGGATAACTTGCTGAATCTGATTCTCCGTACCCAAGTAAAACGTATGTCCGTACGGCGCCGGCCTCCCTTGGTCTAAGTTCATTTACATAAATTGCATTTTCAATATACTCACCAATTTTTGTGTCCACGATGGCGTTGTCCTGATATCTTCGCACTAATCCATGATTGATTCCCTCTGTGCCCACGATAATTTCTGTGTCTGTGTCCTTGTTATGCACAAAAAAAGTATTGCCATCATTGTGCTCATTTAGCCTGCTTTTCACATTTTCTTTTGCTAACGCTCGAGCTTCTGCCCTGCTAAGAATTTGTGAATCATCCACGTCTGTAATTGCCATGTCCTTCTTATTGATAAGCGAATCGTAGTCAATTGGATGTAGTGGGTCCTCGCTTAATGCATTTCCGCTGGATATGTTAATGGGTTCTTCATCTTGGCCGGAAATTGAATACTTTCGCCCATCGTCATACAGCATGCTTTCTCCCGCCATGCTCGCTTCCGCTTCAAGGATGTCCATCCTCTCATCATATTCCGCTTCCGTTATGTTTTCGTCTGCATACTCTGTAGCCACCGCATTTTTGGCAGCCTGCGTCTCGGTATGTGCCGCATGATTTCGCGGTAAAAGTTCCTCCGCTGTCGGAAGCACATGCTTTGGGAAAAGCGTATTAACATTTGTTTCTTCCTGCGTATATTTTCCGCCCTTCCGCGCATAATCATCATTGACAACAGTATTTTCTTGTGATATACTGGTGTCAGTAGAGGATTTGTCGTTAATAGTTGCCAACCACTTATACAGTTGGGGATTCACTTGCGACAGATCCTCTCTTTTATATTTTTCGGTAACACCATCGCTGGAAATTAAGTTCTGCACGTAATTGTTGTCAGAGCTGAATATAGTCACTACTACATTATAATCTTTGTTTTTCCCATCAATGTCCTTGGTACTGTTAAGTTCGACGGATACAATCCCATTATTGCCTCTTTCGGTTTCTACCGTGGCAAAAAGATTTAATCTTCCGCTTGCAAGTTGTATAATCGCATCGGGGCTTTTCAAAAATTCCGGCAGTTTTTTTGCAATATCTGCCCCCAGATTGTGATAGTGCCCCTTAAATACGCCATCTTTTCTTACCGCAAGATAAAGGGTGTTATAATTAACTATAACCTTCAAGTCTCTCGCATCTTCAACATGATCCAAAATAACTTTCGGCGTATTCGAGGAAACCTCCACAGCCGTTCTCTTATCTGCCAAATCTTTTGCCACTTCATCCGAAACAGTTAAAATGCTATCTACCGCGCCACTGTAATCTTCTATCAGCTGCGCGTCTTCTTTTTCTCCTATTGTAACTTCCATTGCGGCGTTCGTCGAACGCGTTCCCTTTGTGACACCCTTTTCCACGAACGGCGCGCTCTGTTGCACTTCCGGGGCGGTATTTGTTTTTTCTGCAACATTTGATCTTGCGTCCGTCTGTAATGTCGCCCCTTCAATGTTTAACGCCGAAAAATCTCCTCTTTGCACCGCCATAACCTGCGCTTTCAAGGCAGAGTTTTCTCCATAAAGCTTCGCATGCACGTCACTCGTATTTTGAACGGCAGAAGCAAGGATGCCGCGAAGATGCATCGCCGCTTCCGCGAGGACGTTCGCATTGGTTATTTCCGCCGAAGCCTTGCCCGTCAGCACATAGTCTGTAAGAAGCTGTACGGCATCGGCACCGCCTTCCGAAAGCATTGTATAAGCAGGTGCCTTTCCTGCTTGCAATACGCCCACAAATGCCTCGGCATATTTTTCTACGTATGCTCTGTCAAACTGACTGTCCGCAGATTTCAGTACGCCAAGATTCGCCGCGTATACCGCGCTGTATCCACCTCTGCCGCCTGTAATTCCCTCCATTTTATCAGCCGCGGCATCGGTAATTTGCAGAGCTGCCCCAAAAATATCGGCCGCGCCTCCGGACTCGTTCGTTGTGAGTTCCACATCTCCCGTGGTTTGATACATGCGATTCACAATAGCATTTGCATCGCTTTCGCTTACGCCTTTTTCTACAAGAGCGTTTTTTCGAATTATCAGTTCATTTGCTATATTCGCAGCATTTCCCACGGTCAAAATTGTGGTTTCCAATTGTTCCGCGTACGCCTGAGCATATTTGATAATTTCCTTTTGTTTCGCTTCGACCTGCTCGACCGTAGCTTTTTTTATGTCCAGTATTTCAATCTTTTGATTGTCTGCCAGAAAAGCATTGAAACCTTCGCTGATATCGTTTAAAGCAGAAGCCATATGCCTTACATTACTTTTCTGTATCGGATACGTGGCCGTTTGCATAATAAGCGACAGCAGCACGCCTTGTTTGCCGCTTTCCAAAATTTCCGAAAACGTTGCTGCTCGTGCATTTTTGTCAACCCCCGAAATACGTTTTAATTTCGGTTCTACGCCCCGCATCAGCATTTCCTCTACGCCCTCGCTTCCAAAATTAAGCATTTTGCGCAGTCCCTTGTTTTTAACATTAAACTCAATCAAGGCATCCCCGAAATCCGTGCCTGCAAAGCCGCCAAAAATCTTTTCCGTCATTAGTTCGCCGAGACCGGAAAGTGTACCGTAAACCAAGGATTTCCCCGCATCTTTCGATAACTCGTATCCTTCCTTCGCACTGCCCCCGGCAGCACTTGTGCCAAACACAATGCTGGAAGGAGTGAAAAATTTCTTTGATGCAGCCTTCAAAGTAGAAAGAGTGGTATTTTGGGCAGCTTTTCGCGCGAGTTCAAGTTCGAGCAGCGGGCTCCCGGTTGCTGTCATTATTTCCGCAACTATCGGAATAACTAAATTCCCTGCACTTTGTACCACCCCTCCTAGCTCTCTTACAGCCGGATGCGGAGTCATTCGTTCTTCTGCGTTTCGGCTCATAACGTCAGATATCCCATCCGCTTCAAGGTTTTGACCTGCAAATCCCAGGACAGAATCGGCGGCCTTATTCGGAGCAACACCTCCAATTTGAAGCCCTTGCCCCACAAGCCAACTGGCCCCCGCCGTCAAATATCTGCCCGAGTTTTCCACCGTCCCGACTACGCCTGCCGCCGCTTTTGCGGCAAGATATTCGGCATTAACTGCTACCGGCCCCAGCACCGGGTGGTTTTTTGCAAATGCCTCTCGGTCGTTTCTGGATGCTTGCGCGTGTAATACATTGAACTCCGCATCGTCCTGCTCCGTTGAGAGTTTCTTCCCACTCAGAAACCCGAAAATCTTCTCGCGTTTTGGATCATATATCTTTCTGCCATTTTCGTCGTGGTACCATGTATAATTATGCGCCTCTGCCCATTTGTCCAAATCGTCGAAAGAAAATTCCTCCGGGTTAATATTATACTTTGCAAAAACAGGGTTGTTTTTTATCCACTCTTGTCTTTCCCTTTCTGCCAGATGCGCTTTAACCCTCTCCAGAACGCTTCCTTCGTCTTCGTCCACCGGTGCATATGTGTCTAATTTACCGTTTTGCATTGCGTAATACGCCGCCGGGCTGATTTGCACCGTGTCTCCTCCGTCCGGCATCACTATGCTGATGCTCTTTTGCCTTGATGCTTGCTCGGCCAACGTAAAAGCTTCTCTGGGGTCCTTCGGTATTCCCTCCATTTTGCTCGGCAGTCTCTCCGGAACCCGTATTATTGTTCCCAAAGCAGGGTTTTCGGCCAGCCAGTCCTCCGTAACTTTCTCCTCTTTTTCGTAGTATGTTTGAAATTCCCCAAGCGTGGAATTGTGGTATTCTATTTCATCTGCATACGTGTCATATGTTTTTTGGTATCCCTTTGCACTTGTATCATAAAGAGATCTTGTCTTTTCCAAAAGAGAACGATCTGCATCCGAGCCGGTTGTTCTGTATTTGGTTTGTAAATCCTTTGCAAGCGCCCCGAAAATATCTATTTTCTTTTTCAGCGTTTTTAAGGTGCCCTCGTTTTCTTCTATGCGTTTCTTGGAATCATCCAGGGCGCTTTCGTACCAGCTCGACAAAACTCCGATTTTCGGCGTATAAGGCTGCCCGTTTTCTTTAGCTTCGCGTCTTCTCGTGTCCTCTTCCATTTGCACTTTTTGCAGCATGGCTTTGCTGCCGTATCTTCTGCGCACGCGGCTGTCGAAGTCATCTCTCGTTTCCCTTTTGCTGTTGAAAGCAGAGTTTTTTGTCTCCGTCTTTTCTTTGGTCTCTTTCTTTTCCTCCGTTTCCGCTTTTTTGTTGTTCCGCACACGGCTTTCAAAATCATCGCGTATCTCCCATAAGGTAGCGTGATTGTAATTTTTGTATGCCATATATTAGCCCTTCTTTCTTAAAACCCTTTTTTGAAACCTACCTCTAGCATTGTATCTTCACCGAGTGCCCCTGCCAAAGTATCCCATTCCTCCGAAGTAGGTATAACCATATCCGGGTACATCGACTTTATATTCCCCCACGGCTCCGTCTGTGGTTCTGCCTGCGGCTGCGTCTGCGGCTCCGGGATCGGAAGCGTCTCCCCGCCGCCACCGTTTCCGTTTATAACCGCCTGCAGAAGGCTGTTGTTCCCTGTTGCGTCATACACGTCTTTGGCGTAGTCAAGCTCTGCGCCCTTCACTTCAAGCCCCAAAAGCTTTTTGATATAGCTCGCATCATACCCGAGCGCCTCAAATTCGCTGGTATCCCCCGTAGCATTTGCCACATTCATAGCGTGCGAAAGCTTCGCCGCTGCTTCCTCTCGTCCGTACTCTGCTTCAAGACGGCTTGTGTCAATCCCGAGCCTCTGTAAAGGTTTCAAGTCCCCAGCTTCCAATGCCTTATATGCCATCTCAACAGTGTCCTTAAACCGATCGTATTTACTGTCATCTATGGTCTTCAGAATATCCGCATCGCTGACAAGTCTGTCGCGCTCGCCCGCCCAAACATCGTACGCGAAGTTACGTCCATCCCTGTAGTCCTGGACTTTATCGCGGTGCTTTTGATAGTCGCTTTCTTCGAGCGCCCGCAATACATCCAAATCCTGTATTTTCATCGCGTGCTCGTTCATATACTGGTTGTACGCCGCCTCGTAAAGCTCCGGAATTTTATCCGAAAGCGCCGCCGCATATTGATTCCCCGCCTGTGCCGCGGCCGTCATTGCGTAGGAAGAAGGAATGCCGCCCGTCATGGCTGCCGCTATCCCCATGGTATCCTCTGTCGCGCGCCGTCCTTCGCGTGTATACTGCTTTTTATACTGCGCAAAGCGCGGGTCCGTCTCCGCATCATAGGTAAACGGATCACGGTTTAAAATCTCGTTGCGGATTTTCCGCATGTCGCGGTCGTTTCGGCTCACATATGTCGGCGCCTCCTCGTCGTATGTAAACGGCTCATAGTTTGCCACTTTATCTACCGCACTCTGTACCTTGCCCGATACTGTCGGGAAGGAAGACGTCGCATCGCTCACCGGTTCCTTGTAGTACCAGTCTCCCGCGGCGCCGCCTGTATACCCGCCATACTTTTTGCGGACTGCCTCCGCGCCCTGGTTTGCCATGGCTCTTGCCTCGTCCGTTTCCGCGGCGTAGTATTCCGTCTTATAGTTTAGAATCTGCATCCCTGCGTCCGGATTTTCCCTCGCAAGCTTCAAGTCAAAATCCGAAAACCGCTCAAATAATCCTCTGCCCTTTGCCGCTTTTTCAAAATCCTCGTACGTGATATTCATCTAAAACCCTCCTTATAATTCGCTCCCCGCGTATATTTCCTGTGTTATAGAATAGATCTTCCACATCCCCACGCCCTCAATGCGAAGCCGGAAATGGTCGCACCGGCGCGGAATGATGGGAAGATAAAAGCTCCGCTTTTTCTCGGCACGCACCGTCTTCACCTCGCGCCACACGCCGTCAGAATCAAACTGCGCGAGAACCCGCAAAGAAGCCCCTTCCGAAAGCTCCGCGCGCATCTGCAGCTTTGCCACGCCTTTTTTGTCCGGGGCGCCTCCCGTAAAATCGCCAAACTCTGCAAAGCTTTCCACAAAGCGCTCGCCGTCCTCGCCGTCCGTCTCCCCGTCGCACCAAGCGCCGTCCGCCCGAAGTCGAATAAGTCTCTGCCCGTCCCATGCAAAGGCGAGCACCCTCTCCCCGTCCTCACGGTGCCACATTCTTTTTTGCGTGTCATACGAAAAGGTGTGGTACTTTCCCTGCATATCCTCCATCGAAATATAGTATTTGATGCCGTCGCTGCCGCCGACGGCATTTTTGTATTTCTCCATCCCGAAAGGCGCAGAGATGAGCTGCGGCGCACCGCCTGTGTATACCGCCACGCCGCCACGCGAAAGATAGAAGAGCATCTCGCCCGCAATCGCCGCGCTTTTTTCGCTTCCCTTTGCGATGCCCATCGTCGCGCTTCCGAGTATCTGAAAGTTTTGCGCCCTGTCGCCGTATACCTTGTAGACATGCTCCTCTTTGAAAAAGCAAGGGTACCCGAGAAGGCTCGCGCATCCCGTAAAGTTTCCAAAGCTTCCCGTGTCGGCGGCAAAGCTGTCGGTGGAAATCCCGTCAAACACATTCCAGTTGAAAGGGTCTCCGGGCTTCGAAGCGTAAATGGTATCGCCGCGGCAACCCCAAACGCGGTTTTCATTTGTGCACATAAAGTCCATATCGGGCACATTTCTTCGGAGCGTAATCGCCGCCTCCGCGTCTCCCCCTTCTCCTATCGTAAAGCTGTTTTCGTAAAACCGAAGCGTATCGCCCTCTATCTCGCGCACGATAATCTGCACGTTGTTCTCTCGGTGCGCCGCACAGCCCGAAATCTCTACCGCATCGCCTACGCGAAAAAGACTGCCCCAGTCCGCGCCTTCTGCATATATCGTGTTGGCTGCAGCCTTCTCGCCTTCATAGGTGCCGTCTTGAATCTTAGCCGCGCCCTTCCACTCTGCCTCAAGACTTCCGCTCTCGCCCGTTTTTGCATTGTAGTATTTTTTGTCGGGAAAAAGTAAAATGTACGCACCAAACGCCGTGCACACCTTCTCCCCCTCCGAAAGCGATACGAGCATGACGCGCTGCCCCCCTCCGGGAAAGTATTCGCAAAACGCATCCTTCCCTATGAGATAGTAGCGCCCGTCAAAGGCATATAACGCCTGCACATCCGCATCCTCTTCCAAAAAGCGCTTTCTCGGCTTTCTCGGGGAAAGGATGGGATATAAATCGCTCGTAAGATTTTCCATATCCCATATTTCCCCTTCCGCGCAGGCGGTTGTGTGGTTGTATCCCCCAAACTGCACCTGCGTCGTTTTCCCGAGGCCGTCGCCGTACAGCATAGAAGGCAGTCCGTTCATATCGCATCCTCCTCAAATATCAAAAATCCCTCCAGTGCCAAAAGCACCGCCGGGCGTATCTCCTTCGGTTGCTTGCCGCGAAACGTCGGTATGTCCGAAACCTCCACCATGCCGAGCTCTTTATGCTGTTTTCGAAACTCTTCGCATTTGGAAGGCTCGCGAAATACGAACTTTCCTTCTCCCTCCCAAAGGATTTCTCCGTTTTCACCCCTCGCAGCATATTCCTCAAGTAGCGCCCGCTCCGCCTCTTTGAAAAATGCCACGTGCTCGGAAAGCGCACGCCGAAGTCCCAAAACGGCGTACGCCGTCTGGTAGTCAAGCTCCTTGTCCATAAGCGCCGAAAGCGCAAGGTGCGCGTTCACGCATTCTATAAGATGCCGTTTTTCTTTCACTCTGTACCTCCCCCTATTCTTTGCCCGTTCACCGTAAGGCTCCCCGTAATTTCCACATTGCCCGTAAGGTTGATTTTCGGTGCCGCAATCGATGCCGCCTCCGCGCCCGCCATGTACACAAGCCCGCCCGCCTCTATACTAAGATTAGAAGTACTGTCAAGCTTTAATGCTACGCCGTTCTGCGCATACAATATAATTCGTCTTCTGGTTTCCCACGTGCCGCCCTCTCCTTCATCGTCAATTCGAAGGCCGCCCGCCACGTACGCCTTCTCCCCCTCTTCCTTATGCAAAAGAATAATCTCGCCTTCGTGTCGACCGCTCGTCTCGCCATCTCGGATAAGCGTACAGTAAAAAGTGTTTCCGCGCATCTCTATGCCGGAAATTGTGCCCGTTTTTATATTGCCGCCATCTATGACCGTTTCTCCGTCGAGCAAACTTTTAAATGTGACCACGCCGAGAAATTCTATGTTTTTCGCCTCAGCCTCTATCCCGTCACCCGTAAGCCTGATGCTTGCGCTGGTCTCGCCGTTCGTCACCTCAAGGTCAAGGCTCTGTATGGTCTTCTTTACAGGTCCCGTGATCTCGTCCGAAATCTCGGAAAACGCCGCTTCGTTAAAATTCTCTTTCCCGACATTCGCAAGCGTATACCGAAGCTCCTCAAGGAGCATATAGAGATAGCTTTGCATGCTGTAAAGCTTTTCTTCTGTGCTTTGTCCGTCCGAAAAATGCGGAAAATTTGTGTCCGCCGCCATAATTCCGTTTGGCATTTTGTATCACCTCTTTCATAAGCGTATCATAAAAGCCGTGCTTTGACGCGTCATTCCATATAAGAAAAGCGAGGCGCCGCCATTCTCACTTTTTCGGCGTGCCCCACTTTTGTATCAAATATTTTCTGCCCTCGGTATCCGCGTTTTCATAGTCCTCCCACATATCGCGCGTCCACGTCTTTTCCGCACCATTTTTCGCTTCGCAGGTGTATCTCTGCTGTGGTCGTATGCCGTGTGCAATGGCGAGCGCCATCACGCAGTCGTCGTGCGCCCCTGCTTCCGCCTCAGGTTTCCAGTCCTCACCGCGCACAAAGGTCAGCATTTCCTCGAGCGTCGTCTCGTCGCACACTATGCGCACGTCCTCGCGCACCGCGCGGATAAGCTCCGACAAAATAACAGGCCGCGTCTTGGTGCCCGTCCAAAAGCCAAAACTGTGCTTTGGTTTCTGCGTAAAGTCATCCACCGTCTCGCGCACATATTGCTTCGGGTAGGAAAGCCTCTGTAGCTCCATCACGGGATATGTGGAGAAGTTTGTTTCGATGCCGACGAGCGCGGTGTTATAGTACATCCCGAGGCAGTATACCTGCCGCGCATAAACGTCCTCATCAAAGGAATGGCGAAGGATGGCCACCTGCTCGCCGGTGCGGTTATCAATCACCTGTGCCACAAACTTGTCGCTTCCGTTTCCGGCCGTGTCACCGCCGATAACATACGGCACGCCTTCCTCGGGCTCCTTGTATATTTTAATAAAGCCGTCGCGGTCATCTAAAAATCGTATATTCGATATGCGAAGTCCGTCGTACCCGAAATCGAACATGCCCACCTTCTTCGGCTGTATCTTTTCCGAAAGGCGCGCCGATACCTTCTTACTGTCAAACACGCTCTTCCCGGTTGCGCCCCACATGCCGAGGCAGTATACCGTGTAGTAGTATTCGTCAATATCCCGAAAGGCTTCGAGCGTTCGCCGGTCCTCCTCCGGAAGAAACCGATTGTCACGGTACGTGGATTCGTGTGTACGTACACGTGCATCCTTTCTGTCAAAAAAGCGCGCCTTCAGCCAGTGCTTGAGGCTCACGGGGTTGAATGTCAGTATAATCTGTTTGTAAAATTCCGTCTCGCCGCGAAGACGGATGTCGAGCTGATTAAAGTCCGCCTCCGAAATTTCGCTCGCTTCCTCCACCCATATGCCCGTGATATTGTAAATGGATTTGAGCTTTTCCACATCATCAAGGCCTGCAAATAAAATTTCGCTCCCGTTTCCAAAGCGCATCCGCATATCCCCGCGGTGGATGCGGCATCCGCTCTCGGGGTAAAACTCCGCCGCCTGCCCCGAAAGCTGGGTAAAACAGCTCTCGCGTATGGTACGTGCTACCTTTCGGCATACCAAAAAGCGGTGACCCGCTTCGCACGTGCACCGCTCCAAAACCTTCCGTCCGGCAAAAATGCTCTTGCCGCTGCCGCCGCCACCCTTTAGAATAAGGTGCCGGTGCTCATCGCCAAAAAGCGGCATGAAGGTATCGTTATTCGTTTTCCGAAGCTCGTTGTACCAAACGGCAAGCGCCGCCGATTCCTCAATCTTCTTTCTGTCCATCCTCGTCCTCTTTGAATGTTTTTGCAAGCTCGCGGCAGGCTTCATACTTTTCGGAAAGGCTCATATTTCGCGCCACGCTCTTCCGCGTCTCGGTGCCGAATTCTATTTCCTGCTTCTGCCGCCATCCGTAATTGTTTTGAAGATTAAATATGATGCCCTGCACGCTTTTCTCCCGAAGGAGGAGCTGCTCCTCCAGATACGCCTCAATCCGTGCCTTCGCCTTTTTTATTACCCCGCAAAGCTGCGGATTTTCTTCCTCGTCCTGATAATTTTGCCACGTGGAGCGGTCTATGCCAAGATACAGGCATAGGCCGCTTACTGTGGGCGGCACGGCGTATTCTGTCACCATAATCACTTCTCCATCCGCGTTTTGTAAGGCACGCCCGTTTTTATCCCTCGCCTCGCGAAAGGCGCTTATGGAGCGAAAGTATTTCTCGATCGCCTCTTCGAGCTCTTTTTTCGAATATTTCTTCGGTCTCGCCAAGCCGCCATCTCCTTTTTACATAAGCGCACGCGCCGCATCTTCTCTTGCCCTTTGCACCGTGTCCGCCATAATCGCTTCCGCCTCCTGCCTTTGCATGGCGTCTTCCTCCGCCATTTTCTGTTGTTCCTGCGCCGCCTTCTGCTGCTCCATCGCCGCCATTTGTGCCATCTGCTGTGCTTTTTGCATGGCCGCTTCTTTTTCTGCAGCAGCGCGCATCTCTTCTTCCAGATACCGTTTCGTTTCCCCTGCACCCGGATAGTGGAGCATCTCCATCTTCGTCCAGAAGAGAATTAACGTCTTCGGGTTTGCAGGGTCCCCAAAGGCGCCTGTCTGCAGATTCATGCGCGTCTCCTGCCACATCGCCTCGCGGTTTGCCGCAAGCGGCGCGGTGGTGTCACAGCTGAAAAGGAATCGGTCGTTCCAGTGCCATTCGCCTGCCTCATCCATCTCCAAAAAGTCGTACCGGCTGAAGGTGCGGTATGTGGGGTTTCCGCTTATGTCCTTCGATACCACAGGACGCGGCTCGTCCGTGTAGGCAAGCTTGAATTTGAACATCGCCTCAAATAGCGCGGCATACGCGGCGTTTTTCATCACACGCTTCGATTCGAGCCTGCCGGCACTTTGCGCCGCGGCAAATTCCTTCGCCTTGCCGCTCGTGGCAGTCCTGTCCGCTCTCCCCTGGAAGGAATCCGTAATGCCGATAATCTGACGCGCCTCTTCGTATACGTTTTTAAGGTACGCAATGTCCTGGCTGATATCTCCCTCCATCGTATGTACGCCAATCATGGAGGCATCCGCCGCATTTCCCGGGCGAATGATTTTCATGTCCTCATCGTTTGCCTCAATGCTCGCCGTATCCGGAAGCGTAATATAGCTGCCGCTTTTTACGAGCTTTTCAATAATCTTTGCCTCAAGGCGATTCGTGGTATTTTGCTGATCGCAAATCTTGTCAATATCGCTGTCCCCGAGAAAAGAACCATGTATACTTACATTTTTCTGGAGAATTACGGGAAAAATGTCCGGCTTGTAGTATGGAATTTTCGTCGGCTCCTCACGGATTTCGAGGATAGGCATTCCGTTTTCGTCCATCTCCGTCTCCGAAGCCACCTGCCGTTTTACAGCACCGGGAATGTCCCCGCCATATGCGCGTGCAATCGGCACGTATACTTCCTCGAATTCCTCCTCCGTTTCTTCCCACGCCGCACTCTTGCAGTACGGGCATACCTTCTTCTCCGCGTGCAGCTTCCCTTTTTCTCTTTCAGCGCCTGCGTACGGCATGCTCCCGTCTATGCTCGGCGCATCGAGCGGAATACTGTCAAGAGGCTCCACCGTGCCGCACTTTTGGCACCGGCGCAGCCTTCTCGCCTGATAATCCGAAAGGTCTATAAGTTCGGTGTCTCCTGCCCAGGAATACAGCCCAATGCCGCCCGCGTCGTTTCTGTAGTATGCGAGATACTGCGTCACCAGATCCTCGGCAGCACTCTCGCCGCCGCGCACCTCGGGTGCTTCCTCACTCTCGTCCTCTACGCTCACGCCGTATCTGCGGCGCAAATATTCCTTCGTCTGCGGCACCTTGAGGATGATGTAGTCCATATCCTCAATCCCTGTATATACGCCGTCCTGCGGCACAATCTGCTTGGGATGCACCGCGGAAACGGAAAGCTCGCCCACCGTAAAATGGGTGCGGCGCGTATTGTCCCACTCGAGAAGAAAGGCACCGCCGCCCTGAATCGGCACCGTGCGCTCCATCATATCGTTTATTTCCTCGAAATGGCCCCTGTCAATTTCATTTCGAAGCATGTCCTCTATAAGGCGCGCCTTGTCCTCGTCCTCAGGGCGCTGCGCCGTCACCTTCGGCATGGGAATACTCGAGGATACCTGCGCCTCTATAGTTTCCGCGCAGATGTTTCGAACATGCGGCGTCTTCTTTTTTCTTTCGCCGTCCACAAGCTTTCGAAGGCTTCGGTCGCCGCGGTAAAGCGCCTCGCGCTCGTCCATCTTCGCTTCCTCTGCACTATATGCGCTTTCATTTCTTGAAAGCCGCTCCTGCCAAAGGCGGAGCTTTTGCTTATCCGCTTTTTTCCCCATCGCTACACCCTCTTTTCCCTGAGATACTGCACGATCTTTCGCGCCAGCCAGTATGTGTTCACGTCCTCATTCAGCTTCTGCATCCAAAGATGCGGATCGCCTATGACCTTCTCGCCACTCGAGAGTGCACGCTCCGAAAGCTCCCACACAATATCGTTTACGGAAGTTAAAACCGGCAGGCGCACCTCATCCACCATTCGCAGAAAGCGGTACCACGCCGCCCAGCCATCCCCCGCAAATTCCGCAGGGCACATTTTACCGGAGGCGTCATAGTGCCGCACCACGTTTTCTATACCCGTTTCCGCCTTCAGCTTTCGCACAAGCTCCGCCGCATTCTCCACGGCCTTGTCAAAATCGCCGCCGCGGTTTACACAGATTTCAATGCCGATGGAATTGGCGTTCGTAATGCCGTTTTTCCCCTTACCGTCGCCGCAATGCCATGTATAATACTTGGTATAGTCGTTAATCTGAAGCGCTTCTTTGTCGTCTACCACAAAGTCCGCACTCTGTCCCGCATACTGCCTGTCCCAGTATTCGTAGTGCGCCCTTGCATCCGCGCTTTGGCTGTAGTTTCCCGTCGTGTGCACCACTATGTATTTTGCCTTTTCTGTCCTCGCCGTCTTGTTGCAAGTAATCTGCAGCATATATGTGCCTCCTTAAAACCCGCTCCGGTCCGTGGGGTTGTTCACCACGCCAAACGCCACCAAGACCGCAAGCAGAAGCTCTGTAAATTCATCGAATTTCGGTATTTCCCATCCAAGCCAATTCTTCGTGATAAATGCAAAAAGTGCCGCCATCGAAATCCAGAGCACAGGGCTCTTTATTCTTTCCTTCATCTTGTTCTCCTTTCATCTTTCCATCTCTTTTACATGCAGCTCCTCCACCGCATATTTCTTCACATCGCCGTTCCCGCCATACTTAATATACTTTTCTGCCGCAAGGATTCGCTCGCCGAGCGGCATGTGCGGATCCATAATCGTAATGCGGAGAATCGACATGTAGTTTTCAAACGTGTGCCGGTGCATATCCCGAAAATACGAAGGGATCCGAAAAAGCTTTTGCAGAAACCGGAAAATGCCGTAAGCCGCCGTAAGGCCGGCGCCTATTTTAATTATCCACTCCAGTACCGCCATCCGCTTCTCCTCTTCTTTCCTCCGCCTTAACCTTTTCAACGAAGGAATTGTATTCCTCAAATTCTTCCGGTTTCGTGTCTCTCTGCCGCAATATTGCCAGCTCGTCATTTACAGAATATTTTTCTCTTATTCGATTTACTATTCTTTCCTTGTAAGGAACGGCAGGAGCTTTTATTTGCATATCT
>JAZSIR010000013.1:0-76391 GCA_045533905.1 Clostridia bacterium
CAGCCACCACCACAGCAGACGGCATACACACCGCCGATGCAAGCCTTGCAACAAGCGGAAAATCATTCGGCAAGTACAGCACACTTTTTCTGGATGATGCTTGTATATGCACTTCCGCTGATCGGATGGATTATATGTATCATTATGGCGTTTGCCCCGAAGAATGAGAGCAAAAAGCATTTTGCAAGAGCGATACTCATTTGGGGTATTGTCGGAATTGTAATTTCGATTATAGGTTTAATTTTACTGTCGCTTCTCGGCGGCGGAATTGCCGAGATATTATCAGAAATTCAATATTAAGGAGGAATCAATTATGACATATTGCGGTAAATGCGGAGCGCAGGTTCAGGATGGCGTAAAATTCTGTCAGGGATGCGGCGCAGCAGTAGAAACAAAAGTGGAGAATAACGCACAGCAGGCACAGCCTGCATCACAGCCTCCACAAAACGATTTTTCACAAAAGATTCAGAACCTGAATAACACAGCGGACACAACAGCGGAATTTGATGCACAGGACATAAATTCAAACAAAGCAATGGCAATACTTGCATACTTCGGACCGCTTGTGCTTATCCCGATTTTTGCGTCAAAGCAGTCGAAGTTTGCAAGATACCACGCAAATCAGGGCTTGGTGCTGCTGATTGCGGCGATTGCATACGGAATTGTGTATAACATTTTAAGTGCAATCATCCTTGCAATTTCGTGGAGATTGTATTTTATCACGACAATTATCGGTCTTGGAAGCATTGTGATTACAATTCTTGCAATCATCGGCATTATCAATGCGGCAACAGGCAAAGCAAAAGAGCTTCCGCTGATCGGTAAGTTCAAGATTTTGAAGTAAGGTATAAAACAAATGGAGGCACGCCCAAAAAATGGTGTGCCTCCGTTTGCGTATTTGAATCTAAATTCCATTTGAGGTGCTGTTCAAAATTAACTTTCTCGCGAGTATAAACAAGCTGTTATCAACTGATGGAATATCTCTCGAAAGAGGATCTTTCATATATTCCACATCGGGATTAAAGTCAGGTTTGACAGATTGATAAATCCTTGTTCGAGCATTGAATTCTGCTTCTGCATAAGTGATTTTACCGGATTTATAATCTTCAATTATGGGAGCGATTATCACTCTAACCTTTTCAAGATTATTCACATAGAAATCAGGTCTCAGATACATATCTCGGTATTGCCATATTGCAGCGTTGGCAATATCTACAAGTTCTCCGTAACTATAACCGCTAGTCTGTCCGTTCAGCCAAGCGTTGAAGAATATGCGGTTTGATTTTGCTCTTGCATCAGCATATCCCAAGCCATTCTGCACCTCGGTTAAAATATCACCGATAAAACTTTCAACGATAACTATTGCTTCATTTGATGCATTACAGGGTGCCGCCTCTCTCGGCACCTCTGCAGCATTTACTGTAGATGTTATTAGCATAGTAATAATTAAATACATTATAATCTTTTTCATCAGAAATTCCTCCGTTCTAAATTTGGGTTTTAGGGCATAGCACTAACAACGGGAAATTTGACAGCAAATTTCCGTGCTTGCTAAAACAATTTTAAATATCTTAGAATATCATACCTGCATCACTTTTGAAGCAGTCTGCCATAAGTTGAACTCCGAGAATAAAGCCTATTTTGAAATTCTCAACACCGCTTGTAGCACTAATCTCATCACTTGCATTTACAAGCTCGTTAAATAGTTTTAAGTTTTCTCCATTTAATTCTTTTGTTAGCTTGTTTTCAATGTCAGAAAAGGTTCGTACAGCTTTTTCATAAGGCAGCGGTTTTCTGTTCCGGCATTCATTGGGATTTATATTTCCATAATATAATTCTTCAATAAAGCTCATTTTCGCACCTCCATCGAATAGACAAAATCTTTTAGCACAAATTCTTCTGCCGAGTGGCGAATGTTGTTCATAGCGCCAACCCAAGCCATTTGGTCTTTTGCTTTGAGTTCTTCCGTGATGCCTTGTTTGACTGCCATATCCTTTATAAGCCTATCAACCATTTCCTTTGCGGATGTGTCAATTTCTTCAAGATATGCAAGCCAAGTCCTGCCCAGCATTTTCATTGAGTAAAAACAAGATCTGTTCTCTTTGATAAATTTTGCGTGCATCCTGCCGTATTTACCGATGTTATACACCTTATCATCGGGAACAGTTAGGTTGGGAATGTAGTAATCGCCGTTTCTTACGTACTCAATTCCGTTTTCAGTAAATCTTTCCTTCATTTGAAGTACCTCCTTTAATTTGGTATCTTCATTTTATCAAAAGGAGTTTGATTTGACGAATGTACGGATAAAAAAGCATAAGAAAAAGAGATAAAACCTTTTACAGTTCTATCTCTTACTTCTTGACCTTGCAATGCTCGTTATACTATTTTCGGTAACTGTCCTTAACAGTACACGGCATTTGGAGAACCTTTTTTGTTTTATCCTATACGTGTGATAACGCCCTTTTCGACCGTAACAGTTTTTCCGTCTGCCGTAAAGCTGCCGCTTGCACCGGGCGCAATGGATACTGTGCCGTTCGGCGCCCCGATGGAGATTTTACTGCCGAAAATCTCCATGCCGCCCGCATCGAGCATACGGATGCCGCCGATGCGCGTGCCGCCGTAATAGAGGCTTATCGTGTCCTCACGGCCGTCGTTTTCGAGCGCAATATAATCGCGGAAGACATTCGGGGCGATGCGGATATTTGCGCCTTCAATGTTGCCGGAGAAAACGGCGGAGCCTTCTTCCCCCAAAGAAACAGCCGCGTTTCCTTCTTCATCGTAAAGTGCAAACACAAAGGCGCCGCCTTCATCCCTTCCCAAAACGGCGCGAATCCTCTCTTTCGCATCGCGCATTACAATCTGCGCGCCGCGTATCGTGGTTGCGCCGTCGCCGCTTGCCACCTTCGTAAGGCTTGTGTTGATTTCCTGCACATTTTTACTATCCAGATGCATCAGAAGCCAGGAAAGACTCTTCTGCATTTTCACAAGGGCCTCCGAAAGCGCCTCGGGGTTGTCGGCAAACCCGTCCAGATTTTGTTCCAGCATAATTTCTGCCATACAGATTCCTCACTTTCTTTTTTGGATATTGTTTTCGTTCTTCTCTTTGGCATCCTCAATTTCCCCGGGCGTAAAGCGCCCGGTGCGCACCCGCGGTACGCTCGCGAGCGGCGGGCGGGACATTACGGCATAGCGCACAGACTCAGGTGCGTGGGTGATTTCGTGCGGCACATCCGCGGCATCCTCGGGTGCGCGCGGGTCGTATAAAAGCGCAGGGAGCGTGCGGATGACATTTACACAGTTTTCAAAGAAACGGATTTTCTGCCCGCGCAGATACTCGCGCAAAACGCGCCAGCCGGGAACACGGCGGTTGTCGGCGCGCACAAGGCCGCAAAGGCCTTCCGCAGCCATAATTTCCACGCCGCTTCGCCCTGTGTCCTGCCGCCTGTTCCAAAGGTCGGGTGAGGCGACGGTGTAGGTGATTTTCTCCTCCGGCGGCGAGAGTGCGAGGATTTCGCGCGCCGCCTCCGAAAGCGTAAGCCCGCTTTTGTATAGCTCGCGGTAGGCCGTAAGATTTCCTTCCGCATCCACGGCCCACCATAGGCACACCGTCATATCAAGGCCGTAGTCAAGGCTCCGGAAACGGCGGTGGTGCGGCGGAATTTCTTCGGGTGTGCATACGTGCTGCGCTCTTGAAAATTCGCCGAAAAACTGCCCTTCAAAAATATCCCACTCGCCGTATAAAAGCGCCTTTTTCTCGTTTTCCGGGAGTAATTCGAGCCGCGCGAGATAATCGGCGTCCTTTTCCATCAGGAAGCAGTTTTCCTCCACTCGCGCAGGGATAAAAAGGCGTGTACGCTCCTCGCCGAAGACCGTAAGCGGCGGCGCGGGAGAGATGAAGCGGGCCTTCACCCATGTGTGCCCGCGGCTGCCCGGGTTTGTGGTGCTTTTCATCTGCTTCGGGTAGCCGCTGGTGCCGCGGAGACGGCTCAGCATATATAAATACTGATATTCGGTAAAATGTGTCAGCTCGTCAAAGCGGATTACGTCGTATTCCGCCGACTGGTACATCGTAACATCTGCATCCGAGGATAAAAAGCCGAATTCCAGCACCGAGCCGTTTGTAAACTCCATTTTGTGCTTCGTACTGTGGTACTTGCAAAGCGAAACGGGGATAAGCTCGAGCGCCGTCAGAATGATGGAACGCTCCAGCGCCGGAAACGAGGAGCGCAGAAGAAGCTGGCGGCTTCTGGGATAGCGCAGGGCGTATAAAAAGGCATCCACCACCTGCCCGTAGGATTTGCCGCCTCCTGCCGCGCCGCCGTAGAGCACCTCATCGGCCGAGGCCGAGAGAAACAGCGCCTGCTTCTTCGTAACGGAGAGCGAAAGCTCCATTTCATTCCACCACCCGGATTTTCACCTCGACGTCCTGCCCCGAGGGTGAGGCATCCTCGCCGAGAAGGCGAAGAAGACATTCCGAAACCTTGAGCCTGTCTTTGATTTCCGCTGTCTCATCGCGGAGCACGGTGGTCAGAAAGGCCTGCACTTCTTTTTTGTCAGCCACTTTTTTTCGCATGGTGTTTCACCTCCTTCCTTGGAGGTAGCATACCATAAAAAAAGGCGGGGAGGAAGGGCAGGAAAAAGGCATCGGAAAGCGGCACGGAGAAAAAAGGACTTTTTTCGAAAAAATTCACGGATTTTGCGAAAATAGGTCTTGATTTATTGCCTGAAAAATGGTAAAATATTTGTAAATTCACTTGGAAGGATGGTTACGACTATGAAATTTTCCCACGAGGTGCAACAGATGCAGTGCGTGGCAAAGGGCGTTTGTCACGGACCTGCACCCATTCCGGAAGAAGGAAAATGGGTTAAGGTAAAGGAAATCAGCGACATTTCCGGTCTTACACACGGTATTGGCTGGTGCGCGCCCCAGCAGGGTATGTGCAAGCTGACGCTGAATGTAAAGAAGGGCATCATTGAAGAAGCTCTTATTGAAACATGTGGCTGCTCCGGTATGACACATTCGGCAGCTATGGCTTCTGAAATTCTCACCGGCAAAACGCTTCTCGAAGCGCTCAACAGTGACCTTGTTTGTGACGCTATCAACACCGCTATGCGCGAACTGTTCTTACAGATCGTATACGGCAGAACACAGACGGCTTTCTCGGAAGACGGTCTCCCGATCGGTGCCGGCCTTGAAGACCTTGGTAAGGGCCTTCGCAGCCAGATCGGTACAGTTTTCTCCACAAAGGAAAAAGGCCCCCGCTACCTTGAACTCGCGGAAGGCTATATCACCAACATTGCTCTTGACAAGGAAGATCACATCATTGGCTACAAGTTCGTACACCTTGGCAAAATGATGGATATGATTGCAAAGGGTATGGACGCGAACGAAGCCCTCGCAAAGGCTTCCGGTCAGTACGGCAGATTTGATGATGCTGCAAAGGTCATCAATCCGCGCGAGCAGTAGAAAGGAGAAACAGACATGCCTTTATTTGAAAGCTATGAAAGAAGAATCGACCAGATCAATGCGGCACTGAACAAGTACGGCATTGCCTCCATCGAGGAAGCTAAGAAAATTTGTGATGACAAGGGTCTGGACGTATATAACATCGTAAAGCAGATTCAGCCGATTTGCTTTGAAAACGCTTGCTGGGCATACATCGTAGGTGCAGCAATCGCTATTAAGAAAGGCTACAAGAACGCAAGCGAAGCTGCCGAAATCCTCGGCGAAGGCCTCCAGTCCTTCTGCATCCCCGGCTCCGTTGCCGATGACAGAAAAGTAGGTCTTGGTCATGGTAACCTCGGCGCTATGCTTCTTCGCGACGAAACAAAGTGCTTCGCATTCCTCGCAGGTCACGAATCCTTCGCCGCTGCAGAAGGTGCAATCGGTATTGCAAAGTCTGCAAACAAGGTAAGAAAGGAACCCCTGCAGGTTATCCTCAATGGTCTCGGTAAAGATGCCGCACAGATCATTTCCAGAATCAACGGCTTCACCTATGTAGAAACAGAATTTGATTACTACACAGGCGAACTCAAGATCGTATACGAAAAGGCATACTCCGAAGGCGAACGTGCAAAGGTACGTTGCTTCGGTGCCGACGATGTACGTGAAGGCGTTGCCATCATGCACCACGAAAAGGTTGACGTTTCCATCACCGGTAACTCCACCAACCCCACACGCTTCCAGCACCCGGTTGCAGGTACATACAAGAAGGAATGTATCGAACAGGGCAAGAAGTACTTCTCGGTAGCTTCCGGCGGCGGCACAGGCAGAACGCTTCACCCGGATAATATGGCAGCAGGTCCGGCTTCCTACGGTATGACCGATACCATGGGCCGCATGCATTCCGACGCCCAGTTCGCAGGTTCTTCCTCCGTTCCGGCTCACGTTGAAATGATGGGTCTCATCGGCGCAGGTAACAATCCGATGGTTGGTATGACCGTTGCAGTTGCAGTTGCTCTTTCCGAACTTCTGTAATCTCTTGATTTGAAGATAAAAACAGGCACATCGTTATGATGTGCCTGTTTTTGCAGAAAATCATAAACGGAAAAATATCCAGACCGCAAATAACAAAGGAAAATATTTCTGCTGCCTTTTTACGGCCTTATCCGTCTTTGAAGTCTGACAAACGAAATGTTTCAGAACTTGCCAGAGTGTGCGATATGAGCCGTACAACCGTCTATAAATACGTTTCTCTTTTGGAAAAATAGATAATATTTAAGTCAGACATTTAACACCAATATTATAAATGGTTTCTGTTAATTGTCTGACTTTTTTATGTATTAAAATCTTATATCAAATTTATGGAACTTTTACATATTCAGTATCGTTCTCTACATCACCGGAAAACGCATCACTTTTTTGAATTTCATTCAATATATCAGCAGAATCGTTTAATTCAAAGGCGGCATTATACTCGAAGCCAGCCACACTCATAGTCACAACCATTATTTCATCTTTTACTTCCCAGTTTATTGGCATTGAAGCAGCATCAAACTCACCGTCATCAACTAAAAATCCCCATTTCCCAATGCCGCCTTTTGTTATCATAAGACGAAGTTGTTCTGTTTCCCAAGTGCCTATATAAGCATCTTTAGTACTTTTATCAAGTGTATTTGTATTGCTCGGAGTTGATTCTGTTTGCTTGTTATCTCCGCCGCAAGCACAAAGGCTTAAAATCATCGAAACAACTAATAACAAAGAAAATAATTTTTTCATTTTAAAATTCCTTTCTGTATGTATTTGATTTTTATATATAATTTGGAATTTTACTCCTTTCTAAATTCTCACGCAATAAAAAATGCGTGGTAACAGAAGTCTGCCCCGCACTGGAAAAGAAGGGTAGAGTTCGCTTGTTTTCCTCGATGGGGAACTATTCTTCCTGTAATTATATACCTTCTCTTCCTTTATGTCAATAAAAACAGGAGATATAATTCATATTATAAAGGAAAAGGGGGAGTAAAAGTGCTTGTTTTTGATTTTTCTACTATTGGCGATAACTTGTTTGCCGTTCGAAAGAGAATGGGGCTCACACAAGCAGAAGTTGCAGAGGCGGCAGAATTATCTACAAGAACATACGCAGATATAGAACGCGGGAGTGTGAATATGCGTATTGAAACCATCCTGAAAATTTGCAATGTTTTTCATATTACGCCTGACGAGATTTTAACAAAAGAGGCGTCTTCAGTATCTGCTAAACAACAAGAAGTATGGGAACGGTTAAATGCCTGTTCCCCGAAAGATAAAGAAACGGCGCTCAAAATACTTTCTGTTTATTTGGAATCCTTAAAATGATAAAAAGGATGCACATTCGTGTGCATCCTTTTTGTTTCCTCCGGACTCGATAAAAGGTGGTAGCGATAGCGAGACGAGTGAAAGGGATTCGCTTTTCTGCGGAAAAGCCAGCCGCGGCGCTGACAGTCCACCGGACTGTCATTCACTACCGCGCCTTCGAATCCCTTCAATACTTTTTTGAGGAGCGGGATACTCTGCGCCGGCGATTTTTCGACCGCAAGGCGGTGCCCGAAAAATCCTGCCGTGCTCGAGACTCCGCAGTCCGCAAAGCAAGCTCGAAAGGGATTCGCTTTTCTGCGGAAAAGCCAGCCGCGGCTCTGACAGTCCACCGGACTGTCATTCACTACCGCGCCTTCGAATCCCTTCTAATAACTTTGCCAAAACAAAAGAGCCCAACATTGTTGGGCTCTTTTGTTTTGGCGGAGAGAAAGGGATTCGAACCCTTGATGGGGTATTAGCCCATACACGATTTCCAGTCGTGCGCCTTAGACCAGCTCAGCCATCTCTCCAAAAGACTTATACAGTATACTACAAAAGAGAAGAATTGTCAATACTTTTCTGCAAAAATATAGAAAAGACAGAAAGACTTGCAAAGAAGCCGGCGCTGTGGTATACTGGTTATATAGAAATCTGAAAGAAAAACGGAGGAAAAGTATGGAAATTCGGACTTTGGGCACCAGCCACGGCGCAACAGAAAAGGGGCGCGCCTGTTCGGGCACGCTGCTTACCATTGGAAAGACGAACTATCTTCTTGATTGCGGCGGCAATGTGGAGGCGAAAATGACGGACCTCGAGCTTTCCATACGCGATATCCGTGCTGTTTTCATTTCCCATATGCACGAGGACCACGCGGGGAATCTGTCGGCCATCGTAAAGCGGTTTATGCTGTATAACCGCGACGATTCGCACGTATGGGTACATATGCCCGACAAGGAGGCAACCGAGGTTTTCAAAAACTGGCTGCGTGTTTTGCACGTGCCGCTTTCCGAAGAGCACGTCTCTTTCCGGATTTATGAAGAGGGTAAGATATACGAGGATGAGAACATCCGCGTGTATGCGATTCCCACAGAGCACATCGCGGACCCGAGCTTTTCTTTTGTGATAGAAACAGAAAACGAAAAAATCCTTTATACGGGCGACCTCGCCGGCGATTTCCGCGATTATCCCAAAATTCTTTTCGAGGAAGAATTTGATGCCGTTGTTTGCGAACTCGTGCATTTTGACCCCGAAAAGAATATAGACCTTCTGAAAAAGACGAAGACGAAGCAGCTGATTTTCACACACGTCAACCTCAAAAAGGCCGCACGTATGGATGAAATGAAAAACACATTCCCCTTCCCGGTGTATGTGGCGGCAGACGGAGACGTCTTCAGAACAAACTGATTTTCTCAGACGGTATAGGAGAGGAGAAAATCGGCGAGTGCTTCTCCTACAAGCTCGGCCGTGTATAAAGCCTCCTCCATCGTATTGCCGCAGGAACCGATTTCAAGAAGAAGCGCCCCGTGCGCAGCATGACCGTTAAAACGCTCTTTTCGAAGATGCAAAGGCCGCATAAGGCCCGGGTGCATCTCGGAGAGCGTTTTTTGTATTTTGAGACCGAGGGCAAGATTTTCCTGCCACGTGTCGTGCGGAAGGCCGCCTGCATCGGTACCGATCACTAAAAGTGCCTGCGCCGCCGTTTTGCCTTCCACTTCGCAGGCGGTTTTGAGGTAACGCCCGCTCTCGTCCGAGATAGCATCGCGGTGCATATCGATTACAAGGTCAAACGCGCCGCTTTCGGCGATATTTTTTTCGATTGTTTCAAGAGAACGTGCGTAGCAACCGCTGTAGGACGGATAGTCGTGGCTCGTCGTATCGTGCACAACTGTAATGCCCCGCGCGCGAAGGATTTCTGCCATCGCGCTTCCCACGCGGCAGATATTAAAGGCCTGATCCTCCGTGCGGAAGACGTCCGAGGGTGTATAGGAAAAGCCGTCGCTTTCCGTATACGCCTCCGAAGTATGTGTATGCAGAAGGAGCACGCGAGGGCTTTCGCTGAGAAGCGAAAAAGGGGAGGCGAGAAGCGCCGCGCGATCAAAGCTGTAGCCGGCGCTGTTTTGCACCGCCAAAACGCCGTTTTCCACGGCAGGCGACGCTTCGAATACGTCGGGCGGCACTACTTTTTCGGGAGAGGCGGGCGGCGGCGTCTCCCCGGAAGGCATTTCCTTCTTTACAACCGGCGCAAGCGGAAACGGGGAGAACTGCGGCAGAACATACGGCCCGTTCCCGCGCGCGAACACCGCCTCGCCAAGGGTGGGAAGGCGGCCTTCCGGCAAAAAACAAAACCCCAGAAGAAAGAAAAGGGCAGAGAGCATACAAAACAGACAAAGACAACGTCGGAGCATAGGTTCACCTCATCCTATTGTATGAAACTGTCTGTCCCAATTATGCGCGGGGATGTAAAGAAAAGCGCAGAAGCCAAAAGCTTCGCCACTCGGCGTACCGTATGGCACTGTCTGCCCAAAATATGAAAAAAGGGATATAACTTTTATATCCCTTTACCATTTTCTGTTTTTCTTAAGCGGTCTGTAGCTTCGTGCTTTTCATCCCGATACCCCATCGCCCGCCAGCCGGCCTTTTTCACGATGTCGTACACCCCAAGCTCTTTTGCAATTTCTTCTTTTAATGTTTCACTCATTCGTCCGCGCGCGTGCATTTTTTGCTTCCTCCTTGTAAGGTTTGTACCCGTAGTATGGCCGGGAGGAAACGAAAAAACACGGGACATTAAATGGTAAGCATACCGCCTTCTGTTTCGAGAAGCATCAGAACATCTTCTTCCGCACCCGTTACGGCATTGATATATACAAGGAAGGTGTGCGCTTCCATTTTGCACTTAAATTCGTAGCAATACGCCTCTCCCTGCGTTTGTAAGGGAATTACAACACGCTGCACCCCTTCCACGGAAAGTGCAGGAGAAAGGCGTTTTTGTGCATTCTCGGCTGTGATCTTCGGCGCGGGGAGCGCGCGGGCGGCGTGATTTGCCGTGTATCCGCCGGCCTCCATACCGAGTACCTCGCCCGTATCCATTCCGATGCGTACCTTTACAAGGTCGGGATAATACAGAATTTCGTTTTCGAAGAAGGCAAAATTGATGGTGGCAACATTTTCGCGGATTTCAAAATAACTGTCCCGCATCGAGTGAATCCCGATTTTGTCAAGATATTCCTTTGCAAGGCGTTTCGCTTCTTCTATGTCAATTTTTTGCTCTTTTACGGGGCGACTGTCCAGCATGTCGAGAAGCATACCGCCGCGCTTTGCAAGGCGGAAGGTTACGGTGCGCCCACCCTCGCCGTGCGCTGTGAACATATAGGAAGGAATGCGGCCGCCACCCTCGCCGTCAAAGCGGACGTCCGAAAGAAGCGAGGCATCCGCAAATTCCGAAAGCCGTGCACGGGCGCTTTCGGCGGAAATGTCGGTCACATTCCGGAGTAGCTGTGGCTCGCGGTCCTCAAGATGGTCCGAAAACGGCCCGTCATAAATGAGGGACGGGTAGTCCTGAAACTGCGATTCCAGTTTTTCCATACTGCTGACCACGCCGTCCTCTTTCTGTCCGTAGGGTGTACCGATATGAAGCGCCCCGCTGTATAACTTTTGCTGCATATCGTAAAGACCTGCGGAGAGTGTGCCTGCATATTTGGAAAGCGAGAGCATCGAGCGGCGCGCCTCCTCGCCGATTACAGGTGTATCCATATACCCAAGCGCAAGCGCGTTCGTAAAATCGCCGACCTGCGAGAGAAATTTTGCGGTCGTTTCAAGGTTTGCATTTTGCAGCGGCAGCTGCCCGAGGCAGGTGGAAGCGGCCGCGGCTTTGGCGTAAATGTCGGTTGCGAGGCGTACCACGCTTTTTTGGTCTGTTACGGCCGCGCACTTATACAGGGAGGTTTCGATGGTGGAAACATATTCGGAAAGGTCATCAAAGGCGCGGGCATACTGGGAATCGAGCCGCGTTTTGTAGTCGGCCAGTACCTTCGCTTCATAGGAGACAACGGTGGCAGAAATCACAATCAGCGCAATGACGACCGAGAGCATATGGCGGTCCGCCAGTCTTTCTTTGAAGTCGCGGAATTTTTCACGAAAACGCATTATATCTTCCTTCCGTTTTTAGTCTTAGTTTGGCCGAAAGAAAAAGGAATATGCAAAAATAAAAATCGCATGGCAAGTGCCATGCGATTTCTTTGTTTTGTTTTTTATGCGCGCTTTTTGAGTTTATTCTGGAGAACAACCCAAAGCGGCGTTGCGATGCAGATCGAGGAGTAGGAACCTACCAAAACACCGATGATAATCGGCAGAGAGAACTCACGGATGGAGTCGATACCGAGGATATAGAGAACAACAATGGTGATAAGCGTTGTGATAGATGCATTGATGGTTCTCGTAAATACCTGATGCAGAGCCGATTCCGAAACCTCTTCAAAAGGCACGCGGCGGTTTTGCTTTTTGTTTTCGCGGATTTTATCGAAGATAACAATCGTGTTATTGATCGAGTAACCCACGATGGTCAAAATAGCCGCAACGAAGGTGGAGTTAATCTGCATACGGGTAATTGCGTAAATCGCAATCATAATGAGAACGTTATGCAAAAGACCTAAAATAGCGGCAAGACCGGACTTGAAGTCAAAACGGATGGTGATGTAGATGAGCATGCACAAAACAGAGAGCATGATAGCCTTTAAGGCGTCAGTCAGAAGCTTTGTGCTGGCAGAAGCGGAAACGTTGGTAGCTTCCTGCAGTGCCGTTTCGTCGAGGCTGTATTTTTCCTTGATAGCTTCTACAATCGCGTCACGCTTTTCGGTGGCGATTTCTTCTGTTTTGATGGAAACATCCGTCTCGCCTGCTTTTTGAATAACAGGGGTAACACCGGCTTTTTCCTGCACAATGGCTGCAATGTCATCGTTACTGAATTCCTGGCCGATGGCCATGCGGATTTCTGTACCGCCCAAAAAGTCAAGACCGAAGTTCAGACCGCCAAAAGCGATGTATGCAATGATACCTGCTAAAATGACGATGGCGGAAACAATGAAGTAAATTTTCTTATGCTTTAAAATGTTCATTATTCCTGCACCTCCTTTTCCACTTTTACGCCAAAGGCAGCGGGATTCTTAAGACCGAGATTGAGGAAAATCTTAAGGAGCATACGCGTAATAAATACAGCTGTAATCATGCTGACTACGATGCCGATACCGAGCGTCCAGGCAAAGCCCTTGATGGTACCGGTACCGAAAGCACCGAGAACAATCGCGGCAATAACCGTTGTGATGTTCGAGTCGATAATGGCGCTGAGGGCGCGGTGGAAACCGGAATCAACAGCCGCGCGAGCCGTTTTGCCGGCGCGAAGCTCTTCTTTAATTCTTTCGAAGATAACGATGTTTGCGTCAACGGCCATACCTACGCCGAGAACGATACCGGCGATACCGGGGAGGGTAAGTGTTCCGTTTACGCCGAGGAACGAGAAGTAACCGGCGATTGTGAGAACAACAAGACCGATGTAGCCAAGAAGGGCAATATCGGCAATGAGGCCCGGAATGCGGTAGATTAAAAGCATAAAGAGCATAACGAGCAAGATACCGATACCGGCGGCGAGAAGGCTTGTTTCAAGCGCTTTGTCACCGAGGGTAGGCCCAATACTGCGAAGCTCGGCTTCCTTCAATGCGAAGGGAAGCTGACCGCTCTGAATCTGGTTTGCAAGGGCCGAGGCGGAAGCTTCTGTGAAGTTGCCGTTGATAACACAGTTGCTGGTTGTGATAGTTTCGCTTACGGAAGGTCTCGAAACTTCGTCTTCGTCAAGATAAATGGAGATGTAGTTTGTGCCGTCCGTCTTTGTCGAAATCGAAGCCGTGGCAGAAGAAAACTTCTTTGTGCCCTCGGACGTAAATTCCAGCTCTACGTAATGCTCCATATTGCCGTTTTCACGGGTCTGGCCGTAGCGGTAGGTGGCGCGCTTTACATCGGTGCCGCCTTCCATAATTACATTGCCGGAAGCATCGCGGAATGTAAGCTTTGCAGTGGCTCCGAGCATCTGTACTGCGTCCTCAGGATTGGAAATGTTCGGAATTTCAATTGAAATCGCCTTGTTGCCGCGCTGTGTGACAGTCGCGTCATAGTAGCCCTGGCTGTCAAGACGGTTTCTTACAACCGCAATTGCTGCATCCATATCCGTCTGTGAGGGGTTTTCTGCATCCGCCTCAAAGGATATGATGGAACCGCCTACGAGGTCAAGCCCGCGTTTTACGCCGTATTCTTCATCCAGCGCCTTCGGGAAGTAGTACTTGTCCCCTGTAAAAGGATTCACAACGGTTACGCCGCATACAGCAGTGAAAATCAGGGCTGCAATGACCAAAAGCGTCAACACAAGCCCAATAATGCTTTTTGCTTTCATTCTAGGTAACTCCTCCTTGCGTAAATAAGAGTGCTTTTTTGTATTTTGCGCGGGCGGAAGGCTTGTCCGCCCTTTGTCGCACTGCGCCAAAAGGGGCAGTGCGCCGTAAACAAAATCGTGTGCCTTCCGGCAGATCCGTTTTATGCTTTTTTTCTTCTCCCGCCGCCGACATTGATGCCGATGGTGCCACCGACGGAGCCCACCGCGATTTCCAGCCCCCAGAGCTTCCAGAAGGAAGGAGAAGGGGAGAAGGAGCTGAATGCGAGCGCCGAAACGAGATAGGCTACAAGACCATATAAAGCACCGGCTGCCGCACCGCGCAAAAAGCCGTGCCGCGCGCTGCCCTTTGCCGAAAGAAAGCCGGCGAGAAAAACGCAGATAGCCGTAGCCGCCGGGATCCCGGCATTTGCCGCAGGCATACTGACAAGCCCCGTGGCAATACAGATTGCCAGAAGGAAAAGTGCCAGAAATGTCAGCGCGACAGAAAGAAGAATCGGTTTCAAAACGGAAGATAAAAAACCGGGTGCCGCGACCTGCGCGGCAGTGTGCCTTGTCATACGGAAAGTCCCCTTTTCATAGAAATTACTGCATATCTATGCGGGGGACCGGAGAATTATTCCTTGACCGTAAGGCAGCTTGCGATGGAGTTTCTGGAAAGGGTAATCTGCGACTTTTCTGTGCCGCTGCCTGTTTCCAGAACTACCGTATCATCTTTCATTTTTACGATTTTACCGTGGATACCGCCGATGGAAACAACCTTGTCGCCAACTGCGAGTGCATCGAGCATTGCTTTCATAGCTTTCTGCTGCTTCTTCTGCGGACGAATCAGCATAAAATAGAAAACAACGAACATGATAACAATCCAGATAAGACCGATGTAAGGACTGGATTCCGGGTTCATAGTGTCTGACCTCCTTTAAGGTATATAATAATATGTCTATTATACTATTTTTTTTGCTGTTTAGCAAGGGATTTTTTAAATTTTACCAAATTTCATAAGAAGCGCATCGTCTTTCGGGTTTTTGTAATACGCGGCGCGAAGCCCGATTACGGAAAAGCCGAGGGCTTCGTAAAAACGGATGGCCCCTTTGTTTTTGGAACGGACCTCCAGAAATATATCCGCCACCCGCTCAAACTCCCGCACCGCATAAGAAAGGAGCGCACGGCCAATGCCGCGGCGCCGTGCGGCGGGGGCGGTGGCAATCGATAAAATTTCCGCTTCGTCCATACAAGACTGCAAAAGCAGGGCGCCTTTGATTTCGGCATCTTCCTCGAATACCCAAACCACCATCGAAGGGGAGGAAAGCGCATCTTCAATATCGGCGGCCTTCCAAGGGGAGGGCATGCTTTCATAAAAAAGGTCTGCAATTTTTAAAACATCTTCTTTTGTGGCGGCACGAATCATAACGGCATCTCCTCAATATACGAATTTATCTCTCCCGCGGCGGCGCGGTAGGTGTCCATATCCCCGCCGAAGGGGTCAGCCACATCGCCCGTTTTTCCTGCATATTCTGAGAGAGTGTATGTCTTGTCAACTGCATCCGGAAAAAGCGCACAGAGCATTCTGCGGTGCGCATCCGTCATCGTCAGAATAAGGTCTGCCTTTTCACAGAGGAATGCCGTGCAAGGCTGCGCGCGGTGGCTTTGGATATCCATACCGTATTCTGCCATAGTCCGCACGGCGTTTTCGTGCGCCGGCGCGGGGTATGAGACGGAAAGGCCTGCGCTTTCCACCGTGTGTGCATCCGTTTTCTTTTTCAGAAGTGCCTCGGCCATCGGGCTTCGGCACGTGTTTCCCGTACAAACAAAAACAATGTGCATATCTGTCTCCTTACACCGTCTTGCCGCCTGCCGATTTGAAAAGGCGGTTGCGGACGGCATCGCCCATCCCGCCTTCAGATGGCGGCATCGCAAAAATCACATCTGCCCCCATTTCGTCAAACGTGCGAAGGGAGAAGAAAAGGCGGGCGGCGTATTCCGCAGGCGTACTTCCCGCCGAAAGGGAAATGGGAAGAGAAGGCTTCTCTATCCCGTAATAGAGAATACCGGGATGGGCATATTCGCGTGCAGCTTCTATAATACGTTCTAAAGCACCGTCACCTTCCGCGATATATACAGGCGCGTCCGGCGCATAATGCGTGTATTTCATACCCGGGCTTTTCGGGGCGCCGACGCCCGTACCGTAAATAACCTCGCCAATTTCTGCCGAAAGCTCTTCCTTTGTAACGGCGCCCGGCCGCAAAATGGCAGGGGGCGAGACGGTAAGGTCTAAAACCGTGGATTCCACACCCCACAAACAGTCACCACCGGCGATAATTGCATCGGCTCTTCCTTCCATATCGGCGATAACATGCGCGGCCGAGGTCGGGCTCGGTTTTCCGGAAAGGTTCGCGCTTGGCGCCGCGATGGGGACGCCGGAGAGTCGAATCAAAGCGTTTGCAATCGGGTGTGAGGGCATACGAACGGCCACGGTGGAAAGACCCGCCGTAACGCAATTTGGCACCTTATCCGTTTTCGGCAAAATTAAAGTGAGCGGACCGCCCCAGAACTTATCCATAAGTTTCTCAGCAAGCGGCGTCACGTGGCAGATGTCCGAAAGCTGTTCACGTTCGGATACATGCACGATAAGGGGATTATCCTGCGGTCTTCCCTTAGCTTTGAAAATTTTTGCAACCGCCGCTTCATCAAAAGCATTTGCGCCGAGACCGTACACGGTTTCCGTGGGAAAAGCGCAAATGCCGCCGCTTTGCAAAATAGCGGCGGCAGGCATAAGCTGCGTATCTGAAAATGAATGCGGATTTACCTCTATAAGCATGGTGTTACCTCGCTTTGGAAGCAATTTCTTCTGTGACGAGTGCTACGAATTCGGAAAGCTTCATAGCACCCTTATCGCCCTCTTTGCGAGAACGAACGGAAACGGCACCGTCTGCCTTTTCGTTTTCACCCACAATGAGCATATACGGCACTTTTTCAAGCTGTGCAGAGCGAATTTTGTAGCCGATCTTTTCGTCGCGGCTGTCTATATCGGCGCGTACACCCTTTTCGCGAAGGGCGCGGCGGACTTCATCTGCATAGTCAAGATATTTTTCACTAATCGGCAGAACGCGTACCTGTTCGGGCGACATCCAAGTCGGAAGTGCGCCTGCATATTTCTCAAGGAGAAGTGCAATGGTGCGTTCATAACAGCCGATAGACGTTCTGTGAATAATGTAAGGACGTTTCTTTTCGCCGTCAGCCGCTGTGTATTCCATGCCGAATTTTTCAGCGAGCATCTGGTCTACTTGAATGGTAATGAGCGTATCTTCCTTGCCGTGAACATTCTTAATCTGAATGTCAAGCTTTGGACCGTAGAAAGCGGCTTCGCCAACGCCGATGGCATACGGGATTTCGAGATGGTTCAAAATTCTTTCCATAATGCCCTGCGCTTCATCCCACTGCTCGGGGGTACCGATATACTTTTCACGGTCATTCGGGTCCCACTGCGAGAAGCGGTAGCTTACGTCTTCGTAAAGACCAATCGTTTTAAGCATGTAGTTTGCAAGCTCAAGGCAGGACTTGAATTCGTCCTCGAGTTGTTCGGGTGTACACATGAGATGGCCTTCCGAAATCGTGAACTGACGTACACGGATAAGACCGTGCATTTCGCCCGAAGCTTCGTTTCTGAAAAGGGTGGATGTTTCGCCGAGACGCATCGGCAGGTCACGGTACGATCTGCCGCGGTTTAAGTATGCCTGATACTGGAACGGACAGGTCATAGGACGAAGTGCAAACACTTCCTCGTCACTTTCAGGATCGCCGAGCACAAACATACCATCGCGGTAATGATCCCAATGCCCGGATACTTTGTAAAGGTCACTCTTTGCCATAAGCGGCGTTTTGGTGCGCTGCCAGCCCCAAGCTTCTTCCGTATCTTCTACGAAGCGCTGGAGCGTCTGCATAAGCTGTGCTCCTTTCGGGAGCATGATGGGAAGCCCCTGCCCGATAAGTTCGGAGGTTGTAAAATATTCAAGATCGCGGCCGATTTTATTATGGTCGCGCTTTTTCGCTTCTTCGAGGGCTTCGAGGTACGCCGTAAGGTCAGCGTTCTTCGGGAATGCCGTACCGTAAATACGCTGGAGCATTTTGTTCTTCTCGTTGCCGCGCCAGTAGGCACCGGTTACGCTGAGAAGGCGGAATGCCTTAAGCTTCCCTGTGGTGGGAACGTGGGGGCCGGCACAAAGGTCGGTAAACTCGCCCTGTTCATAGAACGAAAGTTCCGCATCCTCCGGAAGATCCATGATGAGTTCAACCTTGTAAGGCTCGTCCTTCTTCTCCATAAGCGAGAGTGCTTCCGTGCGGGGGAGCACAAAGCGGCGAATCGGCAAATCTTCCTTAATAATTTTCTTCATTTCAGCCGAAATCGCATCTAAATCTTCCATGGAAAGATTTGTTTCCATATCAATATCATAATAGAAGCCATTCTCAATGGCGGGACCGATGGCAAGCTTTGCCGCGGGGTAGAGACGCTTTATGGCCTGTGCCAGAACGTGCGATGCCGTATGGCGGTACACAAGCTTTCCTTCCTCGCTGTCAAAGGTGAGAATTTCTACGGTGGCGTCTTCCACGATAGGCGTGTCGAGAGACACCACTTCGCCGTTTACTTTCACAGCGAGCGCCGCGCGGAAAAGACCGTCGCTGATGCTTTTTGCAATGTCGCCGCCGGTTGTGCCGCTTTCAAAAGAATGTACTTCATCACGCAGAGTAATTTTCAACATAGTATCACCGATTCTTTCCAAAAAATATATAGAAATATTATACGCTTTTTCTCTGTTTTTGTCAATGCAAATTCCGTAAAAATCTATTTTTCGCCGCCATACCGAAAAAAAATAAAGTTTTTCTTGACATATAATTCCGTGTGCGGTATAATAAATTTGTTTATGGTAGCGAAAAGGCGCTTGTCCGTTTTTAGATACGGGATGCTTCCGGGCAGGTCGGATGTATGCTTCTATAGAAAATATTCCCGAATTTGTACGACTCGGAGGGAGGGATTTTAGATGTCGGAAATCAGAATTAAAGATAATGAGTCTTTAGATAGCGCGTTGCGCAGATTCAAACGTCAATGTGCAAAATCTGGTGTTTTGTCTGAGATTAGAAAAAGAGAACATTACGAAAAGCCGAGCGTAAAACGCAAGAAGAAGTCGGAAGCGGCAAGAAAGCGTAAGTTTAAGTAAGACAAAAAACGAAAAGGCCCTTTTCTAAAAGGTGCCTTTTTTGTTTTCCGATATTTTTTACCCTTCGAAAAATAAAAACAAAAAAAGTTAAAAAATGTATTGACAAACCTTTTCCTTTGTGGTATTATAATCAAGTCGCAAGACACGCGCCATTAGCTCAGTTGGTAGAGCAACTGACTCTTAATCAGTGGGTCCTGGGTTCGAGTCCCCGATGGCGCACCAACAAAAAAGACATCTTCGGATGTCTTTTTTTGTTGTCTGAATCAAAATCGGGGGACTCGAACCCTCAAAATCGGTGACAGAACACGAGCTGGTTTTGTATTTTTTCAGCATTTCCCGAATAGAATGAAGAAAAGAACGAAAAAATCTTGACAAATCCTCGGGAAGTCACTATAATAAAAAGGTCGATTTTTGGCATAATGTTATTGTATTAAGGAAGCGAGAAAAATGAGTACATTATTATCTGTTTCAGTTGCCCTCCTTGCCGGTCTTTTGATGACGCGCGTATTTAAGCCGCTGAAGCTGCCGGCAGTAACGGCATACCTTATCGCCGGTGTTTTAATCGGGCCGTACTGCATCGGTGCCCTTGGAATTGAAGGCCTCGGCTTTAAAACATCAGAAGCGGTAGGCGCCCTTTCCCTTATTTCTGATGTGGCACTCGGCTTTATTGCTTTTTCCATCGGTAGTGAATTTAGATTGGAAGAACTCAAAAAAACCGGTAAGCAGGCAACCGTAATCGGTATTTCCCAGGCACTCGTGGCAACGCTCCTTGTAGACCTTGCCCTTTTAGGCGTACATCTCATGATTCCCGATAAGCTCACAGTTCCGCAGCTTTTGACACTGGGCGCCATCGCCACGGCTACGGCACCTGCGGCAACGCTCATGGTTGTACGGCAGTATAAAGCAAAAGGACCTTTGACTGACCTTCTTTTGCCGATTGTTGCACTCGATGATGCAGTAGGTCTTATTGTGTTCGCCGTATCCTTCGGGATTGCGCGTTCCCTTATGGAGGGCGCGGTGGATATGGTTTCCATCCTTGTAAACCCGATTGTGGAAATTGTCTGCTCGTTAGGTCTTGGCGCTATCATGGGCTGGATACTCACGCAGCTTGAAAAGATGTTCAACTCCAATACAAACCGCCTCAATATGTCAACCGCGTTTGTATTTTTAACGGTAGCCCTTTCCATGATTGACTTCCATATCGGCGCAGTACATATCAGCTTCTCGTCGCTCCTTGTTTGCATGATGCTCGGCACGATTTTCTGCAATATCTGTCCGCTTTCTGAAGACCTTATGGAGAGAACAGATAAATGGACCTCGCCGCTTTTTGCACTTTTCTTTGTGATCAGTGGTGCAGAACTGGAACTGAATGTTTTCGCGGAAATATCTATCGTCCTTATTGGTCTTGTATATATTTTATTCCGTTCTCTCGGCAAGTATTTTGGTACTATGATGAGTGCGAAAATGACAGCTTGCTCACCGGCTATCTGCAAATACCTCGGTATTACGCTTCTGCCGCAGGCAGGTGTTGCGCTCGGCATGTGCGCAATTGCCGCGGAACAGCTTCCGGGACAGGGCAATCTCATCCGAAACATTACGCTGTTTGCCGTTTTGGTTTACGAAATTTTCGGTCCTGTATTCACACGTTGGGCGCTCACAAAAGCAGGCGACATTCAGCCGATGAGCGAAGAAGTGAAAAACCGCCGCAAAACAAAACTCGCTGCGGCACAAAAGGCAGAAAAATAAAACAAAAATCCGGATGCCTTGTGCATTCGGATTTTACGTATGGGAGATGATTTTGCATGCAGGCGCAAGGCAAAAACGCACTTGTATACGCCAAAAGTTTTTTAAAATGGATTCTTCTTGCCACGGTGGTCGGTCTGTTCGGCGGCTTTGTGGGAAGCCTTTTCCATCTCTGTGTGGATTTTGTAACCGAGCTTCGTGTGGAGACGGGATGGCTCATTTACCTATTGCCGATTGGCGGCGTTTTCATCGCCGCGCTTTATGCTCTTTCTAAAAATAAAGGGAATATCGACACAAACCGCGTTTTGGAAGCGGTGCGCACCGACAGAAGTGTTCCGTTTATAATGGCACCCCTCATTTTTATCAGTACTGTCATCACGCATCTTCTCGGCGGCTCTGCCGGGAGAGAAGGGGCGGCGCTGCAGCTTGGTGGCAGTATCGGCTATCGCGTGGGCAAAACCTTCCGTCTCGGGGAGGGAGATATGCACATTCTCGTTATGAGTGGTATGAGTGCCGTGTTCTCCGCACTTTTTGGAACGCCTATTACCGCCGCTGTCTTTGCACTTGAGGTTGTGCGCGTAGGTACATTCCGGTATGCGGCGCTGGTGCCGAGTACGCTTTCGGCGCTTGTAGCCGTCAGCGTGGCCGAGCGATTCGGGATTGCTCCGGTACACTTTGCAGGCATTGCCTTCCCGTCACTTTCTGTTTTGGGACTTTTACAGGCGGCAGGACTCGCGCTTTGTTGCGCCCTTGTGGGCATCTTATTTTGCAAAGCCATTCATACGGCAGAGCATTTTTCGGAGAAGTTTCTTCCTAATAAATATATACGCGGATTTTTAGGCGGGGCCCTCCTTGTTTTACTTACGCTTTTGGTGGGTACGCGCGACTATAACGGTGCCGGTATGGATGTCATCTCGCGTGCCATCGGCGGCGAGGCCGCGCCGGAAGCCTTCCTATTAAAAATAGTATTCACCGCTATCACTATTGCGGCGGGTTTTCGCGGCGGCGAAATTGTGCCTACGTTTTTCATCGGTTCCACCTTCGGTTGCGCCGCCGGTGCGCTTTTAGGGATGGATCCGGCGCTCGGCGCCGCTATCGGGTTTGTGGCGCTCTTCTGCAGCGTTGTAAACTGTCCTATTGCTTCTACGTTTTTGGCGGTGGAAGTTTTCGGCGCCGAAGGGCTTCCCGTGTTTGCGCTCGTATGCGCGGTCAGCTATATGATGTCAGGGCTTGGGGGGCTCTATAAGACCCAGCAGATTCTCTACTCTAAGACCGATGAGAGTGAACTCGAAATTCTTCAAAAATAGAAAGAAAAATGACATAAAAAAGTGCCTTTTTACGCGAAAAAAGGCACTTTTTTCGTATTTGTTAAAAATTTTTTCAAAAAAACGCAACATTTTTTTAAAAAACGTTACACATTTAAAAACGCCGTATTTTCTGGCTTTTCGGCGTTTTTTACATTTTTTGCCTTTTTCCAATTATATACAGTAAATGTAATAAATTTGAAACTATTACATAAAATGGTTTGACAAGGGGTAGCATTTATAGTAAAATGAGGTGCGAAGGAGTGATTCTCATGTTTAAAACAGGAGAATTGTCAAAGCAGAAAATAAGGCGCTTTGTATTGCCTTTAATCGCTTTGATAGTTCTTGCAGCCATCACGGCTATCGTATGCGCGGCTGTTTTAGGCAAAGTCGTTTACATTCACGACGGTGAAACTGTAACAACTTTTAAAACAGCAAAGCTTACTGTCGGAGAGGCGCTGGAGGAAGCGGAAATCATCCCCGGAGAATTTGATATTGTAGACCCGGCACCAGATGCCAAGATAGAAGAGGGCATGGAAATTCATATTACACGTGCCGTACCGCTTACCCTTATAGTAGATGGTGTGCGAGAGGAATTGCACACTCTCTCCAAAACAGTAGAGGCGCTTCTTGCGGAGCGCGAAATTCAGCTTGTCGGTTTTGATGCAGTTCTGCCGCCGGCAGAAACAGAAATTACCCCCGGTATGGAAGTTGTCGTAAATCATTCGAAAAACATCACCTATACAGGAGATGGAAAAACGGAGATTGTGAGCACACTCACAAACACCGTCGGCGAAATGATTGCGGCAATGGGCCTTACCCTTTCGGAAGAGGATTTCACGAAGCCGGCAATGGACACCCCGCTTTCGGACGGGCTGGAGGTACGCCTCGTGCGCGTTACCTATAAGACCGTAACGGATACAGAAAGCGTAGGGTATCAGATTGAGGAAAAAACAACTTCTTCCCTTACAAAGGGAAAGACCCGCATTGCGCAGGTAGGGAAGAACGGCATCCGGAAGAATACGTATTCCGTTCTGATGCACGATAAGGAAGAGGTTAAAAGAGAACTGGTTTCTTCTGAAATCACAAGGAAGCCTGTCAACAAGATTATCGAAAAAGGCACAGCAGCAGCTGCGGCGCCAAAACCTGCAAGCGTTCCTTCCTCGGGCGCAGGCAGCGTGATGACGGCAAAGGGTGAAAATTTTTCCTATAAAAAGAAAATCACCTGCACGGCGTATGCATATGACCTCACATATGAAAGCTGCGGCAAGTATCCGGGAGATCCGGATTACGGTATTACGGCAAGCGGTATGAAGGCCGGCCCCGGCGTTATTGCGGTAGACCCGTCTGTGATTCCGCTCGGCACAAGGCTGTACGTGGAAGCAGTTGACGGCTCGTGGACCTATGGCTACTGTGTGGCAGGGGATACAGGCAGCGGCATTTACGGCAACCGTATTGACCTTTTCTTTAATACGCCCACAGAAGTTCGAAACTTCGGCGTCCGCAAGGCTACCGTATACATTTTGTAATGCAAGAAACGCCCTGCTTTTGCAGGGCGTTTTTGTGCCTGAAAGAAAAGGGAAGAAAAAATTAAAAAATTTTCAAAAAAAGCTTGCAATTGACAAAAAAGTGTGATATAGTATCATGTGCTGTGACATGGCATACGATGAAGCGGGAGGTTGCCGGGTGTGCCCGGGTTTTTCCGTGGAGAATGTCCGATTCTTGAAATTGGGCGACAGTCACTGTACACTAAGTATAAGAAAGAACTCGAAAGAAAGTCTTTTTGTGCTTATCTGTGCCCGGATACAAGTATGTCCGGGTTTATGTTTGCAAAAGCATGACACACACGGCAGAGTGTACGGTTCTTCTCGTCGGCATGGACAAAGTGGAAAAAAGCCACAACAGCGAAAAAAATTAGGAGGCGAGATTATGGCAGCAAAACAGAAAATCAGGATTCGTCTGAAAGCGTATGAGCACGCGCTCATCGATCAGGCAGCGGAGAAGATCGTGGAAACCGCAAAGCGTACAGGTTCCACAGTATCCGGTCCGGTACCGCTCCCCACGGAGAAGGAAATCATCACCATTCTTCGAGCGGTACACAAGTACAAGGACTCCCGCGAACAGTTTGAAATGCGCACGCATAAGAGACTGATCGACATTCTGCATCCCACAAACAAAACTGTGGAAGCTCTGGGACGTCTGGAAGTGCCCGCCGGCGTAAGCATTGAAATCAAGCTTGTCGGCAAGGACGCGCGGTAAATGTTGGCGACACCGTCAACCAATAACCAAAAGGAGGAAAAACAATGAACAAGGCAATTATTGGTAAGAAAATTGGCATGACACAGATTTTCACCCCTGAAGGCCGCCTCGTTCCGGTAACGGTAATTGAAGCAGGCCCGTGCACAGTTGTACAGAAGAAAACAGTTGAAACCGATGGTTACGTAGCTGTACAGCTTGGCTTTGGTGAAAAGAAGGACAAGAAAGTAACAAAGCCGGAAAAGGGACACTTTGAAAAAGCAGGTGTTTCGGCAAAGCGTGTACTTCGTGAGTTCCGTCTCGCAGGCGCCGCTGACATGAACCCGGGCGATGTAGTGAACGTCGAAATCTTCGCAGAAGGCGACAAGGTCGATGTAACGGGCATCTCCAAGGGTAAAGGTTATGCAGGTACCGTAAAGCGCTTCGGCACACACCGTGGTCCTATGGCACACGGTTCCAAGTATCATCGCGGCCCCGGTTCCATGGGCGCTTGCTCCACACCGTCCAAGGTTATGAAGGGTAAGAAGCTCCCGGGTCATATGGGTGTTGACCGTGTAACGGTTCAGAACCTCGACGTAGTTAAGGTAGATTCCGAAAGAAATCTCCTTCTCGTAAAAGGTGCAGTTCCGGGCGCACGCGGCAGCATCGTAACGGTTAAAGATACAGTTAAAAAATAATGAATTACCAGGGAAGGAGGATTTGACATGCCTAAAACAGATGTATATAAGATGGATGGCAGCAAAGCGGGCGAGATTACATTGTCCGATGCTGTATTCGGTCAGGAAGTAAATAAGACAGTCTTGCACAGTGTTATCGTGAACTATCTCGCAAACCAGAGACAGGGCACACAGAGTGCAAAGACTCGTTCTGAAGTTGCCGGCGGCGGCGCAAAGCCTTTCAGACAGAAGGGTACCGGTCGTGCAAGACAGGGTAGCACCAGAGCGGCACAGTGGATTAAGGGTGGCATCATTTTCGCCCCGAAGCCCAGAGAATACAGATTCTCTATCAATAAGAAGGTTAAGGACGTTGCAATGCGTTCGGCTCTCAGCTCCAAGGTACAGGAAAATGAAATCCTGGTTATGGAATCTCTCGAGCTTGAAGCAATCAAGACCAAGCAGGTTACAAACATGCTGAGCGCTCTCGGCGTAGAAGGCAAGGCACTTTTCGTTACATGCGACAAGAACGACAACCTCTATCTGTCCGCAAGAAACATTTACGGGGTAGACGTTTCGTATGTAGGTATGCTGAATGTGTATGACATTCTCAATCATGGCAAGCTTATTATTGCGAAAAACGCCGTAGAAAAACTGGAGGAGGTTTACGCATAATATGAAAAACGTACATGATATTATCATTCGTCCGATTATTACGGAAAACAGTATGGATCAGCTGCAGGATAAGAAGTACACCTTTGAAGTTGCACGCAGCGCAAACAAGGTAGAAATCAAGCAGGCGATCGAAGAAATTTTCCCGGGTGTTAAGGTTGATAAAGTTACAACCCAGAACGTTCTCGGCAAAATTAAGCGTATGGGCAGAAGCGAAGGCAGAAGAGCCAACTGGAAGAAAGCCATCGTAAAGCTCACAGAAAGCAGTAAGACCATTGAGTTCTTTGAAGGTCTTGTATAAGCTTAGGAGGGATTGAAATGGCAGTAAAGAAATTTAAACCTACTTCTCCCGCACGCAGATTTATGACGGTATCCGCCTTCGAAGAGATCACCAAGAAAGAACCGGAACGTTCTTTGCTTGAACCTTTGAAGAAGCATGCCGGCAGAAATGCATACGGCAGAATCACCGTTCGTCATCGTGGCGGCGGCAACAGACAGAAATACAGAGTTATCGACTTTAAGCGCAATAAGATGGATATGCCGGCAACGGTTATCGGTATCGAATACGATCCGAACAGAAGCGCAAACATCGCTCTTCTTCAGTACGAAGATGGCGAAAAGCGCTACATCATTGCTCCCTTAGGTCTTACCGACGGCGATGTAGTTATCTCCAGTGCCACAGCCGACATCAAACCCGGCAACGCACTCCCGATCAGCTCCATTCCGGTAGGTACTCTCATTCACAACATCGAACTTTCTCCCGGCAAGGGCGGTCAGCTCGTAAGAAGCGCCGGTAACAGCGCACAGCTGATGGCTAAGGAAGGCAAGTACGCACAGGTACGTCTCCCCTCGGGCGAAGTTAGAATGGTTCGTATCAACTGCATGGCTACTATCGGCCAGGTTGGTAACATCGACCATGAAAACATCTCTATCGGTAAAGCGGGCCGCAAGCGCCACATGGGTATCAGACCGACCGTCCGCGGTGTTGTTATGAACCCGAATGACCACCCCCACGGCGGTGGTGAAGGTAAGTCTCCTATCGGTATGCCGAGCCCGGTAACACCGTGGGGCAAGCCGGCGCTGGGTCTTAAGACCAGAAAGAAGAACAAAGAATCTAACAAGTTTATTGTAAAACGCCGGAATCAGAAGTAATCTGATTGAGAGGAGGATTAACACATGGGTAGATCAGTTAAGAAAGGACCCTTTGTCCAGGAACGCCTTTTAAAGCGCGTTATCGAAATGAACGAAAGTGGCGACAAAAAGGTTCTTAAGACCTGGTCGAGAAGTTCGACAATATTCCCTGAAATGGTAGGCCATACAATTGCTGTACACGACGGTCGCAAGCATGTACCCGTTTATGTAACAGAAGATATGGTAGGTCATAAGCTCGGCGAATTCGCGCCGACAAGAACGTATAAGGGTCATGCAGGTTCGAAAACAACCGGCAAATAAAGAAGCGAAAGGAAAGGGTATCTATGGATGCAAGAACATCTGCAAGCGCCACACTGCGCCATGCGAGAATCTCGCCGCGCAAGGTAAAGCTTGTTATTGATCTTATTAGAAATAAGCCTGTCGGTACGGCGATAGGAATCCTGAACAATACACCCAAAGCGGCCAGCGAACTTTTGATTAAGCTGCTGAATTCCGCTATAGCCAATGCCGAAAACAATTTTGGTCTCAGTGCCGACAAGCTGTACGTAACTGAAGGGTATGCCAACGAAGGTCCTACCTTAAAGCGTATCCAGCCGAGAGCACAAGGCAGGGCGTTCAGAATCAGAAAGAGAACGAGCCACATCACCTTAGTGGTTTCGGAGAAAGAGTAAGGAGGAGAGCGCATGGGTCAGAAGGTAAATCCCCATGGTCTTAGAGTTGGCGTTATCAAGGATTGGGATTCGCGCTGGTTCGCGGATAACAGCTCCTTTGCCGATTATCTGATTGAAGACCAGAAGATCAGAAATTTCATTAAGAAAAAGCTGTTTGCAGCAGGCATCGCACGCGTAGAAATCGAAAAGGATGCCAGCAAAATCAGAGTATTTATCCATGCTGCAAAGCCGGGTATCGTTATCGGTAAGAACGGCGCAGACATTGATAAGCTGAAGGGCCAGCTTGAAGCCCTTACCGCAAAGTCGGTAAACATCAACATCGTAGAAGTTAAGAATGCAGATGCCAATGCACAGCTCGTTGCAGAAAACATCGCAGCACAGCTCGAAAAGAGAACTTCTTTCAGAAGAGCTATGAAGTCCTGCATGCAGCGCGCAATGCGTCTTGGCGTAAAGGGTATCAAAACTTCTTGTTCCGGTCGTCTCGGCGGCGCAGAAATTGCTCGTACAGAGCAGTATCATGAAGGCACAATTCCGCTGCAGACACTGCGCGCGGACATTGACTATGGCTTCTATGAAGCAGACACGACCTACGGCAAAATTGGTGTAAAGGTATGGATTTACAAAGGTGAAGTCCTGTCCCAGACCAAGAAGGCACCCAAAGCGGAGGGAGGCAAGAAACATGTTAATGCCTAAAAGAGTAAAATACAGAAGAGTTATGCGCGGCAGACTGAAAGGTGCTGCAATGCGCGGTAACAAGATTGCATACGGCGATTTTGCCCTGCAGGCACTGGAACCGGCATGGATCACTTCTAACCAGATCGAAGCTGCTCGTATCGCTATGACGCGTTACATCAAGCGTGGCGGTCAGGTTTGGATTAAGATTTTCCCGGATAAGCCGGTAACAGAAAAACCTGCTGAAACTCGTATGGGTAGCGGTAAAGGTTCGCCTGAATACTGGGTAGCCGTTGTAAAGCCCGGTAGAGTTTTGTTTGAAATTGGCGGCGTAAGTGAAGAAACTGCCCGCGAAGCTATGCGTCTTGCTATGCACAAGCTTCCGGTAAAGTGCAAGTTCCTTACCCGCGAGTCCCAGGAAACGGAGGGTGATTCGAGTGAAAGTTAATGAAATCCGTGATTTAAAGATAGAAGAACTGCAGGAAAAGCTGCAGGACCTCAAGAAGGAGCTTTTTAACTTACGTTTTCAGCACGCTACCAACCAGCTGGAGAATCCGATGCGAATCGCAGAAGTAAAGAAGACGATTGCACGGATTAAGACGGTCATCAAAGAGCAAGAGCTTAAGAGCGAAACCGTTTAATGAAAGGAGGAAGCGAAATGGCTGAAAGAAATGCACGTAAGGTCAGAATTGGTACGGTTGTCAGCGACAAGATGGATAAGACAATTGTTGTGGCAATTGAAGACCATGTAAAGCATCCGCTTTATGGAAAAATTGTTAAGAGAACATACAAACTCAAGGCACATGATGCAGAGAATGTATGTGGCGTAGGGGATAAGGTAAAGGTTATGGAAACCAGACCCTTAAGCCGTGATAAACGTTGGAGATTAGTTGAGATTGTAGAAAAGGCGAGATAATCGCACGGAAGGAGTGAGCGCAAATGATTCAACAGCAAACGCTGCTCAAGGTAGCCGACAACACGGGTGCAAAGGAACTCATGTGCATTCGTTGTCTTGGCGGTTCATTGAAAAGATATGCAAACGTCGGCGACGTTATCGTAGCTTCTGTTAAGAAAGCAACGCCCGGCGGTGTTGTAAAGAAGGGTGATGTTGTTAAGGCCGTTGTTGTTCGTTCGGTAAAAGGCCTGCGCAGACCCGATGGTAGTTATATCCGGTTTGACGAAAATGCGGCTGTTATCATTAAGGATGACAAGAACCCCAGAGGTACCCGTATTTTTGGCCCGGTTGCCCGTGAGCTCCGTGACAAGGATTATATGAAGATTATTTCCTTGGCACCGGAAGTACTGTAAGGAGGTGGCACAGAATGCATATTAAGAAAGACGATATGGTTAAGGTCATTGCCGGCGTGGATAAGAATAAGACCGGTAAGGTTTTAGAAGTGCTTCCTTCGGAAGGTAAGGTTATTGTAGAGGGCGTAGGTATGGTAACAAAGCATACAAAGCCCCGCAAGCAGGGTGAAGTTGGCGGCCTTATTAAGAAAGAAGCTGCAATTTACGCTTCCAAGGTTATGCACATCTGCCCGAAGTGCAATAAACCGACCAGAATCGGAAGAAAAGTATTGGAAGACGGCAAAAAGGTAAGAATTTGCAAGCATTGCAATGAAACCTTTAACGACTAGTGAAAGGAGGGAATGCAAATGTCCAGAATGAAAGTTAAGTACAATGAAGAAGTGGCACCGGCTTTGATGACTAAGTTCGGTTACAAGAGCCCGATGCAAATCCCGCGCCTTGAGAAAGTCGTTATCAATATAGGTCTTGGTGAGGCAAAGGAAAATCCGAAGGCAATCGAAGCTGCCTGCGGCGATCTTGCAAAGATCACCGGTCAGAAGCCTGTTGTTACAAAGGCAAAGAAGTCTGTTGCTAACTTCAAGCTCCGTCAGGGCATGAACATTGGTTGCAAAGTAACGCTTCGAAGCGAAAAGATGTATGAGTTTGTCGACAGACTCTTCAACGTAGCGCTTCCCCGCGTTCGCGATTTCAGAGGCATTAATCCCAATTCCTTTGACGGCCGCGGTAATTACACCATGGGTGTTAAGGAACAGTTGATTTTCCCGGAAATCGAATATGATAAGATAGATAAGGTAAGAGGCATGGATATCATTTTTGTTACGACTGCCAAAACCGACGAAGAAGCACGTGAGTTTTTAACACTTATGGGCGCTCCGTTTGCCAAAAACTGAGGGGAGGGAACTAAAAAATGGCAAAGAAATCCATGATTTTAAAGCAGCAGCGTACACCGAAGTACAGCACAAGAGCGTACACCCGGTGCAAGATTTGCGGCAGACCCCACGCATACCTGAGAAAGTTCGGCATTTGCCGTATTTGCTTCAGGGAATTGGCATACAAAGGGCAGATTCCCGGTGTAAAGAAGGCAAGTTGGTAATTTAAAGCTACGGAAAAGGAGGTAGTACCATGCAGTTGACAGATCCCATTGCTGATATGCTGACACGTATCAGAAATGCAAATTCCGCACGGCATGAAACTGTCGATATCCCCGCTTCCAATATGAAGAAAGCAATCGCTGAGATTCTGAATGAAGAAGGGTATATCAAAGGATATCAGATTATAGATGATGACAAACAGGGCGTTATCCGTATTGCACTGAAGTACGGTGCAAACAAAGAACGGGTACTGTCCGGACTTATCAGAATTTCCAAGCCCGGTCTGCGTGTATACGCAGGTCACAACGAGATCCCGCGCGTACTGAAGGGTCTCGGTATTGCAATCGTGTCCACTTCGAAAGGCATTATGACCGATAAGAAGGCACGCGCAATGCACGTTGGCGGCGAAGTTTTGGCATTTATTTGGTAATTTTAAGAAATGGTGGTGAGACGCAATGTCAAGAATAGGTAGAATGCCTATTGCTGTACCGGCAGGTGTTGACGTAAAGGTTGGCGCAAACAATGACGTTACAGTAAAAGGCCCCAAGGGGACGCTCAGCCAGCAGCTTCATCCGGACATGAAGATCGAGATGAAGGACGGCGAGATCAATATCATTCGTCCCTCTGAGCAAAAGAAACATAAAGCACTGCACGGCCTCACACGTTCGCTTCTTGCAAACATGGTTACCGGCGTTACCGAAGGTTTCCAGAAAGAACTGGAAATCAACGGCGTTGGTTACAGAGCGCAGATGCAGGGTAAAAAGCTCGTTTTAAACCTCGGGTATTCTCATCCGGTGGAAATGGACGAAATTAAAGGCATTGAAATCGAAGTACCCGCCCCGAACAAGATCATTGTTAAGGGTGCTGACAAGCAGCTGGTAGGTCACGTAGCGGCAAACATCCGCGAAAAGAGACTGCCGGAACCCTACAAGGGCAAGGGTATCAAGTATGTAACCGAACATATCCGCCGCAAGGAGGGTAAGGCCGGTAAAGCCAAGGGTTAAGAGAGGAGCAGTAAGAGATGATTAATAAGGCATCCAGCAATAAGGCTAGAATCAAACGCCACGGCCGCATCCGCCGCAACATCGTCGGCACAGCAGAGCGTCCGCGTCTGAACGTATTCCGCAGCCTGAATCATATTTACGCTCAGATCATCGACGATGAGAAGGGTGTAACACTGGCCGCAGCTTCTTCCTTGGACAAGGGTTTTGAAGCCTACGGCGGTAACGCCGATGCAGCTCGCGCAGTTGGTAAGCGCGTTGCAGAAGTTGCTCTTGAAAAGGGCATCAAGGCGGTTGTATTTGACCGCGGCGGTTACATTTACCATGGACGTATCGCAGCACTTGCTGAAGGCGCTCGCGAAGGCGGTCTGGAATTTTAAGAAGGAGGGTCATTATGGCAGACAGAATCGATCCCACAACGTTAGATATCAAAGAAAAAGTAGTTTGCCTCAACCGTGTTACGAAGGTTGTTAAGGGTGGTAAAAACTCTCGCTTCACAGCCCTGGTTGTTGTCGGTGACGAAAACGGCCACGTAGGCAGCGGTCTTGGCAAAGCAGTTGAAATCCCGGACGCAATCCGCAAAGCGATTGAAGCTGCAAAGAAGAACATGGTTACTGTTCCGCTGGTTGACGGTGGTACAGTTCCGCACGAAATTATCGGTGAATGCGGCGCAGGTCGCGTACTGATTAAGCCGGCTGTAGAAGGTACCGGTGTTATCGCCGGCGGCGGCGTTCGTGCAGTTATGGAACTTGCAGGCGTTAAGAACGTACGTACAAAGTCCCTTCGCAGCAACAATGCAAAGAACGTTGTAGACGCAACAATTGCAGGTCTCAAGAACCTCAAATTCGCCGCAGAAGTGGCACGTCTTCGTGGCAAGACAGTAGAAGAACTGTAAGTAAAGGAGGGTTTGCATTGGCTAAACTCAAGGTTACCCTGAAAAAGAGCGTAATCGGCTGCAAGAAGGATCAGATTGCAACAGTAGAAGCGCTCGGTTTGAAAAAAATTCGCGATGTGAAAGAACATGCGGATACGCCTCAGATTCGAGGAATGATCAATAAAGTATCTCATTTATTGATGGTTGAAGAAGCATAAAGAAGGAGGTGTAGGTATTATGAAGCTGTACGAACTTAGTCCCGCACCGGGCAGCAAGACAGAAGGCAAGCGCAAGGGCCGTGGTGCTGGTACAGGTAACGGCAAAACAGCAGGCAGAGGTCATAAGGGCCAGAACGCAAGAAGCGGTGGCGGTGTACGTCCCGGTTTTGAAGGCGGCCAGATGCCTTTGTACAGACGTTTGCCGAAGAGAGGCTTTACAAACATATTTGCAAAGCAGTATGTTTCGATAAATGTTAGTGAGCTGAATAAATTCGAAGACGGCGCTGAGGTAACAGCCGCAGCACTGTGCGAGAAGAAAATCATCAGCAAAGCAAAGGATGGCGTTGTCATCTTAGGTCGTGGTGAACTCACCAAGAAGCTGACCGTAAAAGCAGCACGTTTCACAAAGACAGCTGCTGAAAAAATCGAAGCCGCAGGCGGAAAGGCCGAGGTGATATAAGTGTTTAAGATTCTGAAGAACGCTTGGGGGATTCCCGAGCTCCGCAAGAAAATGCTTTACACGTTATTGCTTCTCGTTGTTTTTCGTTTCGGTTCCGTAATTCCCGTGCCGTGGCTTGATAGCGCTGCACTCGCTTCCTGGGTGCAGGAAGGCGGAAACACTATCTTCAATATTATGGATATGTTCTCCGGTGGTGCTTTCAGCCAGGCAACCATTTTCGCAATGGGTATTTCTCCCTACATTAACTCTTCCATTATCATTCAGCTTTTGAGCGTTGCCATTCCGGCACTCGAACGTCTGAGCAAGGAAGGCGAAGAGGGCAGAAAGAAAATTAGCAAAATCACGAGATACCTCACAGTTGCACTTGCCTTTGTACAGGGCGCCGGTCTTTACATCGGTCTTAACAACGCTGGTGCAGTTTCGAACCCGGGCGTATTTACGTTCTTCGTAATCGTTCTGAGCTTTACCGCAGGCACGGCTTTCCTTATGTGGCTCGGTGAAGAAATCACAGAAAAGGGCATCGGCAACGGTATCTCCCTGATTATTTTTGCAGGTATCGTTTCCAGAATCCCGCATATGGCAATGGCTGTATGGCAGACCTTTGCGGGCGGCGAATCCAAGAACTACCTTGCAGTCCTGTTAATCCTCGTATTTGCAGTACTCATTATCGGTTTTGTTGTTCTCTTTAACAACGGCGAACGCAGAATTCCGGTACAGTACGCAAAGCGCGTTGTGGGCAGAAAGATGTACGGCGGTCAGAGCACCCATATTCCGATTAAGGTTACTATGGCCGGTGTTATTCCGATCATCTTCGCAATGAGCCTTCTGGCTTTCCCGAGCACCATTGTGTCGCTCGTAAGCCCCAATGCCACAGAGGGTTTTGCAGGCTGGGTGCTGCGCTTCTTTAACCAGAGCAACATCTGGTATGCGCTCATCTATTTTGTACTGATTGTTGCTTTCACTTACTTCTACACGGCGATTACTTTCAGCCCCATTGAAGTTGCGAACAACATGAAGAAAAACGGCGGCTTTATTCCCGGCATCCGCCCGGGCAAGCCGACCAGCGATTTCATTTCCAAGGTATTGTCCCGCATCACACTCGTAGGTGCATTCTTCCTGGGCTTTATCGCAATTCTGCCCATCGTGCTTGCACTTATTGATTCCCGTCTTTCCACTATCAGCATCGGCGGTACGTCCCTCCTGATTTTGGTTGGTGTTGCACTGGAAACAGTAAAACAGATGGAATCTCAGATGCTTATGAGACATTACAAAGGCTTTTTAGAGTAAGTTTAGGAAGTGAAGACAATGAAAATCATCTTATTAGGCCCGCCGGGAGCCGGTAAAGGCACACAGGCGGAGATATTGGCAGAAAAGTACGCCATCCCCACAATTTCCACGGGCAACATGATTCGTGCAGAAGTTCGGGAAGGCACACCGCTCGGCCAGACTACAAAACAGTATATTGACGAAGGCAGACTCGTACCGGACGAAATCATTATGGCCATCGTAGAAAGCAGACTGGCAAAGCCGGACTGCGAGAACGGGTTCATTTTAGACGGTATTCCGCGCACGATTCCGCAGGCCGAAGCTCTCGACAAGATGGGCCTCGGGGAATATGTTGTTTTGAACATTTCGGTAGAGGACGAAGCGATTTTAAATCGTCTTGGCGGCAGAAGAGTTTGCGGAAAATGCGGTGCGACCTATCACATCACATTCAACCCGCCGAAGGAAGATGGCAAGTGCAACGCCTGCGGCGATGCGCTGATCATCCGCCCGGATGACGCCAGAGAAACGATTGAGAAGCGCCTTGAAGTCTACCACGAACAGACAGAGCCGCTTATCGCTTACTACGAAAAGACCGGAAAGCTCATCACAGTTGAGAGCGTCGGCAGCGTAGAAGACACAACGAAAGCGATTCTCACAGCATTAGAGGTGTAACAGATGATTTGGGTGAAGGATAGCCACGAAATAGAAGCGATGCGCCAGAGCGGCCGCTTGACAGATGCGCTCCTTACGTATCTGGAAAAGCAGATCGAGCCGGGCATCACCACACTGGAACTGGATGAGATGGCATCGCTCTATATCCACAAAAACGGTGGAACGGCTGCCTTTAAGAATTACAGAGGATTTCCCAAATCTATTTGTACTTCTGTAAACTCTGTCGTTGTACATGGCATACCCGGGGAACGGGTGCTCTATGAAGGGGATATAATCAGTATCGATGTAGGCATTCGTCTTGACGGATACTACAGCGATGCTGCCCGTACCTTCCCGGTAGGGAAAATCAGTGCGGAAGCCCAAAAACTGATTGATACCGCAAAAGATTGTTTTTATGCAGGTCTTGCCGCAGCCTTAGACGGAAATCGCGTTGGCGACATTTCCGCCGCCGTTCAGAGCGTGGCAGAAGCAGAAAACTACGGTATAGTACGGGAGCTTGTCGGTCACGGTGTCGGCCGCGCGTTGCATGAGGATCCGGACGTTCCGAATTTTGGTCCGGCCGGTCGCGGCGTCCGATTGCGGAAAGGTATGACACTGGCGATTGAACCTATGATATGTGCAGGTTCCCACAGGGTAGAGGTCATGGATGACGGATGGACAATCAAAACGTGTGACGGCAGTCTTGCCGCACATTATGAAAACACTGTGGCCATAACCGATAACGAGGCTGAGATTCTTACGGTCAGCCCGAGAAAATTGCAGAGGTGATTTATTTTGGATATTGACGCGGGCAGTTTAGTCTATTCAATTGCCGGCCGAGATAAAGGCGGAGTGTTTGTGGTTTTAAGTCTTTCGGACATGTACTGCTATCTTGCAGACGGAAAGATCCGAAAAACGGACAATCCGAAGAAAAAGAAGCAGAAACATCTCAAAGCGACAGGCCACACGGCGGACGCTTTGAAGGAAAAGATTACTTCGGGCGAGCGCCCTACGAATTCCGAAGTTCGGAGAGCGATAGCGGCGTATCTGGACGAAGCAGATCAAAAGGAGGCATAAAACATGGCAAAAGATGATGTACTGGAAATGGAGGGTACGGTTTTAGAATCCTTACCCAATGCGATGTTTCAGGTGGAGTTGCAAAACGGTCATCAAATACTCGCACACATATCGGGAAAGCTCAGGATGAACTTCATCAGAATTCTTCCCGGCGATAAGGTTACAGTGGAATTATCCCCCTACGATTTAACGAAGGGCCGGATAGTTTGGAGAGCAAAGTAATAGAGGAGGTAGCGATATGAAAGTCAGACCCTCGGTAAAACAGATTTGTGAAAAGTGCAAGATTATCAAGAGAAAAGGTAAAGTTATGGTAATCTGCGAAAATCCGAAGCATAAGCAGAAACAAGGTTAAGAAATAGGAGGTGTAAGTATGGCCAGAATTGCCGGCGTTGACTTGCCGAGAGAAAAGAGAGTCGAAGTTGGACTCACCTACATTTTCGGCATTGGCAAAACAAGTGCAGCAAAAATCCTGGAGGAAACAGGCATCAATCCTGATACACGTGTCAAAGACCTGACCGAAGATGAGGTAAGTAAGCTCAGAGACATTATAGACAAAGACTATAAGGTTGAGGGTGACCTCCGTCGTAGCGTGGCGCTTGACATTAAGCGTTTGGTAGAAATCGGATGCTATCGGGGAACAAGACATAGAAAAGGTCTGCCCGTTCGCGGACAGAGAACAAAGACAAACGCGCGCACACGCAAAGGACCGAAGCGCACAATCGCAAATAAGAAGAAGTAGGAGGTAAGGTCAAATGGCGAAAACAGCTGTAAAGAGAACGACCAGAAAAAAGCGTGAACGCAAAAATATTGAACGCGGCGCTGCACATATTCGTTCCACTTTTAACAATACGATTGTAACCATTACGGATACTGCTGGTAATGCATTATCCTGGGCAAGCGCCGGCGGTCTTGGTTTCCGCGGCTCGAGAAAGAGCACTCCGTTTGCTGCACAGACAGCAGCAGAAACAGCAGCAAAGGCTGCTATGGAGCACGGACTTAAGACCGTTGAAGTCTACGTAAAGGGCCCCGGTGCGGGCCGCGAAGCTGCCATTCGTGCACTGCAGGCTGCAGGTCTCGAAGTCAGCATGATTAAGGACGTAACACCGATTCCGCATAACGGTTGCCGTCCGCCGAAGCGTAGAAGAGTTTGATTTGGAGGTGAACTAATTATGGCCAGATATACAGGTTCTGTTTGCAGAATGTGCCGCAGAGAAGGCGTAAAGCTTTTTTTGAAGGGCGATCGCTGCTACACAGATAAGTGTGCAGTTGGAAGAAGAAGCTATGCACCGGGCCAGCACGGTCAGGGTCGCAAGAAGCAGTCTGAATACGGCTTGCAGCTTCGTGAAAAACAGAAAGCAAAGAGATACTACGGCGTTTTGGAAAGCCAGTTCGCAAAGTACTACGAAATGGCTAGCAAAAAGCGCGGCGTAACAGGCGAAAACCTGTTGCAGATTTTGGAAAGCCGTCTGGACAATGTTGCATACCGTCTCGGTTTTGCACTTTCCCGTCCGGAAGCGCGTCAGCTCGTAACACATGGTCATTTTACCGTAAACGGCCGCCGTGTGAACATTCCTTCTTTCCTTGTTAAGGAAGGTGATGTGATCGCAGTTTGCGACAAGAGCAAGAGCTCGGCAAAAATGAAGGCAGTTTTGGAAAACACCGCAACGAAGGTTGTACCGAAGTGGCTGGAACTCGACCGCGAGAACCACGTTGCTAAGGTTGTGTCGCTCGCTGCCCGTGAAGATATTGATCTTCCGATTCAGGAAACGCTTATCGTCGAGTTGTACTCGAAATAAGCCTGACCCTCGCAGTTTACAACAAATTCAAAAGGGGGTAATTTATCATGATAGAAATCGAAAAGCCGAGAGTGGAATGTATCGGATCTGCGGAAGACAAGTGCTACGGCAAGTTTGTCCTCGAGCCGCTTGAAAGAGGTTACGGCATGACCCTCGGAAACTCTCTGCGCAGAATTATGTTGTCCTCTCTGCCCGGTGCTGCTGTTACTTCTATTAAAATCGACGGCGTGCTGCACGAATTTTCCAGCATCCCCGGCGTTACAGAAGATGTAACAGAGATTGTGCTGAACATCAAGCAGATGATTGTAAAGCTTCATTCTGACGGTCCTGCAACAGTATACATTGATGCAAAGGGCCCCTGCGAAATCACCGCAGGCGATATCAAGGCGGATGCAAATGTAGAAATTTTCAATCCCGACCTTCATATTGCAACGCTGAATGAAGATGCAAAGCTGTACATGGAAATCACAATCAACAAGGGAAGAGGCTATGTATCCGCAGAGCGCAATAAGCAAATCAGCCAGCCGGTGATCGGACTCATCCCGGTAGACTCGATTTACACACCTGTACCGAAGGTGAACTTTACTGTAGAGAACACCCGTGTAGGACAGGTAACAGACTATGATAAGCTTACACTGGAAATTTGGACAAACGGAACGCTGACACCGAACGAAGCCGTAAGCCTTGGCGCAAAGATTTTCAATGAGCACTTAAATCTCTTCATCGACCTTGCAGAAGGCACGAAGGATGTTTCTATTATGGTGGAAAAAGAAGAAACCAAGAAGGAAAAGGTGCTTGAAATGACAATTGAAGAACTGGATTTATCCGTTCGTTCTTACAATTGCTTAAAGCGCGCAGGTATCAATACGGTAGAAGACCTTATCCAGAAGACAGAAGAGGATATGATGAACGTCAGAAACCTCGGCAGAAAGTCTTTGGAAGAGGTTATCAACAAGCTTTTGAGCCTTGGTCTTTCCATGGCTCCGGCAGAGGACTAATCTGCCGCGGAAGCAGCGTATAAGTTTTGCGAAAGGAGAGTTTCAGTATGAGAAAGTTAGGAAGACCGACCGATCAGCGTAGAGCTATGCTGAGAGGCATGGTTACATCTTTCCTCGAAAACGGCAAGATGATGACCACGGAAACCCGTGCTAAGGAAATCCGTCCCATCGTAGAAAAAATGATCACGCTTGGCAAGCAGGACACTCTGCATGCAAGACGTCAGGTTATGAGCTACGTTACAAAGAAGGACGTATCTTATAAAGTGTTTGCGGAAATCGCACCGAAATATGCAGAAAGAAACGGCGGCTACACCAGAATTATTAAGGCTGGTGTCAGACGCGGCGATGCTGCACCGATGGCGATTATCGAACTCGTATAAGAAAAGCACAATAAAAAGAGCTGTCATAAGAGATGTACTCTTAAGGATAGTAATTTAAAAGGCTGAACGATCGATTTCGTTCAGCCTTTTATCGTAGGTGGGCGATGCTTACATCGTCCCGTTTATAAGGTTTTAGGATTATCCTAAATTATCGGAAGATGCGATACATCTTCCCTGCTCGTTAAAGTAGCGGACAAGAATTTTATTGACAATTTCATACATTTATGATATCATAATACTATAATATTATGATATCATTATGGAGGCGAAAAAATGAATAATTCAAAAACTCCAACATCAGAAAAAATAGGTATTCCTTTACGATTAGAACTGAAATTGTATGAAAAAATGATAAATAGAGTTCAAAAAGAAAAAAAGAAACAACGGGGATACAGCATAAATCAACTTTTGACAGAACTTCTTGAAAAGGAACTAAAGGAGAATGAACTATGATAAGAGCAGATATAATTTCTACAATAGGAAGACAGTATTTAACAAGTAATATTGAAAATGATGAATATAGTTATCCTAAAGCTTTTTCAGCGGCAGCGTTGACATTTGTACCTATTACAAATGCAAATGGAAGAAAATTTGAAAAACTTGATATTCGTTTTGTGAAGGATGGAGTTACTGTTCTTGTGGAGACTAAACAGAATTTTGTAAAAACAGATGAAGAACAATTATCAGCCTATGTTGAGTATGAAAAAGCTCTCACTGGAAATAAAACCATTGCTATTTTAGCAAATACCACAAATGATAAAGTAAAGGTTTGGCGTGGAGTTGTTTCTGACGGCGATTTTATGTCAACGGAAACAGCATTTCGTACTATGGATGAATATGTTGATTTCTATACGTCAAAAATTAACGACAAAGAAAAGGTGATGCAGAATACATACAAGCTTAATGAAATGTTACATCGTCACAGCATCCCCGAAAAACTTCGTAGTCAGTTTGTAGGCACGTGCTTATTAGCCTTGAAAAACGGTCTTGATTATTCCACTTCTTCGTTGTCTGCAGCACAAATTCGTACAAGAATAAAAGAGGTTTTGGAAGAACTGTTGAATTCTGATATTAATAAAGCCGAGAAACTCGCGCTGCTCAATCGTAATGTTTTGGGTGATCAGTATGTTCGTCAACTTGGTATTGTAGCATTTAGAGAAATTTTAAAATTCATTGAAGAAAACATTCTTCCATTTATCAACGACAAAAGTACTTCCGGTCAGGATCTATTGAATTTATTCTTCGTTACATTTAATAAGTATGTAGGTAAATCTGACAAAAATCAAGCATTTACACCAGATCACATTACTGATTTCATGTCGAAAATTACAGGAATTAACAAGCACTCCGTTGTTCTTGACCCCTGCTGTGGTAGTGGTTCGTTCCTTGTTCGTGCAATGAACCAAGCGCTTGATGACTGTGCTACCGCTTCTGAACAGGAAAACATTAAAAAACATCAAATCTTCGGTATAGAATTTGACGAAAATGTGTATGGTTTAGCTACAACCAATATGCTTATTCACTCGGATGGGAACTCTAATATTCGTCAGGGAAGTTGTTTTACATTAGCAGATTGGATTAAAGATGCAAAACCAAATGTGATTTTGATGAATCCTCCATACAACGGTCAGCGTATTCATTTACCGCAATCTTATGTTTCAACTTGGCCTAAAGACAAGAAAGAAGATCCTTCAAAAGGAATGTATTTTGTTAAATTCATCGCTGATACATTAAACTCAATCAACCATCAAGCAAAATTAGCTGTCTTATTACCTGTTGCATGTGCAATTGGAACAAGTGGTGAAATTTCGAAAATAAAGAAGGAAATTCTTGAAGAAAACACCCTTGATGCTGTATTTACGCTTCCCAACGAAATTTTTTATCCTGGTGCAAGTGCTTCCGCTTGCTGTATGGTATTTAAGATTGGCACAAAGCATAACGATGTTTCAAACCCCGACACTTTCTTTGGATATTACAAAGATGATGGATTCAAGAAAAAGAAAAACCTCGGTCGTGTTGAACAGATTGATATTACTACCGGAAAGAGTAAGTGGGTTGAAATTGAGCATGAATGGATAGAATTATATCGCAACAGACGTGCTATTGATGGTTTATCTGCTACTTATAAAGTTACAGGAGAAAACGAATGGCTTTGCGAAGCATATATGAAAACCGACTATTCAAAATTAACAGAACAAGATTTTCAACAAACGATAAATGATTATCTTGCTTACCTCGTAAAGGAGGGACATATTTATGAACCTTAATGTTGATTCTTGGAAAGAATTTCAACTAACAGATGTTTTTATTGTAAAAGGTGGATTCTATAATAAAAAGCCCGAACATTCAATTGATGGTCGTGTTCCTTTTCTTGCTTCAACTGAATCAAATAATGGTGTTACGGAATACTACTCTTTAGATGATATTAAATCTTGGAATAAAGTAGGAAATGCAGACAACACGCTTGACAAAAAAATATACAAAGGTAATTGTATTGTTGTTACAGTTGACGGATCTGTTTGTAATGCTTTTTATCAAAAAGATGATTTTACTTGTAGTCATAGTGTTACTGCATTATATCCTATAGGTCACGAACTAACACCAACTCAAGCATTATTTGTTTGCACTGTAATTATGAAAGAAAAGTATCGTTGGAGTTATGGTCGAAAGCCACATGATGTTAAGAAATTTGGTAAATCCATTATAAAACTACCAATCACTAAAGATAGAAATGTTGATTGGGATTTTATGGACAAATACATAAAATCGTTAAATCACAAACCATTGACAACGACTAATCAAGGCAACACAACCTCTACACTTGATGTTGATTTGTGGAAACCTTTTAAAGTGAAAGATATCTTTAATTTGTACAACGGAATAGGAATTACAAAAGAAGAAATTGAATGCAATCAAGGCGATTTTCCTGCTGTTCAAAGCGGCGAAGAAAATAATGGTTGCATAGGTAAAATCGATAAAGAATATTGCAAAAAAATGAGATATACATACACAGATGATCCATGTTTAACTGTAGCAAGGACGGGATCTGCAGGTTATGTTTCATACCAACCCACAGGCTGTGTTGTTGGTGATTCTGCAAAAATACTCACATTAAAAGACGCTCAACATAACAACCCTCATATCTTTCTTTTTCTTAGAACCATACTTATGGCTAACCAATATAAATATACATATGGTCGCAAAGTTACAGAAGATAAATATTTATCTGAAATAGTTATGCTACCTGCAACAGAAGATAACAAACCTGATTTTAATTTTATGAAAAATTATATTAAATCTTTGCCATACGGAGATAAGATTTAAAAAAGCAACCTCTCGATTTTTCGAGAGGTTGCTTTACTGTCCTTTAGAGTACACTCCATATGACAGCTCTTTTTTAGACTATCGAAAACCCCTTCTACCGCAAGAATTCTTTCATAACCACTTCGATTATCCATTTTCTACCCGCAAAGAAGTATAAAAATTTAATGGCGGAGATTCATCGAGAATCTTCGCCATTTCTTGCTTTTTACGAAATCGTTTTGCGATGTCTATTTGTATTTCTGATTAATACGATTTACAGTTTCGTATAGCTCGGAATGCCGCATCCTCGCCTTCTTCAGCTAAGATGACGAGCCAGCTTTCGAGGAGTGCCGAGGTTTCGGGATGGATAGCGCGGTTTGCGATGCCGCGGCGGAAATAGGAGAGGGGATGCTCATTTGTGTACGCTGCCCCTTGGTAAATTTTGCTTGCCGCCACGCGGTCACAAAACATTTCTTTTACAAAGATAAGCGGCATTTTCACCGGCGTCATCACGCGCGTGATGCGGTCGTAATCCGTCCAGTATTCAAAGTGATGCCGGTTTCTGCCCTTGTGGTGAATCCAGGCCCTCGAGTACCCGTATTCCTCGCGTTCACCTTCATTCGGGCTTTTGGTGCCCTTGAAGTATTTTACACCGGCACAAAATTCCGCCGGATTGTATTTCGATAAATCGTGCAAAAGACCGCGCCATAAAATGCCCGCACGCGCGCAGTGGCGGATTACGGCGTGGCGATGCCGCGTGATAGTCGAATAATGTCCCCAGAAGTTACCCATAGAATACTCCTCATAAGAACACGCTTTTACGAACTCCTCGCAAAAGCGCGAAAATTATTTCTGTTTTTCCAGCATATCGCGGTAGCCGCCGCTGCCGTATACAAGGCTGCGGTTGACACGGGAGATGGTCGCAGAAGAAGCGCCCACTTCCGTCATAATCTCGTTAAAGGTTTTTCCTTCATGCAAAAGTTTTGCCACGCTCCAACGCTGCGCCAGAGAGTGCAGCTCGGGTTTTGTGCATAAATCCTCTAAAAATTTTTCGCACTCTTCTTCGGTTTTCAAAGAAATCAGTACGCGGTATAAAGCGTCAAGCGTCTCGGGTTGTTTCAGCATTTTATCTTTCTGCCTTTCCAAATATAGTTCGGTCTATTCCACACGCCCTTTTACAAAGATCACCTTTCCTAAAACGGAAAGAGTGTGGCCTTCCTCTTTGGGGTACACCATATCAGCGTACGCTTCGTTTTCGGCCCGCAGGACGAGTTTTTCGGGGTAGTCATACACACGCTTTACCGTAGCCTCTCCATCCACAAGCACGACGGCAATTTCGCCGTTTTCGACTTCGGGCGTGCGGCGGACATACACAAGGTCGCCATTATAAATGCGCGCACCCGTCATACTGTCGCCGCGGATGCGAAGGGCAAAATCCACATGCTCGTCATCATCCACCACGATGTGCCCGTCATAGTTTTGCTCGGCCCAGATGGGAATGCCGGCCGCCACCTCGCCTAAAACCGGGATACTGCGCCCGGAAACAGAAGACGAAGGGGTTTTCGGCACATCTTCGCCCATAAGCCAGTTGGGGCTTATATGATAAAGACGGCAAATCATTTCCAGTGTAGGCGCTTTCGGCACATACTGGCCGTTGTTATAGCGCGAAACGGTGCTCGGCCGAAGGCCCAGATGCCCGGCAAGGGAATAGATGGTATCCCCGTTTTCCTTCATGACTGTGCGAAGCCGTTCACCAAAAGCAACCTTATCGAATGCCATACCGATCATCCTTTCTTCTATCAGTATACACGATTTTGTTGCAAAATGCAAGAAAAATATCTGTGGCCTTCTTACGCGTGCCGCGCACGGCGCAGCGCCGCAATTTCGCGCCCATAGCCTTCTATCTCATTCGGCGTTTCGAGATAGAAGGGGAGATTGCAAAGGGCGGGGTGGTTAATAATACGCGTGATGGCGTCAAACCCGAGTGCACCTTCGCCGATTTTATGGTGCCGGTCTTTGTGGCTTGCAAAGGGGTTCATACTGTCATTTAGATGAATGGCGCGAAGCCGCGAAAGCCCGATTACGCGGTCAAATTCCGAAAGCACGCCGTCTAAATCATTCACAATATCGTAGCCGGCATCATGCACATGGCAGGTATCGAGACAAACGCCGATTTTGTCGGAAAGTGTAACGCCGTCAATAATCGCACGGATTTCCTCAAAACGGCCGCCTACTTCCGAACCCTTTCCTGCCATCGTTTCGAGAAGGACCGTGGTGGTCTGCTCTTTCGTAAGTACACGGTTTAACGTATCCGTAATCTGCTCGATGCCGACTTCCATGCCTTGCCCTACGTGACTCCCCGGATGGAAATTGTAAAGATTCCCCGGAAGATACTCCATGCGCTCGAGGTCATCGCAGAATGTGCGGTACGCAAAGTCGCGGATTTTTTCGTCTTTGGAGCAGGCGTTTAGCGTGTAGGGCGCATGGGCGAGAAGCGGTCCGAAGTTATGTTCCTTCGAGAGGGCTACGAGCGCCGCCGCATCGGAAGGATCCATGGGCTTTGCCGCACCGCCGCGCGGGTTTCTTGTGAAAAACTGAAATACGTTTGCATCTATGGAAAGGGCGGCTTTTCCCATGGCGAGAAAACCATTCGAAGCCGACAGGTGACAACCGATATGAAACATTTTCAAAAACCTCCTTTTTGGTATATGTACAGTATACTGGATTTCGCGGAAAAAAGAAAGAGGTTTCCTGAAAAATTTTGGAGTTTTTTCGAAGCGTACTCCTTTCAAAACCTTCGGAAAAGGTTGACAAGCCTGCGAAAAAAAGGTATAATAAAAAGAAGAAAAAAATGAGGTGAAGTATGGAAGCATTATTACAGGTTTTCCCGGCAGAATTACAGGTTATTTTAATGTCCATGATTCCCATTGTGGAACTCCGTGGGGCTATTCCCTACGGCGCGTTACTTGGGCTTGATCCGGTTCGCACATTCTTGTGCGCTGTGCTGGGCAACTGTATTCCCGTGCCGCTCATTATTTTCTTAGCCCGTCCCATCATCCGCTACCTGAAAAAAACGAGAATTCTCGGCTGGTTTGCACATTGGATGGAACGGAAAACCGAGAAAAACCGCGATAAAATCATGAAAAGAAGTGCACTTGGGCTTTTTCTGTTCGTAGCTATTCCGCTTCCCGGCACAGGCGCGTGGACCGGGGCGCTTTGCGCGGCACTTCTCGATCTGCGCTATCGCTTTGCACTTCCCAGCATCATAGCAGGCGTATTTGGCGCAGGTTGCATTATGACATTTGGCACAGAAATTATAAAATGGATTATACAACTGTTTTAACACAGTTTGCGAAAGAGAGGAATTTACTATGAGACATTATTTTACATCGGAATCGGTAACAGAAGGGCATCCGGATAAACTGTGCGACCGTATTTCGGATAGCATTTTAGATGAAATCGTGAAAAACGACCCCGCCGCGCGCGTTGCCTGCGAAGTTACGGCAACAACGGGCCTTGTGATGGTCATGGGCGAAATCACCACAAACTGCTATGTGGATATCGCCGATATTGCAAGAAAAACGATTCGCGAGATTGGGTATGACAAAACGGAATACGGATTCGATTCGGAAACCTGTGCCGTTTTAAACTGCATTCGTGAACAGTCGCCCGATATTGCTATGGGTGTAGACCGCTCGTATGAAGCCAAAGCCGAAGGGCGCGAAGAGCACGGCGCCGGCGACCAGGGCCTTATGTTCGGCTATGCCTGCAACGAAACGGAAGAATTTATGCCGCTTCCCATTTCCCTTGCCCATGCACTCGCGAGAAAGCTTACGGATGTGCGCAAGGAAGGTATACTTTCTTACCTTCGTCCCGATGGCAAGAGCCAGGTTACGGTAGAATACGACGGAGATAAGCCCGTGCGCGTGGAGGCTGTTGTCATTTCTTCGCAGCACGATCCGGATGTTCCGATTGAAACCCTTCGCAAAGAAATTTTAGAAGAGGTTGTACTTCCGATTATCCCGAAGGAACTTATGGATGAAAATACAAAGGTATTTATAAACCCGACAGGACGTTTTGTAATCGGCGGCCCGCACGGGGATACAGGCCTTACCGGCAGAAAAATCATTGTCGATACGTATGGCGGCTATGCCCGCCACGGCGGCGGTGCGCTCTCCGGCAAGGACGCTACGAAGGTAGATAGAACTGCGGCCTATATGATGCGCTACATCGCGAAAAACATCGTAGCAGCAGGCCTTGCCGATAAGTGCGAGCTGCAGGCAGCCTATGCCATTGGTGTGGCACGCCCTGTTTCCCTTCGCGTAGACACCTTCGGCACGGGCAAAATTTCGGAAGAAAGACTTGCCGCGATTGTGGACGAACTCTTTGACCTCCGTCCTGACGGTATGATTGAAACGCTCGGGCTTCTGCGCCCGATTTATGCGGCAACGGCCGCATACGGCCACTTCGGCAATGCGGAATATCCGTGGGAGAAGCTCGATATGGTGGAAGCACTCACGAAGGCCGCACGCGACTAAACACAAAAGAAGGCGCATCTGCATACTATAAAACCGGGAGGCGAGAGGTATGCTGATGCAGTATATAATTCCGCTCATCATTTCGCTTTGCATAGCGGCTGTGGTGTACATTCTTCTGTACGCCGCAGGTAGACCCGCCGAGGGCGATGTGGAAATTATCATAGGCGGAGAAGAACAGACAGAAAGCGTGGAGAACACCGTGGCAATGGCGCGGTGGCTTTCCGAACGTTATTTTAAGGATGCCCGGATTTACATACGGGGCGGAGAAGAACGATATGTTTCGACTCTGTGCAGAAGGTACGGGGTGCGGAGAAAGGAATAGGCAAGGTTTATGGCCGAGCTTCTCGTCATAGAAGGCGTTGTACAAGAGATTATTTATCAGAATATCGCAAACGGTTATACCGTTTGCGATATTGACGTGGAAGGGGTTTTTTCTACGGCTGTCGGCATTATGCCGGGTATCGCGCCGGGGGAAGGGGTGCGCCTTACGGGCACGTGGACAACCCATCACGAGTACGGCGAGCAGTTCCGTGTGGAAATATGCGAAAAAATTCTGCCGCACGGAAGGCTCCAGATTCTCCAGTATCTTTCCTCGGGCATCATCAAGGGGATAGGCCCCGCTACGGCGCAGAAAATCGTCGAAAAATTCGGGGAAGATGCGCTCGATGTTATGCGGGATCATCCTGAGAAACTTGCCAAAATCCGCGGCATCAGCCTAAGAAAAGCGGAGGAAATGCGGGCGTCGCTCCTCGAAAAGCAGGCGGTGCAGAGCATTGTAATGTTCCTGCAGCCGTTTGGCGTAACGGCGAATTTCGCCGTGCGCGTATTTCGGAAATTTGGTGCCGAGGCACAAAATAAAATCGAAAAGAATCCGTACATTCTATGCGAGGTGGACGGCATCGGCTTCAAAACGGCCGATAAAATTGCAATGCAGATGGGTGTGGCGCACGATAACGCGGCACGTCTTGAAAACGGCGTTTTATACGTACTTTCGGAGTATGCTGCAAACGGGCATACGTTTTTGCCGGAGGCGATGATTCTGACCCGCGCGGCGGAAATTCTGGAAGTTGCGGCGGCACAGATTCAAAGCACCGTGACGGGGATGCTTCTTTCAGGCAAACTGATGCGCGAAGGGGGCGATGCGCCGCGGATATACCTGCCTCTGTATTTCCACGCGGAAATGGGCGTTGCACGAAGGCTGTATGCGGTAATGCGAAGCGGCAAAACGGGGACTGGCATCCCGATGGAGACTGCTGTATCGCAGGCAGAGCGAAGAGCCGGCATCACGCTTTCGGAAAGACAGCGTGAGGCGTGTTATATGGCTATGCAAAACGGTGTTTCCGTCATAACCGGTGGTCCTGGCACGGGGAAAACAACGGTTATAAACGCTATTATTGAAATGATGACCGAGGTGGGGGCCGCGGTTGCGCTTTGTGCGCCGACAGGACGCGCCGCAAAGCGTATGGCAGAAACCTCCGGTATGGAAGCCAAAACGATTCACCGCCTTCTGGAGCTAAATTACGGCGGAGAAGAGGAAAGGCAGGTTTTCGGCCGGAATGAGGAGTGCCCTTTGGAGGAAGATGTCGTAATTGTGGACGAAATGAGTATGGTGGATATTCTCCTAATGCACGCCCTCCTCAAAGCGCTGAAACCGGGCGCACGTCTTGTGCTTGTGGGGGATGCTGACCAGCTCACTTCCGTGGGCGCAGGCGATGTACTTCGCGATATTCTGAAAAGCGATGCAATTCCGTCGGTACGGCTTACGGAGATTTACAGGCAGGCGGCAGAGAGTATGATCGTAGTCGGTGCCCATAAAATAAATGCGGGGGAAATTCCCGAAGTAAACCAAAAAGAAAAAGACTTTTTCTTTGTACACCGCGAAGATGCCGAAGGTATTCTGGAAACGGTGTGCGAGCTTGTGTCTGCGCGCCTTCCAAGGGCGTACGGCGTTTCTCCGATGGGGCAAATACAGGTCATTTGTCCTTCGCGGAAATCACAGCTCGGCGTAAATGTCGTAAACCGCGCCCTGCAAGCGCGGCTCAACCCGCCCGATGCCAAAAAGGAAGAGAAAATTATGGGCGAAACTGTTTTCCGTGAGGGCGATAAGGTTATGCAAATCCGCAATAATTACGATATCGTCTGGCGGTCGCTTGACAGGGACGAAGAGGGCTGCGGTGTTTTTAACGGCGACGTGGGCGTCATTCATTCCATTTACACAAAAGGACAGTATATGGAGGTTCTTTTTGACGAGGAACGGCTTGTCCGCTATGATTTCAGCCAGCTGGAGGAGCTCGAAATGGCGTATGCCGTCACGGTGCATAAATCCCAAGGGAGCGAGTTTGACGTTGTGGTCATCCCGCAGTTCCCGTGCGCACCGCTTCTGATGAGCCGAAATTTATTGTACACAGCTGTTACCCGCGCCAAAAAGCTTGTGGTTTTGGTAGGGCGCGAGAGCGTGATGGAAACGATGATCGCCAATAACCGGCAGGTAGAAAGATTTTCCGGTCTTTCCGAAAAAATCCGGGGGATATTCGTATGAAGCGCTTTCTTTTGCGGCTTTTATATCCGCCGAAATGTATATTCTGTGAAGAGGTTCTGGAAAATGAGAACTTTGCGGTTTGCAGGGACTGCCTTGCCGAAATCTCGTACAATAAGCGTGCCTGCCGCGTGTGCGGCACACCGCTTGACACGGTGTACGGAGAGAAGCTCTGTCCTGCCTGTCGCAAAAAGAAACGGGCATTTCAAAAGGCCTATGTGCCTTTTATCTATAAGGATGCGGTGCGCGCATCCATTCTCGGCTTCAAATTCCGCGGCAAGCGTGCGCGGGCAAAGACTTATGCGGCCTTTCTCCTTATGAAACTCAAAGAAGAGGGCGCAGAGAGGCCGGATGTAATTACCTTTGTGCCGATGCATTTTATCAGGCGCGGAAAGCGCGGCTATAATCAGGCGGAGCTTCTTGCTAAGGAGCTCGGTATGCTCTGGTCCGTGCCTGTGGAGGGGACGCTCCGGAAGACGAAGCACACCCGACCGCAGTCCCGCTACCGCAGGAAGGACAGGCTGACAGCACCTTTCAAGGTGTATGCAGAGAAGAACGGCGTCGATATACGCGGTAAGAAAGTTCTTCTCGTGGACGATATTATCACAACAGGCACTACGATGCAGGCCTGCGCCCGCCTTCTTCGCAAAATGGGCGCAAAAGAAATCGAGATTGCCGCAATAGCGGCAACAGCGAAAAATCACGGATAGGGAGGTGAACGTATGATTCCGCTTTTGGTTATTGCAGGGCCTACGGCCTCGGGCAAAACGGCACTGGCCATAGAAATTGCAAAGCGCATCGGCGGCGAGGTTGTCTCGGCCGACTCGATGCAGGTATACCAAGATATGAATATCGGCACCGCCAAGCCGGACGAAGCGGAAAAAGACGGCGTTCCCCATCATCTTCTGGATGTTGTTCCGGCAGATACCGATTTTTCGCTCGAACAGTTTGTAAGGCTTGCGCATGCAGCTATTTCAGATATACACGCACGCGGGCATATTCCTATTCTGGCAGGCGGCACGGGGCTGTATATTGACACGGTGGCGGAAAACCGCCCGCTTTCCGAAAATTCCTTTGATCCCGGGGTGCGCGAGCGCATGGAGAACGAATGGGAAGAAAAGGGCGGCGAGGCGATGTTTTCGCTTCTCGAAAGCATTGACCCTGCGGCGTCTGCGAAGCTGCATCCCAACGAAAAACGGCGGATTTTGCGTGCCCTTGAAATCTATTACACCACGGGCGAAACAAAAACAGAACATCTCAGAAAAAAACCGGAAAAAATTTACGATTATTTTGTATTTGCTCTTGAACTCCCACGAGAAATTTTGTATAATAGAATAAATAGGCGTGTTGACAAAATGCTCGAGGCGGGGCTCCTTCCGGAAGTGGAAAAAATCTACCGGATGCTCCGCGGGAAAAAGCATACTTCTCTCCAGGGGGTGGGGTATAAAGAACTCATCTGGTTTTTGGAGGGGAAAGCCACGATGGCGGAGGCTGTCGAGCTTATCAAACGGAACACGCGCCGCCTTGCCAAACGGCAGATGACGTGGTTTCGGCAGAACCCTTCCATCGTCTGGCTGGATGCACAAAAAGATGTAGAGAGCCTTGCGGCGGAATGTATAGAGAAGTTTTCTGCACGGGCAGACGGATAGGGAGAAACAGTATGCGAAAGAATGTAAAAATTCTGCTCATAGCCATATTACTTCTGTTTGCTTTATGGAATATCGTGTCGCTCTTTTTAGGGCGGAACAACTCTTTCATTGCGCAGTATGGCGCGATGGAGGATACCTTCGGCACCACCTTGTATCTGTTTAAGGACGAGACGGTGATTGAAGGCGCGGGTGACGGCGTTTTGCGCCCCACCGTGCCGGACGGGGAGCGCGTGCATCGCGGCGCCCGCATCGGCGCCCTTCTGACAGGGGATACGGACGAGGGTGCACTGCACGAATTTCTGCGGATTCAGGATCGCCTCACAAGGCTTAAAAACCGGAGCGCAGACGAAAACTACACGGAAACCGTGCGGACCGACGAGGAAATTTCCACCGTTTCCGCACTTATATCCGCGGCGGCCAGCCGGGGCGATATGAAAAAAGTCAGCGCCTTAAAGGATGAGCTTCTCATTGCCAAGGATGAGAAAAGCGCGGCGGACGGGCAAAGGGACAAGCTGATTGCGCTTTTGGAGGAACGGCAAAAGAGTCTTTCGGCAGGCTTTGGCAACAGCATCAAAGAAATTTACAGTCCCCGCGCAGGCACGTTGCTTCTCGGTACGGACGGGTTGGAAGACGATATGACCACAAAAGCAGCCGAAGGGCTTACGGTAGAAGCATTCCGGGAGCTTACAGCGCGCGAGACGGAGAAAAAAAGTGGCTGCAAGGTTTTATATAATGCAGAATGGCGCGCCGCTGCAGAGGTGGATGCGGCCGTTTGTGAAAGACTTTCTCCGGGACAGACGGTGTCCCTCAGACTTTATGAATGTGGCGGGGCTACGGAAAAAGCGAAGATTTTAGAAATCTCGGAGGAGACAGACGGAAAGTGCATTGTTGTATTTTCGTCCAACCGCACACCGGAAGGCCTTGTACAGTGCCGGCGAATCACGGCGGATGTCATCATTGCGCGGTATGAAGGCCTGCGCATTCCGAAAAAGGCCATCGAAGAAAAAGACGGCGAGACCGGTGTGTATGTAAAAACTGTGACGGAAGAGGTCTTTAAGAAGACTGACGTTTCCTACACAGGTGAGGAATATGCCATCATCCGCAAAGGCGAAGCCACAGAGCTTGGGCTTTACGATACGGTGGTATACTGATGGGAGGAAAAAATGCCCATACAGGAAAATCTGGAAAAAATAAGAAGTGAAATCGCAGCGGCAGCCCAAAGAGCCGGCAGACGGCCTGAGGAGATCATTCTTCTCGGCGCTACCAAAACGGTGGAGCCGGCAAGAATGCAGACGGCGGTAGACTTTGGTCTTTCCCATATCGGCGAAAACCGCGTGCAGGAGCTTGTAGAAAAATATGATAAAATACAAGGCGCCACCTGGCATTTTATCGGGCACCTGCAAACCAATAAAGTAAAATATATTATCGATAAAGCGGCACTGATTCACGCCGCAGACTCTGCAAGGCTTCTGGATGAAATTGAGCGGCAGGCTCAAAAGCACGGCATCCGCGCACATGTGCTTCTTGAAATCAACGCCTCGGGAGAAGAAAGTAAATTCGGAATGCCTTTCTCGGCGGCAAGGCCGATCATCGAAGAAAACGAAAAACGGAAGAATGTGCAGATTGACGGGCTTATGACAATCGGGCCGAACACGAAGGAAGAGGGCGCGGTGCGTGCGGCTTTCGAAAAAATGCGTACGCTTTTTGAAACGCTCCGGACGGAAAAATTTGAAAACTGCCGTATGGAATATCTTTCCATGGGTATGAGCGGCGACTATACGGCCGCAATTGAAGAGGGTGCAAATATTGTAAGAATCGGAAGTGCAATATTTGGATATAGAGAATATGGAGGTAAGCAGTAAAATGGCAAAGATTTTTGGAAAACTCGGCGAAATGATTTTTGGCAGCGAAGAGGACGATTTTGAAGAATTCGACTTTGAAGACGAACCGGAAAGATTGAAACCGGACGTAAAACCGATTGGTATGATGCGTGCGAAGGCGCCGGCAGCACCGGCCGCAAGTAGGGTTGTTAGTATGACGGCTACCACGCAGCTCGAGGTTGCCGTTTTGCAGCCGGCAACATACGAAGATGCCAGTGAGATTGCAGACCGCCTCAAGGCAAAGAAGGCAGTGGTTGTAAATCTCGAAGACCTTACAAAGGAAGATGCCATTAAGGTTTTAGACTTTGTAAGCGGCGTTGTATATGCACTGGAAGGCAATATCCAGAAGGTTTCCAGCGGTATTTTCCTCATTGCGCCGTATAATGTGAGCATCGCAGGCGATGTTCGTGATGAGCTCAAGAATAAGGGCTTTTTCCCGTGGACACTCTAAGTAAAAAAGAATAAATTTACAAAAGAAGGATGTGGCACACGCTATGTATACACCGCTTGAACTCGAAAAAATAGAATTCGGTAACGCTTTTATGGGTGGCTATAAGCGCGAGGACGTTGAGGAAGTTTTCAACGAGCTGACCGCAGATTACGAAACACTCTACAAAGAAAACATTGCCCTTAAAGATAAGCTTTCTATGCTGCAGGGCCTTGTGGACAAATATAAGACGATGGAGGATGCCCTCCAGAATGCCCTTCTTCTGGCACAGACCAGTAGCGATGCGGCCATTCGTGCCGCGCAGGATAAGGCACAGAATATTATCAAAGAGGCAGAAGCCCGTGCCGCTTATCTTGTGAAGGAAGCAGAAGAAAGCGTAAAGCTCCAAAGCCAGAAGGAGCTTGATATGAAGCGGAATATCAGTGTGTTTGCCGCACGGAACATTTCGCAGCTGCGTACCCAGATTGAAATATTAAACGGTATGGTTGCACAGGAAAATGAGCAGGCCGTGCCGTATGTACCGGAGATTGTGGTGCCGGAAGTGGCCGCACCCTCCCCGATGGAAGCCACACAGATAGCCTCTCCGCTTATCAAGGAGACAGAGAACTAAACCGAAAGGATTGAACACTATGGATTATGGCAAAACACTGAATTTGCCCGAAACCGAGTTCCCGATGCGCGGTAATTTGCCGACAAGAGAGCCGGAAACACAGAAAAAATGGGAAGAAAACGATTTGTACGGCGGCCTTATGGAAAAGAATGCCGATAAGCCGCTGTTTATCCTGCATGACGGTCCTCCGTATGCAAACGGCGATATGCATATGGGCCATGCGCTGAATAAAACGCTGAAAGATATCATCGTTCGCTATAAGAATATGAGCGGCTTCCGCGCACCTTACATTCACGGCTGGGATACACACGGTCTCCCGATTGAGCGCCAGGCCATCAAAAAGCTTGGCATCAACCGCAGCGAGGTTTCTGTTTCTGCCTTCCGTGAAGAATGTAAGAAATTTGCACTTGGATACGTGGAAAATCAGAAAAGCCAGATCCGTCGCCTCGGTTCCCTTGGCGATTATGATAATTCGTACCTCACACTCGCACCGGAATTCGAAGCCAAACAGATTGAAATTTTCGGTGAAATGGCAAAGAAGGGCTACATCTACAAGGGCCTCAAGCCTATTTATTGGTGCCCGGACTGCGAAACGGCGCTTGCCGAAGCTGAAATCGAGTACGAAGAAGATAAGACGAATTCCATCTACGTAAAATTCCGCGTAGCAGACGATAAAGGCCTTTTCGCGGATGTAAAAGAACCCGTATACTTCGTAATCTGGACGACTACGACCTGGACGCTTCCCGGTAACGTGGCCATCGCCGTAAATCCCGATTTTACGTATAGCCTCGTTCGCGCAGGCGGCGAAGTGTATGTGATTGCAGACGAACTCGTAGAAAACGTTATGCGCGTTGGCAAAATCACGGAATACGAAAAGATTGGTGAATATCGGGGCAGTGACCTTGAATATATTACCTGTAACCATCCGTTTATGGATAGAACCTCTCTCGTTATCGTAGGTGACCATGTTACACTCGATGCCGGTACCGGCTGTGTACACACGGCCCCCGGTCACGGCGGTGAGGACTATTTGGCCTGCCGTCCCTACAAGGAAATCCCGATTCTAGTTCCTGTAGACAGCAAGGGCTACTTAAACGAACTTGCAGGCGAATTCTCGGGCCTTCACTACTCCAAGGCAAACCCGGCCATCGAAGAAAAGCTGACTTCTCTCGGCGCACTTTACGCCATCGAAGAAATCATCCACCAGTACCCGCATTGCTGGCGTTGCCATGAGCCGATTGTATTCCGTGCCACCGAGCAGTGGTTTGCATCGGTAGACAGCATCAAGGATGCGGCGGTAGACGCAATTCACAAGGTACAGTGGATTCCGAAGTGGGGCGAAGAACGCATCTCCAGCATGGTGGTCGACAGAACAGACTGGTGTATCTCCCGTCAGAGAACCTGGGGCGTGCCGATTCCGATTTTCTACTGCAAGGATTGCGGTGAAGCGCTTATCAATGACGATACTATCCGTGCTGTTGCGGCTCTCTTTAAGGAAAAGGGAAGCGGCGCCTGGTACGAAGTGGACGCTTCCGAAATTCTGCCGAAGGGCACAGCCTGCAAATGCGGCTGCACCGAATTTACAAAAGAAAAAGACATTATGGACGTATGGTTTGACTCGGGTTCGAGCCACGCCGGCGTTTTAGATGTAAAAGAAGGTCTCCGTTTCCCGGCAGACTTGTATCTTGAAGGCAATGACCAGTACAGAGGCTGGTTCCAGTCCTCGCTTCTCACCTCGATTGCAGCCCGTGGCGTGGCACCGTATAAATCGGTTATCACACATGGTATGATCGTGGATGCAGACGGACAGAAAATGTCGAAATCCAAAGGTAACGGCGTAAGTCCGCAGGATATTATCAAGGACTTCGGTGCCGATATTCTGCGCCTTTGGGTTGTATCGGCCGACTTTAAGACGGATATGCGCATCTCCAAGGAAATCCTCAAGCAGATGTCCGAAGTATACCGCAAAATCCGCAACACCGCACGCTACATTCTCGGTAATATTCACGATTTCAATCCGAAAACGGACAGCGTTGCCCTCTCTGAAATGAACGAACTTGACAGATGGGCTATGATGCGCCTTGACGAGATGACCGAGAAGGTACTGTCTGCATACGAAAACTACGAATTCCATCTTATCTACCACGCCATCCATAACTTCTGCGTTGTAGATATGAGTAACTTCTATCTGGATATCATCAAGGACCGCTTGTATGTAGAAAAAGCGTCGAGCACTGCCCGCCGCGCCGCACAGACGGTTATGCACGCTGTTCTCGATACGATTGTAAGACTTCTCGCACCCGTCCTTGTGTACACCACAGAGGAAATCTGGCAGTTTATGCCGCATAACGAGGGTGACGACGAGAGAAGCGTACTCTATAACGATATGCCCAAAACACGTGGCGCGGCCTCTGCCGAGCTTTCCGAAAAGTGGGATCGTTTCATTAAGGTACGCGCCGATGTATCGAAGGCACTTGAAAATGCACGCGCCGAAAAGAAAATTGGTAACTCTGTCGGTGCAGGTGTTGTCCTTTATGTATCTTCTGAAATGAAGGCATTCCTCGAAACCTTCGGCGACACACTTCCGACGCTCTTCATCGTATCTTCCGTAACCCTTTCGGAAGGTGCGGCACCCGAGGGCGCATATGCAGGCGAAACAGAAGGCCTCGCTGTCGAAATTACAACGCCCGAAGGCGAAAAGTGCGAAAGATGCTGGCTTTACAGCAAGACGGTTGGGGCAGACGCGGCGCATCCCACCCTTTGCAGCCGCTGCACCGAAATCATTAAAGAGTAGGAGAAATACAAAATAATGCCGTATCTTCCTGTCTGTATGGGAATTATTACATTTGTGGCGGATCGCCTTACAAAGGCATACATTGCCGCAAATATGAAGCTTGGAGAAAGCATACCGGTCATAGAGGATGTTTTCCATATTACCTATAAAACGAATACCGGCGCGGCTTTCAGCATTTTAAGCGGAAAGGTTCCGTTCCTGATAGTGGCAACGCTTCTTATCATCGTAGCGTTAGTCGCGCTGATTCTCGTGAAAAAGCCGAAGAGTAAAATCTTTCAGGCATCGGTGGCACTGATTCTTTCCGGCGCAATCGGAAATCTTGTGGATAGAGTTCTTCTCGGCCACGTTGTGGACTTTCTGGATGCGCGGTTTATAAACTTTCCCATCTTCAACGTCGCAGATATCTGCGTCGTGTGCGGGGCGGCACTCTTTTGTCTCTATGTTTTCAAGAGTACGGATTTTGAGTAATGGAATACGAAGCGTTTTTGGGAGAAAGACTCGATAAGGCCATCGCGGCGGTGCACACGGAGCTTAGCCGCTCGTATGTGCAGGAACTGATTGCAAACGGAAATATAAAAGTTTCCGGAAAAACGGTACGTCCGGGATATAAACTCCGCGCGGGCGATACGGTTGAGGTGCAGATTCCGGACCCCGTGAAAATCGAAACGGTGGCGCAGGAAATACCCCTTGATATTGTGTATGAGGACGAGAGCGTTTTAGTTATCAATAAACCGGCCGGTATGGTGGTACACCCTGCCGCAGGGAATTATGAGGATACGCTTGTAAACGCCCTTCTCCATCATTGCGGCGATTCTCTTTCTGCAATCGGGGGCGTAATGCGCCCCGGCATTGTGCACCGCATTGATAAAGATACTACCGGTCTTTTGGTGGTGGCAAAGGGCGATAAGGCGCACCGTCATCTTTCCGACCAGCTCAAAACGCGAACACTTTCGAGAAAATATGCCGCGCTTGTGCACGGCAATGTGAAAGAAGATTCCGGCACCATATCGGCCGATATCGGGCGCGACAGCCGCGACCGCAAAAAGATGGCGGTTGTGAAAACGGGCGGCAGAGAAGCCGTAACGCATTTTACGGTTGCCGAGCGCTTTGGGCAGTACACGCTCCTTTCTTGTAAACTCGAAACAGGGCGCACGCACCAGATTCGCGTCCATATGCGCCATCGCGGCCACCCTATCGTGGGGGATAAAACGTATGGCGTTAAAAAAGAAAGCTTCGGGCTTTCGGGGCAGCTACTGCACGCCGGCGAAATCGGCTTTATCCATCCCGAAACGGGGGAAGAGATGCATTTTACCGCACCGCTTCCGGAGCCGTTTTTGCGCGTACTTCAAATTTTAAGAGAAAAACAAAATGGATAAAGGCAGGGCATATGGGCTCCTGCCTTTTTCAGAATCGGAGGGAAGTTTATGACAAAGGTATATATCGTGCGCCACGGCGAGGCCAGAGGGAATGTCGATAGAAATTTCCACGGCTGGTATGATTCTGACCTTACAGAAAACGGCCGCGCACAAATCGCACGCCTTCCCGGCTATTTCAAGGATATACATATTGACGCTGTTTTTTCGAGCGATATGAAAAGAACGAGGGAGACGGCGCACGCCGTAGCTGATTCCAAGGGGCTTCCGGTTCTTGAAGATGCCGCCCTTCGCGAAATTCACGGCGGAGAATGGGAGGACGTTCCGTGGGACGATTTGCCCGTGCGTTTTCCCGAAAGCTATGGGCACTGGCTTGAAAGCCCCCATCTTCTCGAAATGCCCGGCGGTGAGCGGATGACCGATTTTGCGGACCGCATATACGGAGCTGTTATGAAAATCGCAAAAGAGTATGCGGGGAAAAACGTGGTGATTACGACACACGGCACCTCCGTGAAAGTGCTTCTTTGCAAGGTACGTGGTATTCCGCTTTCCCAAATGCCCGGCGAGGCCTGGTGCGATAATGCTTCCGTCACAGTGCTCGAAGTGGAAGGGGAGAAGGCAAGCGTTTTGGTGGACGGCGATAACAGCCATCTTCTCGATATCAGTACCCTTGCAAAGCAGGTATGGTGGCGTAAAAAAGAAGGGGAGCGCACGCTCGCCCTTACAAACCGCGTCTATCTCTCCAAACTTTCAAGCTATAACCGCGAAAAGGCAGAAGCTGTGCTTATTCCCATGCTCGAAGCAATCCTTAAGGATAACGAATTTTCAAACGCGTGGGAAGGGAAGAAGGTCGTCATAAAGCCAAACCTTCTTGCAAAACGTCCGCCTTCGGCGGCCGTTACGGCAAACCCCACACTTGTATCGATTGCCGCTTCCTACTTTGTAAAACGTGGCGCATCGGTTGTGATTGCCGATAGCCCCGGCGGTCTCTACAGCGCAAAGCTCCTTGAAAAGCTCTACGTTGTTACGGGTATGCAAAAAGCCGCAGAAGAGTCGGGTGCCACTTTGAATCTTGACACTTCCTCCGTCCGAAAGGGAGACTTTCCCATTATTACGCCGCTTGCAGAGGCTGACCTTATCGTCAGCATCGGCCGTATGAAAACACATATGCTTTGCAATATGACGGCGGCGGTAAAAAACTTATTCGGCTCCATTCCCGGTGCAAAAAAGGCAGAATATCACGCGAGATACCCCAAAAAGGATGATTTTTGCGGTATGCTTGTAGACCTTTGCCTTGAAAATGCGCCGTGTGTCAATATTATCGACTGTGTGGTGGCAATGGAGGGGAATGGCCCTGCGGGCGGCACGCTGCGGCGCGTCGGCGCGCTTTTGGGAAGCGCCAATCCTTTCGCTGCGGATCTTCTTTGCACCGAAATGATGGGCTTTGCGCCCGATGAAGTGGATACCGTTCGCATAAGCCGCGAGCGCGGCCTTTGCCCGCAAACTACCAAGGAGCTTTCCGTCATCGGCGAAGACCCCGCAAAATATACCCATCGATTCAAGCGGCCGAAGGCAAGCCGCGATGCAGGTCTCTTAAAGCTTTTGCCGCGTACATTTGCAGCGCGCCTTCGTAAAGAACGCCGCCCCGTAATTTTAGAGAAGAAGTGCATCGGGTGCGGCGAGTGCGCGAGAGCGTGCCCTGCGGAAACGATCACAATTGTCGATAAGAAGGCCAAAATTCATCCCGAAGCGTGCATTAAATGCTACTGCTGTCAGGAATTATGCCCGAAGAAGGCAGTCGCGGTAAAATAGACGGGATGCAAAAAAGCGCAGAGAAAAGATATAAAAAGAGCCTCTCCATTTTGGAGAGGCTCTTTTACGTATGTTTTAAAACGAGGCTTCTGCCTTTTTGTCACGCGTCATCAATTCGAGTACCGCATCGCGGGGCGAGGCGTTTTCAAAAAGAACTGCGTATGCCGCTGATACAATCGGCATTTCCACGTCGTACTTTTGGGCGAGCTTATAGGCCATTTCTGCGGCATATACGCCCTCTACAACCATGTGTACCTCTGCCATCGCTTCCTCCGCGGTTTTGCCCTGCCCGATTAAAATACCGGCGCGGCGGTTTCGGCTGTGTATACTTGTGCACGTTACAATTAAATCTCCAATACCGGAAAGACCGGAGAAGGTAGCCGCATCCGCGCCCATGGCAACGCCGAGACGCGTCATTTCTGCAAGGCCGCGTGTGATGAGTGCCGCCTTTGTATTGTCCCCAAAGCCAAGACCGTCCATAACGCCGGCACAAAGTGCAATTACGTTTTTAAGCGCCGCGCCAAGCTCTACGCCGATAGAGTCTTTGGAGGTGTACACGCGAAAACGGTCGTTCATAAATACGTCCTGCACCATTCTTGCCGCTGCCGCATCTTCACAGGCGGCTACAATCGTGGTGGGAATTTCACGCCCAACTTCCTCGGCATGCGTCGGCCCGCAAAGGGTAACGACGGGGTGACCGGGGCAAAGCCGCTTTATCACTTCGCTGAAACGCTCGAGAGAGTCCGAAATGCCCTTTGTAAGGTTTACAATGGGAACGGCCGGCGCGAGATAGGGGGCGAGGTTTTCTACCGTTTTGGGAAGCGCTTTTGAAGGCGTTGCGATGACCACAAGCTCTGCATCTTTCGCCGTGGCGAGGTCATATGTATACCGGATTCCTTCGGGCAGAAGAATACCCGGCAGAAATTCGCGGTTTTCCTTATATTTTGCCAGATTTTCGCTTTCTTCCTTTTGCCAGGACCAAAGCGAAACTTCGTGTCCGTTTCGTCTTAAAAGGGCGCTGATGGCAGTTCCCCAACCGCCGGAGCCGATTACCGAAATTTTCATTTTCCCAATTTCCTTTCTGTCCCGTTTATAAGGCGTTTGATATTTCCGGCGTGCCGTGCGATGGCGAGAAGAGAAGTGGCAACCGCAAAGATGGAAAACCAGATGTCTTCACTTCTAAAAAGTGCCAATACGCCAAAGAAAAATGCACCTAAAATAGAGCCGAGCGAAACGTATTTCGTAACGGCCATTACTACAATTGCGATTACAAACGCCGGAAGGGCGGCACCGGGTGCCACCGTGAGCATTACGGCAAGCGAGGTGGTAATGCCTTTACCGCCGCGAAAACCGAAATATATGGGAAAATTATGCCCGATGATGGACATAAAGCCGCCAAGATAGCCACCATATTCGCCTGCGAGACAGCGCCCCAGGATAACGGCCACAACACCTTTTAAAATATCGAGGAGAAACACAAGTGCCGCCGCGCCTTTTCCGAAATTTCGCAAAATGTTCGTGGCGCCTGCATTGCCGCTTCCGAGCGTGCGGACATCGGTGCCGCGTGCGCGGGAGATGAGTACGGCGTTACTGATACTGCCGAGAAGATAGCCTAAAACTGCACTTATCACTAAAAACATAGCCTTCCGTCCTTTCTACTCCTTGTTTTCCTGCCGCTCGCGGATAATAAAGCGAAGCGGCGTGCCTGTAAGACCGAATGTTTCGCGAATGCGGTTTTCGAGATAGCGAATATACGAAAAATGCGCAAGCTCACGGTCATTTACAAAGAGAATAAAGGTGGGGGGATTAGTGCTCGCCTGCGTAATGTAGTAAATTTTAAGACGCTTGCCCTTGTCAGAGGGCGGCTGCACCTTTTCGGTGGCATCTGTTAAAATATCGTTTAAGACGCCGGTCGAAATTCGCATAGAATTTTGCTGGTAAACACTCGTGATAAGCGGAAACAGCTTGTCTACGCGCTGCCCCGTTTTTGCCGAAATGAAAAGGTTCGGGGCATATGTCATAAAGCTCAAAATGTTATATACACCCGTTTCGAAAACCTTCATGGTTTTCGTTTCTTTTTCGATTAAATCCCATTTGTTTACGAGAATGATGGAAGCTTTGCCGGCTTCGTGTACATAGCCTGCAATTTTCGCATCCTGTTCGGAAATACCGGCCGCAGCATCAATTACAATGACCGCCACATCGCATCTTTCCACAGCCGCAATCGCGCGCATTACGCTGTAGCGTTCCACCGCATCGTCCACGCGGCTGTGGCGGCGCATACCGGCCGTATCAATCAGCGTAAACTTCTGCCCGTCTTTTTCGAAAAAGCTATCAATCGCATCGCGCGTGGTGCCGGCAATGTCGCTGACAATCATGCGGTTTTCGCCGAGAATGTGGTTTACAAGCGAGCTTTTACCTGCATTCGGCTTGCCCACAATGGCAACCTTAATCGTATCGTCTTCCTCGTCATCTTCCGCAAGAGGCGGGAAAAATTCCATCGCCTTTTCAATCACATCGCCCACACCCATGCCGTGGAGAGACGAAACGGGGTACGGGTCGCCAATGCCGAGTGAATAGAATTCATATACGCCAACGGGCGTATCCCCCGGCGCATCGCATTTGTTTACTACCAAAATTGTCGGTTTCCCCGATTTTTGGAGCATGGCGGCAATTTCCATGTCGTTTGCCGTAACCCCTTCGTGGAGATTGGTAATGAAGAGGATTACGTCCGCCGTATCCATAGCCAGCTGTACTTGCAGGCGCATCTCCTGCAAAATCACATCTTTTCCGGCAGGCTCAATACCGCCCGTGTCTACAACGGAAAAAGAGCGGCCGAACCACTCCGCGTCCGCATAAATGCGGTCGCGTGTGATGCCGGGCGTGTCCTCCACAATGGAGAGACGCTTGCCGATAAGTTTGTTAAATAACGTGGATTTTCCCACATTCGGGCGGCCGATAACCGCTATAATCGGTTTTGACATCCGTTTTCGTCCTTTCTGAGTGCATTCCATAAATCTCTGCCGCCGCATTCTACCGAAAAGATGGGCGTGCCAAGCTTTTCGGAAAGCGCGGGAACAGTCATATCATCTAAAAATACATCCGTGCCGCTTCGAAGCATAGAGGAGGGAATATAGGCGGCAGCGCCAAGATTTTTTCCTTCGAGCTGCGCTACGATATCCTGCCCTGTGATAAGACCTGCCACCGTAATTTTCTCCCCGAAAAATCGGTTTTCTATTTGGTGCACGTCAATGGTAAGCGCAGGGCTTTTTTCCATAGCCGCGTCTGCGAGCTTTAAAAGAAGCGGATAGGCGGCAACGCCCGTGATAATAGAAACATGCCGCGCGTCTGCCACCGGATTTTCGGAAAGCGCTTCCATAAATTCATCTTCAAGGCTTCGAAGAAGACCTACGCCGTTTTCAATCTGCGCGTAGCCTTCGTATTCTGCATCCGGCGGCACGTTTCTACCGGCGAGAAGATAAAATTCGTCCGCCGCATAGATAAAACGTGTGCCGATTTCCGAAAGAAGCTTTTCCTGCCAGGCGGAAACCTTTTCCAAAACGGCCGTGGCACTTTCTTTTGTAAAAGGTGTAAGCTGTGGAAGGTGGTCGCGAAATTTCGTAATTCCGACGGGCACTACGGAAACACTTGTCATATAGGGCGAGAGCGCCGCGAGATCCGAAATCGTTTTGTCAAGCGCCGCGCCGTCATTGACGCCCGGCACGAGCACAATCTGCCCGTTCATATGAATTCGTCCTTCGTACAATGTTTTAAGATGCCGAAGCGCACGCCCTGCATGGCGGTTCTTTAGCATTTTGCAGCGAAGGTCCGGGTCTGTGGTATGTACGGAAATATTGATAGGCTCAAGCCGCATACGAATAACTTTCTCAATATCGGCATCGCGCACATTCGTAAGCGTTATATAGTTCCCTGTCAAAAAGGAAAGGCGTGCATCGTCATCTTTAAAATAGAGCGTGTCACGAAGTCCTTTCGGCAGCTGGTCAATAAAACAGAAAATACATTTATTCGAGCATCTTTTGGCATTGCCAAAAAGCGCACTTTCGAAGGAGATGCCCATATCCGCGGCTTCCGGCTCTTCAATCGTGATGATTTCGCGGCTGCCGTCCGCCTTTAAAACGGAGAGCGTTACTTCATCCGAGAGCGCATAGAAGCGAAAATCAAGTTCATCCTCCGGCACATGCCCGTTTACTTTTTCAATATAGTCCCCCGGCATAATGCCCGCGGCTTCCGCATCGGAGCCGGGCAAAACCGAAAATACTTTCGCCTTCATCGTGCCTGCTCCTTTATCGCTCTGTCCATATTCCGCGTCGCGTCGCGTATGGCTGCGGATTCGCGTTTGTCGTAGAGTTTTTTACCCTTGCAAAGACCAAGCGTCATCTTCACGTTCGAGCCGCTCCAATGCAGGTCGAGCGGAATGAGCGAATAGCCTTCGCGCATAACCTCGCTGTGGAGGCGGCGAATTTCGCCGCGGTGGAGAAGAAGCTTGCGGTCACGAAGAGGGTCTTTGTTAAAAATATTGCCCTGCTCATAAGGGCTTATGTGCATACCGAGCACAAATACCTCACCGTCGCGCACGGTGGCATAGGAGTCCTTTAAGGAAACACCGCCGCCGCGAATGGATTTCACTTCCGTTCCGGACAGGGAGATGCCGGCTTCGTATGTTTCTTCTACGAAATAATCATGCCTTGCTTTTTTGTTTTGTGCGATGATTTTCTCCATCTTCCGTGTCCTCCTTCAGTATAAAATCAATGCGGGAAAGGGCACTGTCTACCCGTGCAAGCTGCACAGTGACCGCCTCGCCCAGGCGGTACGATATCCCGCTTCGTTTCCCCGTAAGAGAAAGCGTTTTTTCATCATACATATAATAATCATCCTGAAGATCCCGTACATGCACAAGACCTTCCGCAAGGTTTGGAAGCGTTACGAAAAAGCCGAAATCGAGAACCGAAGAAATTACGGCTTCAAAGGTTTCGCCCACAAAATTTTCCATATGGCGGCAGATAAGATACCGCACAGCCTCGCGTTCCGCTTCCACAGCTGCTTCCTCACGCTCCGAGGAAAAGGCGGCGACGCGCTGTGCTTTCGCCAAAAGCGATGCGGGGTTTTTGCCCTCTAAAATCATTTTGACCACACGGTGGCAGAAAAGATCGGGATACCGTCTTATGGGAGACGTAAAGTGACAGTAGTGTGAAAGGGCAAGCCCGAAATGCCCTGTATTCTCATGGCTGTAGCGCGCTTTCATCATAGCGCGGAGAAGAAGCATTTTGACGACGTATTCGCGGTCGTTTCCCGCTTCATTTTCTAAAAGTGCCGCGGCCTTCTGCCCTGAAAACTTTCCCGGAAGGGAAAGGGATAGCGAGGCGAGCGCCACAGTAAGATTTTCAAGTTTTTCTTCGTCCGGTGCTTCGTGCACGCGGTATATAAAAGGTGCGCCGAGGTGGAAAACATATTCCGCAATCACGCGGTTGCAAAGAACCATCGCATTTTCAATCATTTTGGCGGCGCGGCCTTCCTCACGTTTGGTAAGTCCCGTAACCCTGCCGTGCGCATCAAGCATTACCTCGACCTCGGGAAGGTCAAAATCAATGGCCCCCTTCTCGTGCCTTTTGGCGGAGAGAGAAGCGGAAAGCGCATCTAAAAGCTCGAGCGCAGGAAAAACTTCGGCAAATTCTCGGGGCGCGTGGCCTTCGTCGAGCCAAGCGGATACATTTTCATAGATAAGTCTATAGTCTGAGCGAATGACGGCTTCATACACTTCAAAGGATAAAAGTTTCCCCGTTTTATCAAGGCACATCTCCGTTGTAAGCGTCAGTCTGTCTACCCCGGGGTTTAAGCTGCAAATGCCGTTTGAAAGCGTTTTCGGGAGCATCGGCACCACGCGCGCGGGCAGATAACAGCTTGTGCCGCGGGCGTACGCTTCGCGGTCGATGGCAGAGCCGCGCTTTACATAGTGCGCTACATCTGCAATGTGTACAAAAAGGCGATATCCTGCGTCTTGTTCCAAAATGGAAATAGCGTCATCAAAATCGCGGGCATCGGCGCCGTCAATCGTAAAGGTTAAAAGGGAACGTAAATCCCGCCGCCCTTCAATGCTTGTGACGGCGATGGGCACTCTGTCCGCCGCGGCCGCAGCCTCGGGCGGGAACGAGGCAGGAAACCCGTGGGCAAGAAGGATGGCAGAGAGAACTGCCTCGGTGGAGGCGGGCTTTTTCGCAGCGTATCTGCCGCGGTGGCAGGTAATCTCGCCCGTCAGTGTCAGTTCTTCCAGAATCAGCCGAAGTTCTGCCTCATCACGCTTTGGTACGGAGAGGAGCATAGCGATCTCCGGCGCGGAAAGCGGCACCGCGGCCTGTTCCTTCAAAAATGCAAAAACCTTTTCCTTCCTGTTCAAAGGGAACCTCCTGAAATTACAGAGGCTGCCGCAAAGGCTACAGAATGCATAACACTCTGCATAAAATGCGACAGCCCGAGTCTTCTTTGTTTGCGAAGCACTTATTTGAATGCGACTGCAAGCACAACAGAGAGAATGATGAACAATACAGCCAGAATTGCGGTCCATTTTTCCAGGATACCGTTCAGCGTTCTGCCCTGGTTCTTACCGAAGAAGCTGTCGGAATTTCCGCCGGCGATTGTGCCGGAAAGGCCTGCGTCTTTACCGTTTTGCAGAAGAACTACCACAGTAAGACATACCGCAACGACTATATGTATAATCGTAAATGCCATTTTCATAGCGTGCACCTCCCTAAATATTTCATATACAGTAGTCTACCACATTTTTGCGGATTTTACAAGTTTTTTTCTAAAATTTATGATAATTTTCTAAAAAAGAAGAAGGGTGCAGGTAAAAAACGAAAAACTATTGAAACGAAAGCAGCTTTCCTATATAATAAGAAAAGAATAAAATGCGCGTTTTAGAATAGGCGCGCTGAAACTGTGGGGTACGGAATGAAACGGTTGGTAGTCGGAATTTTAGCGCACGTGGATGCGGGGAAAACCACGCTTTCGGAAGGGCTTTTGTATACGGTGGGCGCCATCCGCAGTCTCGGGCGTGTGGATCACAAAAACGCCTTTTTAGATACGGACAGCCTGGAACGCGCCCGCGGCATTACTATTTTTTCAAAGCAGGCGGTGTTATCGACGGATGCGGAGGAAATTACACTTCTCGATACGCCCGGCCATGTCGATTTTTCCGCGGAGATGGAGCGAAGCCTCCGCGTTTTAGACTATGCCATTTTGGTGATAAGCGGGGCGGAGGGTGTGCAGAGCCACACGGAAACGCTATGGAAAATGCTGGGGCACTACAATGTACCTACCTTTGTTTTTGTAAATAAAATGGACATTGCCTCTTCCTCCGAAGAAGCCGTTATGGCGGAAATCAACGAAAGGCTTTCGCCCGCCGCTGTCCCATTTGGCAAGGAAAACGAAGCTTTTTTTGAAAATGTGGCGATGCAGTCAGCCCCTCTTTTGGAGACGTTTCTGGAAAACGGCAGTATTCCCGATACGGCTATTGCCGCCGCGGTAGCTGCGCGCGAGGTTTTCCCTGTCTGGTTCGGGTCGGCGCTTAAAAATGAAGGCGTCCGCGAATTTTTCGAGGGCGTATGCAGCTTTACCGAGGAGAAAGTATATCCTGCCGAATTTGGTGCCAAGGTGTTCAAAATTGCGGAGGATGAAAAAGGCGGTCGCCTCACCTATATGAAAATCACGGGCGGCAGTCTCCCGGTCAGAACTGTTTTGGAAGGGGAAAACTGGAAGAGCAAGGTCAGCGAACTCCGCATATACTCGGGCGCAAAGTTTTTGCGGGTGCAGGAAGCCGCCGCAGGAAGCATCTGTGCCATTCCCGGCCTTCCCGGCACATTCCCGGGCGAGGGCCTCGGTACAGAGGAATCGGATCCTGCGCTTTTATCCGAACCCGTCCTAACCTATGCCGTAGAGCTTCGGGAAGGAACCGATGTCCTTTCCGCACTCGCCATTTTCCGAAAGCTCGCCGAAGAAGAGACGAGGATGTATGTCCTATGGAATCCGCTCCTTCAAAAAATTGACATACAGGTTATGGGCGAGGTGCAGCTCGAGGTATTAAAATCGATTTTGGAAATGCGGTTTGGCCTTTTGGTGGAATTTACAAACGGCAGCATTATATATAAAGAAACTATCAAAAATACAGTGGAGGGTGTCGGGCATTTTGAACCGCTTCGGCACTATGCCGAGGTGCACCTTCTGCTCGAGGCGGGAAAACGCGGTTCGGGCCTTACCTTTGCATCCGATTGCAGCGAGGATTTTCTCGCCAAAAACTGGCAGAGGCTCATTTTAACGCATCTTGCGGAAAAAACACACGTCGGCGTTCTGACAGGCTCGCCCATAACAGATATGAAAATTACTCTCGTTTCGGGCCGTGCGCATAATAAGCACACCGAGGGCGGCGATTTCCGCGAAGCCACCTACCGTGCCGTGCGGCAGGGGCTTATGCAGGCAGAAAGCGAGCTTTTGGAACCGTGGTATGCATTTGTGCTCGAAGTGCCGCGGGATGCACTCGGCCGCGCGCTGACGGAGCTTGAGATGATGGGCGCAGAGCTTCGGGCGCCTGAGGTGGGCGAGGAGAAAAGCGTGGTCCGTGGCCGCGCTCCTGTTTCCAAAATGCGCGAATATCACGCGAAGGTGCTCGAATATACGCGCGGTCGTGGACGCCTTTCCTGCACATTCGCAGGGTATGACACATGCCCGGAAGCACCCCGGGTTATAGAAGAAATCGGCTACCGGGCAGATGCGGATACGGCAAACAGCGCGGATTCCGTCTTTTGCTCGCACGGCGCAGGGTACCTTGTGCCGTGGAACGAGGTGTTTTCGCATATGCATATTGAAAGCATTGCAAAGCAGAAAGAGGAAGAGGCAAAGGCGGCAGCCCCCGTCCGCCGACCGCGCGCCGCGGCGGATGATGAAACACTTCTCGCTATTTATGAGCGCACCTACGGCAAGGTGCAAAGAAGAATGCCCGATGTCCTTCGCACGCCCAAAAAACCGGAAGCGACCTATAAAGGGAAAGAGAGGCCTATGGGACCCGAATATCTTCTGGTGGATGGCTACAATATTATTTTCGCGTGGGAGTCGCTTTCTGAAATTGCAAAAGAGAACCTTGAGATCGCGCGGGCACATATAATCGAGCGCCTTTGTAACTATCAGGCAATGCGGAAAAATAATGTCATCGTGGTGTTTGATGCGTATCGCGTGCGCGGCGCGGTGCGCGAAGTTGAGAAGGTGCACGGCATCAGCGTTGTATATACAAAGGAAGCGGAAACGGCGGATGCCTATATCGAAAAAACCACACGTGAGCTTGTGAAGCACTACCGCGTGCGCGTGGCCACTTCCGACAGACTTGAGCAGATTATTGTGTTTGGGCAGGGCACGGAAAGAGTGAGTGCATCCGAGTTTTTGGATGAGGTTTTACGGGCTGAAGAAGAGATGCGCGCATTCATTAATGCATATAATGCATAAAAATTTATAAAAAATGAATAAATATTCTCAAAAAACGCTTGACAATCGCGAAAAAAACGTTTATAATATGCAAGTGGCTTGAAAATTATGCATTGAAAGGACCTTTTGCATGGCAAAAATATTTATTGACGGCAGCGCCGGAACAACGGGCCTGCGTATTTATGAAAGACTGGAAAAAAGAGAGGACATCACGCTTTTGCGCCTTCCGGAGGAACTCCGTAAAGATACAGAGGCACGCCGCGAGGCAGTAAACAGCGCCGATATCGTATTTTTATGCCTTCCGGATGCGGCGGCGATAGAGTCCGTATCGCTTCTTGAAAACCCCGAAACCGTGGTGATTGATACATCCACGGCCCACCGCACAAATGTGAATTGGGCATATGGATTTCCGGAGCTTTCGGGAAAAAGAGAAAAAATAAAAAATGCAAAGCGCATTGCAAACCCCGGTTGCCATGCCAGCGGCTTTATCGCACTCGTCGAGCCGCTTGTCCGCGCAAAGGTGATAAAGCCGGATACATTTTTATCCTGCTTTTCGCTTACGGGATATTCCGGCGGCGGCAAGAAAATGATTGCCGAATATGAAGACGCGAATCGTTCGCCCCTCCTTTCCGCACCCAGACAGTACGGGCTTACCCAGTCGCATAAGCACCTTCCCGAAATGGCGGCGGTATGCGGGCTTTTGGAAGTGCCCACCTTCTGCCCGATTGTAGGGGATTTTTACAGCGGCATGGAAGTTACAGTGCCGCTTCACAAAAAAGATTTCTGCGGCACACTTTCCGATATCCACGCCGTGTATAAAGAAGCCTACCGCGAAGGTCTGGTACATTTCAAAGAAGAAACGGAAGAAGGCGGCTTCTTATCCGCTGCGGCATATTCGGGGCGTGACGATATGGAAATCACGGCACTCGGCAACGAAGAAAGAATAGTGCTTACAGCAAGATTTGATAATCTCGGCAAAGGCGCTTCGGGCGCGGCCATTCAGAATATGAACATCGTGCTCGGCGTGGCTGAGGACACGGGTCTTACGGGAAAAGGAGAATGAATATGCACATCATAGAAGGCGGCGTTTGTGCCGCAAAAGGATTTTTAGCGAACGGGCTTCATTGCGGCATCCGCAAAAACAGAACAAAGAGAGATTTGGCACTTATCTACAGTAAGGTACCCTGCACGGCCGCGGCGGTGTATACGCAAAACCTCGTGAAAGGTGCTCCTCTCATTGTCACTAAAAATCATATCGCCGACGGGGTTGCTCAGGCTGTGATTTGCAACAGCGGTAACGCCAACACCTGTAATGCCGATGGTATCGAAATTGCAGAAAAGATGAGCGAAGCTGTAGCTTCCGCCCTTTCCATTCCTCGAGATAGCGTTGTGGTAGCCTCCACGGGCGTTATCGGCCAGCCGCTGCCGCTCCAGCCGATTGTATCGGCCATTCCCGCGCTTTCCGAAGGGCTTTCGGAAGAGGGCAGCGTTTTCGCAAGCGAAGCGATTATGACGACAGATACAATTTTAAAAGAAATCGCCGTGGAATTTGAAATCGGCGGCAAGGTATGCAGGATGGGCGGCATCGCAAAGGGTAGCGGTATGATTCATCCGAATATGGCTACGATGCTTGTCTTTATCACCACAGACGCTGCTATTTCGAAGGAAATGCTCCAGAAAGCACTTTCTTCGGATATTCAGGAAACGTTCAATATGCTGAGTATTGACGGCGATACCTCTACAAACGATATGGTAACGGTTCTCGCAAACGGCCTTGCAGAAAATCCGGAAATCACGGAAGAGGGCGAAGACTTTAAGGCCTTTATGAAAGCACTCAACACCGTAACCGTGCACCTTTGCCGTATGATGGCGGGGGACGGCGAGGGTGCAACGAAGCTTCTCGAATGTAAAACAAGCGGCGCGCGCGACATTGCCACCGCGAAAACCGTTGCAAAGAGCGTTATCTGCTCAAGCCTTCTGAAGGCAGCAATGTTTGGCGCCGATGCCAACTGGGGGCGTGTACTTTGTGCCATCGGTTATAGCGGCGCAGATGTAGATGTTTCCCGTGTGGATGTATCCTTCCGCTCGAAAAAGGGTGAGGTTGCCGTTTGCAAGAATGGCGCCGGCATCGAATTTTCCGAAGAGCTTGCAAAGGAAATCCTCCTCCAGAAAGAAATCGAAATTTTAGTCTCCCTCGGCGATGGCGAATTTAGTGCCACTGCGTGGGGCTGTGACCTTACATATGACTACGTGAAAATCAACGGCGATTACAGAACCTGATAAGGAGATAGAAAATGGAACACGAGTTTTCAAACGCGCAACGCGCAGAGGTGCTTACGCAGGCACTTCCTTACATACAGCAGTATAACGGCAAAGTTGTCGTTATCAAATACGGCGGCAATGCTATGATTAACGAGCATTTAAAAGAGCAGGTTATGGAAGACATTGTGCTTCTCTCGCTCATCGGCGTAAAAACCGTGCTCGTACACGGCGGCGGTCCTGAAATCAGCGAAACGATGGAAAAACTCGGCAAGAAAGCCGTGTTTGTGGACGGTCTCCGCGTTACCGATAAAGAAACAATTGATGTCGTGCAGATGGTGCTCGCAGGCAAAGTCAATAAGAGCCTTGTAAACCTTCTCGAAATGAAGGGCGGCAATGCGATGGGCCTTTCCGGCATTGACGGACGCCTTATTGAGGCAAAAGTGAAAAACGAAAAGCTCGGCTTTGTAGGTGCAATTACGGGCGTCAATATCGCACCGGTAACGGACCTTTTGGAAAAAGGGTACATTCCCGTAATCTCCACCGTCGGGTGCGATACGGAGGGCAATACCTATAATATCAACGGCGATACCGCCGCGGCCTTCATCGCTGGGGCACTCGGCGCGGAGCGTCTTATTATGATGACCGATATCGCCGGCATTTTGCGCGATAAGGATGACCCCGCCACGCTCATTCCCGAGCTTACCGTAGGGGAAGCCGAAAAACTCAAAGGCGAAGGGATTATCTCGGGCGGCATGATTCCGAAGGTAGACTGCTGCATTGAAGCGATTGACAAGGGCGTAAAGAACGTCATTATCATGGACGGCCGCGTTCCGCATTCCATCCTGATGGAAATTTTGACGGACGAAGGTGCCGGCACTATGGTACGGGGAGGAAAGTAAGATGGCAAACATTCGCGAACTGGATACACAATTTGTAGCGGGCACATATGCCCGCTTTCCTGTCACACTGAAAGAGGGCAAAGGCTCCCTGCTTTGGGACGAGGATGGGAAAGAATATATTGATATGGGCACAGGCATTGCCGTAAACTGCTTCGGCGCGTGCGACGAAGAATGGGTGGCGGCCACAAGCGCCCAGCTTTCGAAATTACAGCATACGTCAAACCTTTATTATACGGAGCCGTGCGCTCGCCTTGCGGCGATACTTGCGGAGAAAACGGGCTGCAAAAAAGTGTTCTTCGGAAACTCGGGCGCCGAGGCAAACGAATGTGCCATCAAAGTGGCAAGAAAGTATGCGGCGGAGAAAAAGGGCGAAGAATATTATACGATTGTAACGCTCGAAAATAGCTTCCACGGCAGAACCTTAACCACGCTTGCCGCAACAGGGCAGGCGCATTATCACGAGCTTTTCCAGCCGCTCACACCGGGCTTTATTCATACGCCGGCAAATGATATCGAAAGTATGAAAAAGGTGCTTTCGGAAAATCCCGTGGCGGCCGTAATGCTCGAATGTGTGCAGGGCGAAGGCGGCGTTTTGCCGCTTACCGCAGAATTCGTAAAAGAAACCGCGGCGCTTTGCCGCGAGAAGGATATTCTTCTCATTATCGATGAGGTACAAACCGGCAACGGCAGAACAGGGAAGCTCTATGCCTATATGCACTATGGCATAACGCCCGATATTGTTTCTACCGCAAAAGGTCTCGGCGGCGGTCTCCCGATTGGCGCGGCACTTCTGTTTGAAAAGGTGGCCGACGTTTTAAAACCGGGTGATCACGGTTCCACGTTTGGCGGCAACCCCGTAGCCGCGGCAGGCGGCGTGAGCATTCTCTCGCGAATTGACGATGCGCTTCTTTCTGAAGTGGAAGAAAAAAGCCGCTATATTTTCGAAACGCTTCGCGGCAAAGAAGGCGTTATCGATGTCAGCGGTATGGGATTTATGATTGGTATTAAAACCGAAAAGCCGGCAGGGGATGTGGTACGCGCTGCACGCGAGGCAGGTGTCCTTTGCCTTACGGCAAAAGATAAAGTGCGGCTTTTGCCGGCACTCAATATCCCGATGCCGCTTCTTGAAAAGGCCATCGGTATCATTTTGGAAGCGATAAAAGGAGGAGAAACCGAATGAATATGCAGGATTTTAAAGGCAGAAGCTTTTTGACATTACTCGATTATTCACCCGAGGAAATTTCGTTTTTACTTGACCTTTCCGCAAAGCTGAAGGACGAGAAGAAGAAGGGCATCCCGCACCGCCTCTTTGAAGGAAAGAATATAGCCCTCGTATTTGAAAAAACAAGCACGCGTACGCGCTGTGCTTTTGAAGTTGCCGCGGCGGACCTTGGTATGCACCCTGTGTATCTCGATCCCTCCGGCTCGCAAATCGGCAAAAAGGAAAGTATTGCCGATACCGCGCGCGTACTCGGCAGAATGTTTGACGGTATCGAGTACCGTGGCTTCGGGCAGGAAATTGTGGAAGACCTTGCAAAATACGCAGGCGTTCCTGTATGGAACGGTCTTACAAACGAATATCATCCAACCCAGATCCTGGCCGACATTTTAACGATTCAGGAACATCTCGGTGACCTTCGCGACAAAAAGCTCGTGTATATGGGCGACGCGCGATACAATATGGGCAATTCCCTGATGATCGGCTGTGCCAAAATGGGGATGCATTTTGTAGCGTGCGCACCGAAAGCCTATTTCCCGAGTGCCGACCTTGTAGAAAAGTGTCAGGCTATCGCGGGAGAAACGGGTGCTACGCTCACTTTTGAGGAAGACCCGATGGCAGCGACACAGGGCGCCGATGTGATCTACACAGACGTATGGGTATCGATGGGCGAGCCGGAATCTGTCTGGAAAGAGAGAATCGAAGCACTTTCGCCCTATAGCGTTACCGAGGGAATTATGAAAAATGCAGGCGAAGGTTGCCGCTTTATGCATTGCCTCCCGGCGTTTCACGATCTGAAAACGAAAATCGGCAAAGAAATTTATGAAAAATTCGGCATTGACCATATGGAGGTCTCGGACGCTGTGTTCGAAGGACCGCAGTCCATCGTGTTCGATGAAGCGGAAAACCGTATGCACACCATCAAAGCCGTTATGGCGGCTACGTTGTGATTGAGAAGAAAAGAGAATGCAGGGGGAAACTTTTTCGCGAGAAAAACATCGCAACGTTCCGTTGCTACGGAAATATTTCGCAAGCGAAATATTACGTTTCCCCCTGCACCCCCTTCAAAAACCTTCGCAAAAAATGGTTAAAACAGAATCGTGCGTTTACGGACGGACGGCAGTGTTGTTTGAGCTCTCTCGCAGGGCTCTTTTTTGCCCTCTTGCAAAACTTTCCTTTGTGTGTTATAATAAAAATATACCATTATTAATTTTACAAAAGGAGGATATCTATGAAAAAAGTTGTTGCATTGATGCTCGCGACTCTGTTTTTGTTCACACTCTCCTCTTGTTTTTTGTTCGGTGATATGACCACTCATCCCGATATGGTGGAATACACCGAGGACGAGGTTTTGGAGGTCGCCAAAAACAAATACGGCATTGCCGAGTGGGTATTTACCGGCACGGAGATTCGCGGCAAAGCGTTGTATGATGCCGAAGGAGCTTTCAAGCTTGAATTTTATGACGACGGTCAGTTTAGCACCGAATTTGTGGGCGGCGACAACATTGAGGCAGCTATGAAAGCCTTTGCAGGCAAGAACGGAAATCACGATGTACAAGGCATGTACTCTGCTTTTCTTTGCTACGTTGCGCTTGGCAAATGCGCCGACGGTTCTTTGAAATTCGTCTATTACAACACCAACATACACAAGGATGCAAAGATTGACGAAACGATTGGCGCGTCCGACTACACCTTTGAGGTGTTACCCACCGAGATTACAAATGAGCTTTTTTCGGTTGATCCAAAATGGACGAGTATGCAGCTGTTCTTGAATGACTATAAGGACGGTCATCCCCGTGGCTTCTATTATTCGGGCAGGCGATTGACAATACGGCGTAACCAAACGACATATAGCTTTGTTGAATTTCAGTATTATAAGGAAAAAGGCGAGGTCGTTTACGATATTTACTACACGAAGG
>JAZSIR010000018.1:0-28589 GCA_045533905.1 Clostridia bacterium
CGTACCCAACCAACATTGAATTGCATATCTGCTTATCTTATATTTCTTGCTTAATTCATTCTGCGAGCAACCGGCATTGTATTCAGATACAATCTTTTCTCTAATTCCTTGTGGATACTTTTTCATTCCTTTAATTCCTGATATAACAAAACCTCCTATGGTATTTTTATTCTACCATAGGAGGTGCTTTTTTTCTATTGTCCGTTTTTACTGGACTTGTTCAGCACTGACAGGCTTTTTACTATTCGTTTATCCGCTCTACCCGGATAGCCCGGCCCTCGCTGTCCGTTTCCACAAAAACAGCGCGCACAGCGCGTTTTCCGTCCGCGCCCTCATATCCTCTTCTGACAGAGGAGGTAAAGCGTTCAATCGCCATTTCGGGTGTGGCGCCCAAAACAGAATTCACCGCGCCGCACATCCCCACATCCGTGATGAAGGCCGTACCGCCGGAAAGAATTGCCTCGTCCGCCGTCTGCACGTGGGTATGCGTGCCGCAAACGGCGCTGACGCGCCCCGCCGCATATTCGGCAAGCGCCCGTTTTTCCCCCGTGGCCTCCGCGTGAAAATCTACGAAAATATGCGGTGTATCCACCGATTTTATCGCCGCATCCAGCGCCGCAAACGGGCTATCTGCCGGCATATCAATAAACACTCTTCCGATGAGATTGATAACGGCAAGCTTTTCACCGCGGTCGGTTGTATATACATACACACCTTCCCCCGGGTCCTTTTTCGGAAGGTTATGCGGACGGATGACAGGCATACTGTCCATAAGGTCAATCACTTCTTTTTTCGACCAGACGTGGTTGCCCATTGTGAATACATCCACGCCCGCGCGTGATAGAAGCTCCGCATGCTCACGGGTAAGACCAAAGCCGCCCGCGGCGTTTTCTGCATTTGCAATGCACACCTCGGCGCCGTATTCCTTCCGCAAGCGGTTTATGTTTTCGAGTACGGCCTCGCGCCCCGGTCTTCCTACAATATCGCCAAAAAACAGTATCTTCATACGTTTCCCCTATTTTCTGTGTTCCTTCATTTTTTCGAGGATGCTGTACGGAATTTCCATATTACCGAGGCCGCGGCCAATGGAAATATGCGGCTTCATGGCACCGTGGAAATCCGTGCCGCCCGAAATCAGAAGGTCGAGCTTTTTCGCAAGATCCTGATATTCTGTCTGCATCTCGGGTGTGTATTCCGTGTAGTAGCCTTCAATGCCGTCCATACCGGCGTCTTTCAGGTCACGGACAAAATCATAAAGTTCCTCGCCCTCGAGGCGTGTGAGGTGCAAGTGCGCTAAAAATGCCATACCGCCTGCAGCTTTAATGAGCTCTACCGCGTCGCGCGGCGTGAGAAGCTGCAATGTGGAATAACCCGGTTTTCCGTTGGCAAGATACTTATCGAATGCTTCCTTTACGGAGGAAACATAGCCGCGGTTTGCCATCACACGTGCAAAATGCGCGCGGCCGATAATGCCGTTGGGGGCAAGCTCCATCGCATCCTCCACCGTTACGGGAAAGCCGATTTTGCGGAGATTTTCTGCTGTTTCATAGTTTCTCTGCATACGGACTCTGCGGATTTCCTCAAGCTTTTCCAAAAATGCAGGATTCTCAAGGTCTACGAAATAACCGAGTACGTGTGTTTCCGTTTTGAATTTTGCCGAAAGCTCGATGCCGGGGATCACTTCCACGCCGACCTCTTCGCCTCTTTGCATTGCTTCCGAAACGCCGTCAATTACGTCGTGATCCGTCAGAGAAATTGCGGCGAGGCCTGCTTTTTTTGCCTCATCTACTACGGCCGCAGGCTGCATGGCGCCGTCGCTCTTTACGGAATGGGTGTGTAAGTCAATAAACATATTTTCGTCTCCTTCTATCCTAAGTCGTCGTTATGCCGCCGGGAATGTAACGGTGCCGCCCATCGGCAAAAGTGACCCAAGGGTTGCCCAGCAAAACGCCTTGAGGGATGCAATGCGCCCGGCCGTATTGTCTACGGGCAAGGTCAGCTTCAAGGTGGCGCCCACCGGAACATCCTCCGCCATCACGTACATCATATCTTCAAACGCGCCGTCGGCGGAATACCAGGCAAAAACCAGCACGGTATCCTCGTCCGCATTCACATTTGTAAACGAAATCGTTGCCTTGAATTTTCCCGTGGGAATGGCCGAAAGCTCTGTGCCCGCAGAATCCCGAATCGTAATGGAATTGATGCGGTATTGTTTCGGTGCATCGGCCTTCAGATATTTTTTCTCTGACCGGTCGCCCGCAAGCTCGGCGTAGCGGACGCCATCATCACTTTCCTTGATAACGGTGTTTTCGCCTTTTGTTATGGTGCCTTCCACAGCTTTACCATCCGATTCGGTTCCCGTGCCGCCAATCATTTTTCCGCCACGTAGTATCACAGCAGGGTCATCCCTATTATTTCCCGGTTCCAGCGTAATAGCGTTATAACCGATTTTGCCGTCTCTGCTCACGCCCCCGATAATCGTACCGCCGTTGACGGTCAAATCATCCGTTCTTACCCATATGGTGCCGTCATCCGGCTCCACGCCACGCGCCATAGCACCGCGGATTGTGCCGCCGTTTATCGTGATTTCGGTTCCGTACCCGTCAATATATCCGTTTACGGTGCCGCCATCGATCTGCAAGCTCCCGACACACGTAACAATACCATTGATTTCCCCACTTTGCAATAAAATGGTTCCGTATATTACGCTGATGCCATCCATAACCGTAGCCCCGTCAAGCAGCACATACGCATCCAGCCCTCCGAGTCCTCCGTTGATTGTGCCGTCTAAAATCCGCGCGATACCGCTTACGGAAACATCGCCGTTTATCACGCCGTTGCCGGTAAGTTCTATCGAGCCTACATCAATCATTTTTTCAGGGTCTCCGTCTTCATTCACCATCTCCGTTACCGTCAGCGTATGTCCGTTCATATCCAGAATAAGAGGCGGTCTTTCCTCATAGCCCGGCGCCCCCGGCAAGCTTTCGCCGTTCAGTTTAAACGGTTTTGTAGTTACATCGGAAAGGAGCGTTACTGTCTCCTGTGCTTCGCCGCTTACGGGGTCTTCTTCCACCTCGTATGTGCAGCTCCCCGGCTTTGCGAACTGCAGAAGCATATAAAGATGCGCACCGTTTGTACCTTCTGCAGCATAGATGTATTGATATGTGGGGGTCTTGGTTGTCAGAATGGTGTAATTTTCACCGTCCGTACTGCCCCAGATGCAGTTGCCGCCCGAAATCACACCTGCAATGGCGGCAGCGGCCTTCGTTCGTCCGTTTCCGCCTGCAATTTTTCCGCCTTCCAGCGTAAGCGTACCATAGTTTTCAATCGCCACCCCGCCGACAGAGGCCATTACCGCACCGGGAACAGAAGGCGCACCGGGCACGACCTCCTCTTCTCCGGGGCGAAAACCGCCACCGCCGCCCGGAGAACTGCTGCCGGCCGAAGAGTTGCCACCGCCACCCAAAGAACCGCCCGGGGCATTCGTTTCGCTATCGGCAGTGTTTCCACCGCCAATTACGGAGATTTCGTCCGATACAATAAGCGTGCCGCGGTTTACGATTGCGGCTGCGCCGCTTTCGGCATCCGTGCCGCCCATAATAAGCCCATCGCCGTACACGGTAAGGCTTGCCCCTTCGGGCACGGAAAAGCACGGAAACTTCCCGCCTGCCAAAATATTCTCGCGAACACGCAGAATTACGGGGTTATCCGTCGGAATTTCAATCGTTTTGGAAAGGACTGTCTCCTCGGAAACCCACACCTCAAGCTCTCGCCTTTCCTCAATTATAGCCGCGCCTGGCGTCTCAGCATTAATAAGATCGCGCAGCTTTTCTTCAGCTGTGATACCGCCGTAATTTTCCGACCGCACCGCAGCAGAAGTGCTGACGGTGCCGCTCATAAAGATAAGTGCCGCCAGTATCCACGTCATACCTCTCAATTTCTTTTTCATTTTGTGCTCCTCCTGTCTTTCGAAAAGGATTCCAAGTATATGTTTATTATACGATGTATACTGCAAAAAAGCAAGGATTTTTCTTGCTTTCTAAACAAAGCTTCTGTCGAAGGTGATAACGGTGAAATAGTTCGGATTCCGGCCGGAAAGCGCCGTATCAATCATCTCTTTTAGGTCAGCATTTTTTATTTTGCAACCATGCGGCACTACAAGGTCAAAAATCAGATTCGTATGGCTCTCCCCGCTGACAACGCGGAAATCGTGAAGCGTAAGTCCCATATCCATTTCCACAATAATGCCAATCACCATTTCCCGAAGTTTTTTCGTAAGAGCATCGTCCGTTTCCACGGGGTCGAGATGGATGGTGATCAGGACATTCAGCTCCTCGCGGACGCGCCGTTCGGCAAGGTCGATAACATCGTGAATTTTCAGAATATCGCAGTCTGCCGGCACCTCAGCGTGCACCGAGGCGATAAACTGCCCCGGGCCGTAGTTATGTACAATCATATCGTGAAGGCCCGTAACGCCCGGGCACTCCAGGATTCTCTTTTCGATTTCCGAAACAAGCTCCGCAGGCGGCAGCTGCCCGAGGAGCGGCCCCACTGTGTCGCGCAAAATGCCGAATCCCGAGAAAATAACGAAACCGGAAACAAAAAGACCAAGGACAGCATCCAGCGGAAACGCGGTTTTGCCTGCAAAGACGGCAACCAAAATCGTGGCGGTAGTAACGAGGACGTCATTGAGACTGTCACGACCGGCGGCCATAAGTGCCGCCGAATTTATTTTTTTCCCAATGCGGCGGCTGTAAAGCCCCAAAAGGAGCTTTACCGGCACGGAAAGCACCAGAAGAATAAGGGGCAGGAGCGAAAAATGCACGGCCGCAGGATGCACAATCTTATCAAAAGCATCCAGAAGAAGCTCCATACCCAAAAACAAAATAATGAACGAAACGACGAGTGCGGAAATATATTCAATTCTGCCATGGCCGAAGGGATGTTCCTCGTCAGACGGTTTCTCCGCCATAGTGAACCCGATCAGCGCCACGAGCGATGCGCCCATATCGGAAAGGTTATTGAAAGAATCGGCCGTAACCGAAGCGCTGCCCGAAACGGTTCCCGCAAAGAATTTAATGATAAAAAGACAGAAATTTGTAAGCAGCCCCGCCACGCTTCCGCAGCGCATATAGGCTTTCCTCGAAAGTTCCTTTTCCATTTTCTTCACCTCTTACCCGAAAGTATACCAAAAATACAGCAAAAAGTCAACGCGGAAGGGGTATTATTCTCTAATTTTTGGTATTTTTTCTATTGACTTTTCCGCCTGTAAATGGTATACTGTACAGAATAAATCATACACAAAAGGAGTGTCGGCATGAAAAAAACTACCGTTTCGATTCGCGAAGGCATTACGTTTGATGACGTTCTTCTCGTTCCGCAGGCGTCGGAAGTTCTGCCTGCAGACGTAGATATCAGTACAAGACTTACTAACAAAATCCGTATCAACATTCCGCTTATCAGCGCCGCTATGGACACGGTAACGGAATCGCGCCTTGCCATTGCTATTGCAAGAGAGGGCGGTCTTGGTATCATCCACAAGAATATGAGCATCGAAGCACAGGCAACGGAAGTGGATAAGGTAAAGCGTTCTGAGCACGGTGTTATTGTGGACCCCTTCTTCCTTTCCCCCGAGCACACACTGCGTGAGGCAGATGCACTCATGGGAAAATATAAAATTTCGGGCGTTCCGATTACCGAGGGCACACGCCTTGTGGGTATTCTCACAAACCGTGACCTTCGCTTCGAAGTAGATTTCTCGAAGAAAATTTCGGAAGCTATGACGCGCGAAAACCTCATCACGGCACCCGAGGGCACAACGCTTGACGAGGCACAGGAGATTCTGCGCCGCCACAAGATTGAAAAGCTTCCCATCGTAGATAAGGATTTCAACCTCAAAGGCCTTATCACCATTAAGGATATTGAAAAAGCCGTACAGTACCCGAACTCCGCACGTGACGAAAGCGGCCGTCTTTTAGTAGGTGCCGCCATCGGTGCCACGGCAGACGTTCTTGACCGCTGTGCCGCACTCATCGATGCGAAGGTTGACGTGGTTACGCTCGACTCGGCACACGGCCACTCCAAAAATATTATTGACGCGGTACAGAAGGTAAAGAAAGCGTACCCCAATCTCCAGCTCATCGCCGGCAACATTGCCACAGGCGAAGCCGCACGCGCACTTATCGATGCCGGTGCGGATGCTGTTAAAGTTGGTATCGGCCCCGGTTCCATCTGCACCACACGCGTGGTTGCCGGTATCGGCGTGCCGCAGATTACGGCGATTTGCGATGTATATGAAGTTGCCTCGCAGTATAACATCCCCGTTATTGCAGACGGCGGTATCAAATATTCCGGCGATCTTCCGAAGGCTATTGCCGCCGGTGCAGATTGCATTATGATCGGCAGTCTCTTTGCAGGCTGTGAAGAAAGCCCCGGTGAAGAAGAAATTTATCAGGGTCGTCGCTTCAAGGTATACCGCGGTATGGGCTCCATCGGCGCTATGAACGAAGGCAGCCGTGACCGTTACTTCCAGACAAATAACAAAAAACTCGTTCCCGAAGGCGTTGAGGGCCGCGTTCCCTACAAGGGCGCTCTTTCGGATACGATTTATCAGCTTCTCGGCGGTCTTCGCGCCGGTATGGGCTACTGCGGCGCCGCTACGGTGCGCGCACTTCGCGAAAAGGGCGAATTCGTACGTATTACGGGTGCCGCGCTTCACGAAAGCCATCCGCACGATGTTTTCATCACCAAAGAGGCTCCGAACTATTCGACAAGCCAGTAAATGAGGGACAAAAGGGCTGTAAAAAAGAAGTTTTTACAGCCCTTTTTAAGGGGATAGAAAAAAAAGAGTCAGAACGCTAAAACTCCACCCGCAGCTGTACTTTGCGTACCGCAAGCGGTGGAGTTTTAGTGTAGCAAAAAGATTTACAAAATAAAGAAAAATCGAAAGAAGTGAGATTTTTAACCAAAAAAGAGGCTTCTAATGATTTGCACTTTCTGTTTTTTGCGTTTTCAGTATCTTTTTGCGGTCTGGACTTTTTTTACAGCCCCTTTCTTTGCACCTTACGGAAAAGAGGAACCAGCGCATGAACTATTCGATTTTTGACATGCACGTGCATGTCTTCCCCGACATCATTGCTAAAAAAGCGGCAGAAGGCACAGGCGCGCACTATGGCGTGCCGATGTTTGCCGACGGCACGTGGGATGCGTTTTCGAAAAGCTTTGAAAATGAGCCGCGTATAAAAAAATGTCTTATCCATTCCACCGCCACGAAGGCGGCACAGGTTGAGCACGTGAACGACTTTGTGGCAAGCCTTATGTCGGACACGCGCCTCGGCTTTGGCTCCATGCATGCAGACTTTCCGGATATTGAAAAGGAAATTGACCGTATGATCAGCCTCGGTCTTCGCGGCATCAAGCTCCACACCGATTTTCAGGGCTTTGCGGCTGATGACGAAAAGGCGTTTCGCATTTATAAATACGCCGAAGGAAAGCTCCCCATTCTCTTTCACGCAGGCGATAAAAACTTAGATTTTTCAAGCCCCAAAAGGCTTCGCCGCGTGCACGAGTGCTTTCCCCGTCTTACGATGATTGCCGCGCATCTCGGCGGTTACGCTGTCTGGGACGAAGCGGAGGAATATCTTGTAGGGCAGGATATTTATTTTGATACCTCGAGCTGTCTACAAAGCCTTGCGCCCGAAAAAGCGGTGCACATTATTCGAAAGCACGGCGTAGACCGTTGCCTTTTCGGCACGGATTTCCCGATGCATGACCCGACACTTTGCATTGAAAAGCATTTGGAGCTTGGTCTTACCGAGGCAGAATACCAAAAAATATTTTGGGAGAATGCGCATTCTCTTTTGCGCATATAAAAAAGTATGAAAAAACTATTTATTTCCTTTTTCAAAATCGGTCTTTTCACCTTCGGCGGCGGCTATGCTATGCTACCTGTCATTCAGCGCGAGATTGTGGACGGACGCGGCTGGTGCACCGAAGATGAGGTTCTCGACTATTACGCCATCGGGCAATGCACACCGGGCGTCATTGCCGTAAACACCGCCACGTTCGTTGGCTACAAGGTTGCCGGTATTTTCGGGGGCGTGGTGGCCACGTGCGCCGTGGTGCTTCCCTCACTTCTCATTATTACCGCCATTGCCGCCTGTCTTTCCTCGTTTGCTTCGTACCCCGTAGTGCAGCACGCGCTCGGAGGTGTGCGCGTTGCGGTGGCGGCACTTGTTTTCGAAACGGTGTGGAAGCTTTTTCGAAAAAATGTGCGCGCGGCTTTCTCGGCAGCAGTTTTCCTCGCGGCACTTTTAGCTTCACTTCTTTTTGACGTTTCTTCCGTCTATATCGTAGTGGCGGCCATTGTGCTCGGTCTTCTGTTTGGAACACGCGGGAGGGAAAAAGCATGATATATGTAAATCTCTTTTTCGCCTTCTTCAAAACCGGCCTTTTCGCGATGGGCGGCGGGCTTGCAACGCTCCCCTTCCTCTACGAAATTTCCGAAAAATACGGCTGGTTCTCTTCGGAAATGATAGCGGATATGCTCGCCATCTCGGAATCCACCCCGGGCCCTATCGGCGTTAATATGGCAACGTACGCAGGGTTTACCACCGCAGGCGTAGGTGGCGCCATTATAGCGACCGCAGGTCTTGTTCTCCCCTCGCTTCTCATTATTCTCGCGATTTCGGCCGCCATTTCGCGCTTTCGCGATAACCGCTATATAAATGATGCGTTCACCGCCATTCGTCCTGCGGTAGTCGCGCTGATTTTTCTCGCATTTTGGGAGGTTTTAAAGGCTTCCGTTTTAAACCTTCCTCAGTTTATGGAAACGAAGAATTTCGCATCGCTTTTCCACCTTCCGACGCTCGTTCTTTTCCTTCTCTTTTATGCGCTGTACCATTTCGGCAAAAAGATACACCCCATCGTCCTCGTCCTTTTGGGCGCGGCGGCAGGGATTATTTTAGGTTTGTAAAGAAAAACAGAAAAGGCAGAAACGAAATCGTTTCTGCCTTTTCTATTTGCTTTGCGGCCTACTTACAACATTTGTCGCTTACGTGCCCGATAGTTTTGCGGAGATGCTTTTACTTTCGAAGAAAAAACCTTGGAGAATGCAAGGCTATCGTTATATCCGACGGAATTGGCGATTTCGCCGATAGACATTTCTGTTTCAAACAGCAATTTCTTTGCATGCTTTATTTTCTGTGCTACAATATACTGTTTTGTGGACATATTGAACTTCGCGCTGAAAAGTTTATACAAATACGGCTGGCTTACTCCCAGCAGCCGCGCCAATTCTTCCACGGTTATTTTTTTACCCACATTGGTTTCTATATATTCCATGCAAAAATCTATATATATTTCGGAATTTGGTTTGTTTCGCAATGGCGTATATGTATGGCTGTTTACAATATGCAAAAATTTTTCCAGCATTTTTAGGGCATCAACCACTTGATTATTTGCCGATATGATTTCATTCGCAAGTTTTCTTACTTCCGCAACAGCGTCATAGTTGAAAATCAAAGTTTCCGCATCCGCGTTATATCGGCTGAAAATTTCTTCCATCTTACTATCAGAAGAGATAATCCATAAGAATTCCCATGGATTTTCCATATCGGCATGATATTCTTCATGGCACCCCGGGGTAATCAAAAAGCCTTGTCCCTCCTCTACGGGCCTTCCGTTATAATATCCTTTTCCCTTCGTTATATAGTGAATAATATATAAATTTCTTTGCCCGGGGCCAAAGTGCGTGACGGCAGTATTGGTAGCAAAGCCAATACTGCTTATTTTCAGCGGCGCCACATTCTGATCGGAAAAAAATTGATAGCGCATAAGCACCCTCCTCACTTATTATGATTTTACCATATCGAGTATGGGTTTGTCAATTTACAAAACGCATATTTGACTATATACTTAAAAACAAAGAAGGAGGTATTTGCGATGATTGCAGAAAGATTTAAGCGCATAGGTGAATATGGTGCTGCCGGTATGTATGAGGAGCCGGAAAGAAGCCTTTTTTACAGAAAAGCGCTGGGCATACGAAGATTTTATGAAAACTGCGCCCTCCCTTGTTATAATGGCGAGCTTTTGTATCCGTCCGGTGCATTTCCGAATAAAATGCTTGTGTTTCCGTACTATGAAAAAGGGATGCATATGAACGCTGCTTTGCGCGAAAAAGACGAGGAACTGGCAGAAATAGTAGCTTCGGAATTTTACAGATACCGTTCTTCTGTGCCGGCGGAACATACCGTTGCCGGCAATATGTATATCCACTCTATGCCGAATTACGAACGCATCCTGAAGGAAGGCTTGTTATCGTACGGCCAAAGGATAGAAAAGATAAAAGACAAGGATATGCGCGAAGGCCTTTTGCATGTGCTCGGCGGAATACAAAATTATGTAAATCGCTGTGTGCAATATCTGAAAGCAGCAGGCGCAGAAGACAGCCTGATTCGCGCCCTTGAGAAGGTTCCGCTGCATCCGGCCGAAACAATATATGAGGCAATTGTGGCGTGGAATTTTATTCTCTATCTTGACAACTGTGATAATCTTGGATGTATAGCGTCCGGCCTTTATCCGTATTACAAGGGCGAGGATGTTACGGCTCTCCTTGCAAATTTATATGATAATTTGGATGCAAATAATGGGTATTCTATGGCTCTTGGCGTAGACTATACGCCGCTTACGTTGCAATGTCTGGAAGCCTCCAAAGGGAAAAGGCGGCCGATGATCGAGCTTTTCGTAAACGAAAACACACCCGATGCCGTGTGGGAAAAAGCTTTTGAAGTCATTAAAACCCTTAACGGGCAACCGGCTTTTTACAACGAAACCGCCATACTGTGCGGGCTGAAGTCCAGATTCCCCATTATTACAGATGAAGATTTAAAAAAATTTTGCGGCGGCGGCTGCACAGAAACAATGCTCGCAGGCCTTTCGTGTGTCGGCTCGCTGGATGCAGGCATAAATCTTCTTTTAATTTTAGAAGATGTCATGTACGCAAAACTGGAAGCTTCAAAAACCTTTGCCGATTTCTATGCCCACTATATTTCCGAAGTGAAACGTGTTGTCAATACCGTAACAACAGAAATCAGCAATTCGCAAAGAGAGCGCGCCAAGCATTGTCCTGTGCCCATGCGCACACTTTTAATTGATGATTGCATTGATTCAGGCACAGAATATACTGCGGGCGGCGCGCGATACAAGTGGAGCATTGTCAATTTTGCCGGCATGATAAATGTTATTGATGCCATGCTTGTAATACGAGATTTTGTGTTCGAACAAAAGCGTTTTGATAAGGCAGATTTTCTCGCCCTCCTCAGAGAAAATGACAAAGCATTTTTAACTACGGCAAGAAATCACGCCATAGCATATGGCAAAGACAACGCGGATGCAAACGCCTTCACGGACACAATTTCCGCAGATATTTTCTCGCTGCTCGACGATAAAAAGCCGTACATAGGTGAAGGTTTTTTGCCGTGTGCCATTCAGTTTCAGTCGCAGGCCATGGCCGGCAAGCAAATTGGCGCAACCCCTGATGGCAGAGAGGCCGGTGCCCCGCTTTGCGATTCTCTGGCCGCCATCTTCGGCAAGGACACCGAGGGACCTACCGCACTATTAAAAAGCGTTACCTCTCTTAATCTGGGGAGAGCATTGGGAACGCCGGTACTGAGTTTCAATGTAAATCCGGATTTTAAGAGCGCCACATTAAAAGCGCTTATTTTGGGGTATATGCAACTCGGCGGCCTTCAGATGCAGATTACATGTACATCCATACAAACACTGCTTGAGGCGTATGAAAACCCCAATATGCACAAAAATTTAGTGGTACGCGTTGGCGGATACTCTGAATATTTTCAGGCTCTGTCGGATGACATGAAGAAAATGATTATTAATCGCACAATTCAAAAGATGGAGTGAGCATATGCAAGGTACTATTATAAAAATTTCCCGTTTTTGTACCGATGACGGTCCAGGGATCCGCACCGTAGTTTTTTTGAAGGGTTGTCCGCTTCGCTGTGCGTGGTGTCACAATCCCGAGTCGCAAAAGAAAACGCCTGAAAATATGTACGATAGCAAAAAATGTGTGCATTGCAAGGGTTGCGCCCGCGTTTGCAAAAGCGGTTGTCATACATTTTCGGAAAATACACACACCTTTCATGCCGAAAAATGCACCGCTTGCGGAAAATGCAGTTTGGTATGTCCGACGAAGGCAATGACCTTCGTCGGCACTCCCGTCACAGACGATGAAATATGGGAAGAAATTCAAAAAGACCTCGTTTTTTATAAGACTTCCGGCGGCGGCGTGACCATATCCGGCGGTGAGCCCCTGTATCAGCCCGAATTTACCAGAGAAATTTTAAAAAAGTGCCGCGAAAATGGCATACATACCGCCATTGAAACGAGCGGGTTTGCTCCCGCGGCGGCCGTAAAATCTGTTTTGGCGTATTGCGATTTGGTTTTATTTGACATAAAGGAAACCGATGCAGAAAATCATAAAAAATACACAGGCGTTTCATCGGGGCGCATACTCGAAAATCTAAAGCTTATCAATGAATTACGCATTCCTTTCATACTCCGTTTGCCGATTATCCCCGGCATAAACGCCCGTGAAGAACACTTCCGTGCAGTAAAAAGGATAGCGGAAAGTATGCAATTTTGTAAAGGCACGGAAGTGATGCCGTACCATATTCTCGGTGCATATAAATATGAACTTTTGCAAACGGAATATGCATGTGCCGGCATCCCGGAGCCTGATGATATGACCATCTTAAAATGGAAAAGTTTAGTATGATATCCATAGAAAAGGCAGAAACGATTTCGTTTCTGCCTTTTTGTTATAGCCGGAATAATTTTTTGGTGTTTTCTTTTGTGACCGCCGCGATTTCTTCGAGCGTCTCGCCGCGGATTTCTGCAATTCTCTCTGCCGTGTACACGAGATTATGCGAAGAATTTCGCTTGCCGCGGCACGGCACCGGTGAAAGGTACGGGCAATCGGTTTCGAGAAGAAGCCTCTCTATGGGAACCTCGCGCGCAACATCTACCGCGTTTTTCGCGTTTTTATAGGTAACCACGCCGCCAAGGGCAACATACAGCCCCTGCCGCACCACTTCGCGCATAAACTCTACGCTACCCGAAAAGCAGTGCATCACGCCACACGTGATGCCTTCTTCTTTTAAGATGGAAAGGCAATCTCCATGCGCATCTCTATCGTGAATGACCACAGGCTTCCCCATCTCGCGCGCAAGGCGAAGCTGTGCACGAAAGGCCGTTTTTTGCACCTCACGCGGTACATCGTCGTAATAATAATCGAGGCCAATCTCGCCAATGGCTACCGCCTTTTCGTTTTCTGCCATCACGCGAAGGCGCGAGACGGCGTCCCCTTCTATCTCGGCCGCGTTTTCAGGATGCACCCCTACCGCAGCATAGATAAACGGGTACTTTTCCGCCATTTCAAGGCATATGCGGCTTGCCCGAAGGCTATCGCCAATATTTATGACCGTCTCAATGCCGTTTTCGGGAAGACCCGCGAGAAGGATTTCCCTATCCTCATCAAAAGCATGGTCGTTATAATGCGCGTGTGAATCAATAAACATTAGCTGATTTCCGCCCCTGCCGGCATATCGCCCTCTACCGTGAGAAGCGAAAGCTTGCCTTCGCTTTCGGCGCAAAGGAGCATGCCTTCGCTCATAATGCCGCGAAGCTTTGCAGGCTTTAAGTTTTTAAGAAGCACAACCTTTTTGCCGACCATATCCTCGGCGCTGTAGGCGCTTCGGATGCCGGAAACAACGGTGCGCTCGCCGTCACCCGTGGAAACGGTCAGCTTTAAAAGCTTATCCGAGCCTTTTACTTCTTCTGCCGCCAAAACGGAAGCGACGCAAAAACTGCACTTTGCAAAATCTTCAATTGTGATTTCTGCCTTTTCGGGCTTCGGCTCTTCTTTTTTCTCTTCCTTGACGGGGCGAAGTGCTGCGAGTGCTTCAAGTTCCTTTTCCATATCGATACGCGGGAAGAGTACGTCCGCCTTCGCCATCTGCGCGCAAAGCGGCAATGCGCCCCAGGTTTTTGCGCTTTCCCACGTTACTTCTTTCGTTACAAGACCAAGCTGCGCGAAAATCTTGTCGGATATTTCGGGCATGAAAGGCATAAGAAGAACGGCGATGGTGCGTACGCTCTCTAAAAGGTTATATAAAACTGTGGCAAGACGCGCCTTTTTCGCTTCGTCTTTTGCGAGTGCCCACGGCATCGTTTCGTCAATATATTTATTCGTTCTCGAAACCAGTGTCCAGATTTCGGAAAGCGCGGTCGAGAAATTATAGCTTTCAAGCGCGGCTTCCGCCTTTTCGGCCGCCGTCTTTGCGGTGGCAATAAGGCTATCGTCAGGTTCCCCTGCCTCGCGCATTTCCGGAAGTGTGCCGCCGAAATATTTATCGAGCATAGCCGCGGTGCGGCTTACGAGGTTGCCAAGGTCATTGGCAAGGTCGGCATTGATGCGCGAGATAAGCGCTTCGTTCGAAAACTCGCTGTCCGCACCGTACGGCATTTCGCGAAGCACGAAATAGCGAAGGGCATCTACGCCGTATTTTTCAGAAAGAATTACGGGGTCAATTACATTGCCCGAGGATTTCGAAATTTTGCCGCCATCGAGAAGCATCCAGCCGTGTCCCACTACCTTTTTCGGGAGCGGCAGGTCAAGTGCCATCAAAATGGCAGGCCAAATAATCGTATGGAAGCGCACGATTTCCTTTGCCATGAGGTGTACATCTGCTGGCCAGTACTTCTTAAAGTCGGCATCGTCGTCAGAAAAGGCTCCCATAGCCGTGATGTAGTTCGAAAGTGCATCGAGCCACACGTATACAATATGCCCTTCGTCAAATTCCACCGGTACGCCCCACGTAAAGCTTGTACGGGAAACGCAAAGGTCAGAAAGACCGGGACGGAGGAAGTTATTGATCATCTCGTTCCGTCTTGTAGCCGGCTCTAAAAATTCTGTGTTTTCAATCAGGTCAATGAGTTTATCCTGATACTTAGAAAGACGGAAGAAGTAGCTTTCCTCTCTCGTTTTTTCTACCGGGCGGCCACAATCGGGGCACTTGCCGTCCACAAGCTGATGCTCCGTCCAAAACGATTCGCACGGCGTGCAGTAAAGGCCTTCATATTCGTCCTTATAAATATCGCCCTTATCATAAAGCGTTTTGAAAATCTTCTGCACCGCCTGCACGTGCTGCTCGTCCGTTGTGCGGATGAAGCGGTCATTCGATATATTCATAAGCTTCCAAAGGTCACGAACGCCTGCCACGATTTCATCTACATATTCCTTTGGGGTTTTGCCCTTTGCCTCGGCGGCACGCTGAATTTTCTGCCCGTGCTCGTCCGTACCGGTTAAAAACATAACATCATACCCACGCAGTCTCTTATACCGCGCTACCGCATCGGCCGCCACGGTTGTATATGTATGGCCGATATGGAGATTTGCGCTCGGATAATAAATGGGGGTTGTGATATAAAATTTTTCCATAAAATCCGTCCTTTCGATATACGCTATCACTTTATTATACCCCGTTTTTCCCCATTTGTAAAGAAGTTTTTCAAAATGCTTGACTTTCCTTTTCCCTTTTTATATAATGGGGAAAAACAGAAGGGATTTGACATAGATATGGCACTTACACACGGTGATTTAATTTTATTTTTGGGCGACAGCATTACCGACTGCGGGCGTTCACGCGAAAACACGGCCGACCTTGGCCCGGGCTATCCCCGCCTCGCCGCGAGCGCGCTTTCCGTCCTGCGGGCGGACCTTTCGCTCAGATTTTTAAACCGCGGCATCTCGGGCGACCGCACGATTGATGTATTAAACCGCCTTGAGGAAGATTGTCTCTCGCTCCGCCCTGCGCTTTTATCCATTCTTCTCGGGATTAACGATGTCTGGCACCGCGGGGAAAATCACGGCTGTACCGATGAGGAGCTCGAGGAAAACTATACGAAGATTTTAACGCGCGTGCGCGAGGCACTCGGCGACATTCCGATTATTATGATTGAGCCGTATCTTACACCTGACCACACGACGAAAATGACGCGCGAGGAAGTTGACCGCATTCTGCCCATCATTCGCCGCCTCGCAGAAAAGTTTGACGCGGTGCTCATTCCGCTCGATTCTCTCCTCGCCAAAGCTTCGGATGCTTTCCCGCCGCTTACGCTCACAGAAGAAGGCGTGCATCCCACGCCCGAAGGCCACGGCATTATCGCAAAGCACTGGCTCGACGCCGCTTTACCACTTCTTTAATATGCAAAACAGCAGGGGCGCTCCAAAAGGAGTGCCCCTTTTATGGTGCACATAGGAACCTTTGTCCATATAGTCTCATACACTATATTGTAAAACCTTGTAAGGTTTTGACAGAAAGGAGCCAATTATGGTAAATCGTGAACTTTGCGGCACTATGCCGGAAAATCCCATTTTGGCATATGCCTATGTTCCTATGCAGGAATGGGGCGAGACATACTCGCCCGGAGAAGGCCTCCGCCGCGGCACACTCTTTCCGAATCTCGACAAGCCGCTCGGCGTTTACGGCCGAGACCTCTGCAAAAAATGTAATAACGAGGAGGTAATGTGCTGTGACATCTGAAACAAAAACAAGAAGCGAAATGATGCGCGCCGTGATGGAAGCAGACTTCGCCGCCTATGATTTGCAGCTGTATCTCGACACGCACCCCACTGACGCGAAGGCACTCGCCATGTACAGCGACGTGGTACGCCGCGCCGCCGATGCAAAGCGTGCCTACGAAGCCGCCTATGGGCCGATTACGCCCGATGCGGCCGCCGGCAAACGGGAATGGACATGGATTCGCTCTCCATGGCCGTGGGAGTAAAGGAGAAAGTATATGTGGAATTATCAGAAAAAACTACAGTACCCGATTAAAATCAAAAACACAAACCCGAAGCTTGCCAAGTATATCATGAGCCAGTACGGCGGACCGGACGGCGAGCTCGGCGCCTCGCTCCGCTATCTCTCGCAGCGTTTTTCCATGCCGGATGACGTTACAAAGGGGCTTTTAAATGACATTGGCACAGAAGAACTTGCGCATCTCGAAATGATTGGTACCATCATTCATCAGCTCACGCGAAATCTCACCCCTGAGGAAGCGGACAAAAAAGGCTTTGGCGATTATTATGTAGACCATAATGTTGCCGTATACCCCGCTTCGGCGGCAGGCGTGCCGTTTACGGCCGCTTATGTGCAGAGTAAAGCCGATGTTCTTGCCGACCTTTCCGAAGATATGGCCGCAGAGCAGAAAGCACGCGCCACGTACGACAACATTCTCAGGATGTGCGACGACCCGGATGTAGCGGACGTAATTAAGTATCTCCGTGCGCGCGAGGTGGTACACTTCCAGCGTTTCGGTGAGGCGATGCGCCGCGTGCAGGACGGGCAATGCGAAAAGAGCGAGATCTACCTGCCGGGATATAAATATACGAAATAAGGAAAAAAGCGGCTGCATCGCAGCCGCTTTTTCATATACGCTTCACATTTTATACTTTTCACATCCCGTGGCCTCATTTCAATCCCCAAAACCGGATCAATGCAGGCGCATCAGGCGCTACCGGATTTTCGATGATTTCTACACTTTCGTCCATCGAAAAGGCCGGAAAGGCCATTTCCGCAGTCTGACTTTGGGGGCGCTGATGCCCCGGCCAGCGGCGATTTATGGGGTGGGCCGATACACGGGCCGTGTGCAGGCCTACCGCTTTCCCTTGTATTTTAACCGTATACGCTTTGTCGCAAAGTTCTGCGGCATCATATGGATATACTCTGAATCCCATATGCATTTTTCCCTCGTAAGTTTGTTCTTTTCGGTTTATACGAGGCAAATGGCAATAAGTGCCGCAATACCGCCAATAAGGCCGACGAGCTGTCTCTTCGTCGGGATTTCCCGAAACAGTACAACGCACATAATCTGGCTCAGCACCATCGAGCTTCCGTTTACGAGCGGGAAAAAGAGCTGGCTCGGAATGATGCCCGAAAGCGTCAGATTGATATAGTGCATACAGAATGTGCACACCCCGCAGATGACCGCAAAGACGATGTTCTTCTTTGAAAAGTGGAGCGTGCTCACATCGCGGCGGACCTGCAGACGGTTATAAAAATAGGTGAAGGCAAAGGCGACCAACAAAAAGCCTGCCGCCTCAGTGCTGTGGGCCGAGGTCTGGTGCACCTTCTGCAAAACGCCGATAAGGCCACAGGTAACAAAAGAGAAAAGGGTGTACAAAAACCATTTACGGCTGTACTTTGCCTCGCCGCTCTCATCGAGTGAGAGATAAATGAAGCCGAGTAAAACCAATACGGTAAGGAGCTTGCGGAGGCTGAAGGGCTCCCCGAAAAATATGCCCGAAAGCGTGGGGATAATCATCGAGGCCGTTGTAATTAAAACGGTGACATTCATAGGTCCTTCCGAGAGGGCGCGCATCTTATAGATGCTTCCGAGCGCACTCATGAGCCCGAACACGATGCCGAGAGCTGCAGTGAAAAGGGACATCGTGCCCTTGAGAAGCATCACGCCGAAAAACAGAACGCAGACGAATGCGATGACGGCATTGAAATAATACACATCCTCCTTCGAGCGAATCTCCGTTTTGCTCACCCTGTTCAGAATATAGTTTTGCGACACGCTCGCAATCGTTGTAACTACAAGTGAAAAAACTAGCACACCTATTCTCCCTTATCTTTTCAGTCTGTAAGTTTCGCAAGGATTCTTTCGGCAATCACGGCCATACCGAGGTCACCGGGGTGGTTGGCAACGCCGCGGTGCTCAAAAAGGCCGATTGCTTTCATTTCTTCCTTTTCGCCAAGGTCACACATTTCGATAAACGGATAGCCGTTTTCCTCTGCATATGCGCGGACGGCATCATTCGCTGCATGATGCCAGAAGCCGTTTGTGATAATGCGGCGTGCCTTGCCCGTTTTGTCAAGATAGTCAAGAAGGGCGCCGTACTTCGCTTTGAATTCCTTCTCCTCAAAGTCGGCAATGGGGCAGTTTTCCACGAAGCGCGCAATGATGATATCCGCGCCAAACTCTCTGGCCGCGGCAAAAAGCGGAAATGCTTCTTCCCCGTTTTTATAGCGGAGCTCCCATTTGGAAACCTGGCAGATGCCGTACACCGCATTGGGATGCTTTTCCGAAAACGCCCGCATCACGAGATGGACATAGTCCTTCTCCTTCGCGGAAGCCGCCATTCCCCACACATGCGGCCAGCCGATGTTTTCTGCGGCGCCGTGGAGCGTGATAGAGTTTCCTGCAAAAAGAACGCGGATACCCTTCCCTTCCGGATTCATAAATTGTACAAACGCATCGTCGCGTAGCTGTTGTGCAGCGGAAACGGTGTTCTTTTTCAACTGTTCATACATAGCCTGCGCTCCTTTTATTCCAAAACGAAATCCTTTGTGTTTTTAACATCCGTAACGATATCCTCCGCCGTTACGGGAACGCCGTTTATGCGGATGCCGCTGATATTTATGTTATAGTACTCTACATCGTCAAACATCGAGTTTATGATGATAGAGGTGGGATACAGCCCGTCTCTTTTTTCGATTTTTTCATCGTAGTATACATCAATGCCTCTGACAGTTACATCATGCACACATGCCTGGCGAATGCCTGTAAGGTCCAGCGGTGCATGCTCCTTAGGAATTTCAGAATAAAAATCGCCCCGCATACGATTGTTTTCAATGGAGACAAGGCGCGGCACAAATTTCTTGTCATAGGCGTCGTACACCTGATCCTCTCCTCTTTGGAGAACCGGCTGATTATCGAAGGAATTATATTCCACGCGGATATCCTCATACAGAATATCGGAAACCTCGGCGCAGTCGCCGTTCTGGATATCGAGCGCCGTGTTGCCAGCACGTATAATATCACAGTTTCTGAAAACGATGTTTTTATATTCGCGGCAGGCTGTTTCAAGACCGATTTCGAGCGTTTTGCCCCAGTCGCACCAGAGAACGCAGTTTTCCGTCGTGATATTTTTGTTATCCGTTGCGATATAGCGGTCGATGCCCTTGATAGTCACGGCATCGTCAAAGGAATGGATAAACGAATTTTTCACGGTGATATTCTGGCTGTTTACAATGTCAACCCCGTCGGTGTTATACCTCCACTGGCCAAATACCTTGATGTTATCGAGCGTTACATCGAAGCAGTGGAAGATGTTGATACACCAGATGGCGGAATTTTTGAAAAGGACGCCTTCAATGGAGATATTTTCGCAGTCATAGAACTTGACATTTCCGTTTGTAAAGTCTTCATAGCCGAAGCGGGAGAAGCGTTCCTCACCGCTGTCGTCAAATACGCCGTTGCCGAAAATGCGGATGTTTTTGGCATCCTCTGCATAGAGGCAACCGAAAACGATTGCATCCCTATCCACATATACGCTTTCGTTATCAAAAAGCCGGATTTTGCCGGGCATATGTACACCGGGGCCGAAGTAATGGGTAACGGATGCCGGATCCGGGCATTCGATGGGCTTGGAATTGAAAATATAGAGGCAGTTATGCAGGTCCCCGATACCGAGAACAAACTGGCCCTCGCCTTCGAGTGTGAAGGCAACGCCGTCTGCCGTCTTTTCGCATTTTACACCTTTCGAGTACGGTCTTACAAAAGCTTCGCCCTCTTTTTCATTTTGGAAAACCACGCGAAGCGGCACGGCCTCGTCCGAAACAATATTCACATACGAGGCAAGCTCCGTCTGGTCCAGCTCGCGCTGATGTCCCGGCCATATTCTGTTAAAGGGAATTCTCGAAATGCGGCAGGTGTATACAGGGATTTCCTCCTCACCAATAAACACCTTATAGTCTTTTGAAAGTGCCTCCGTGTGCTTGAAGTAGGACTTTGTGTAATGGTGTGTAAATCTCGAATATGTAATCATAAAAACACCTCGCTTTTTTTCTTATTGTATATGAAGTTTCGATGTATGTAAATGGCAAAATTGAAGGGTTTTCTTGGTATATTTCATCAAATTTGTCCTTGCAAATTTATTATACATTAAGTATACTAAATTTGATATAAAATGTGAAGACGCTTTCGGCGTTTCCGCAATTTTTAGTAAGGAGAATGTGATATGACACAGCAGCTTATCTTTGACCTTATGAACTTCACCTTTGACGGGAAAATTGAGAGAGTTCCCGCCGAGGGCGTTTCCGTTTCGTATGACGGAAAAAATGCCGTGATCGGCGCCGACGGAGAGCACACCTTTGCCCGCGGCTGCTTCCTTCTGGCCTCCGAAATCAAAAAGGGCCGCGGCCCGTTTGAAATCCACCAGACAGCCTCTTTCAAGGATTGCGGCATTATGCTCGACGTTTCCCGAAACGGCGTTATGAAGGTGGAGGCCGTCAAGAAGTATCTTACTTATATGGCAGCACTCGGTATGAATCTCTTTATGCTGTACACCGAGGATACATACGAACTGAAAGAATATCCGTACTTCGGCTATCTGCGCGGCAGATATTCGGAAGAGGAGCTTCGTGAAATCGATGATTTTGCCTTCTCGCTCGGCATTGAGGTTGTGCCCTGTATCCAGACGCTCGGGCATATGGCTCAGTATCTGAAATATGACGGCATTACCGGCGACATCCGCGATACGGCGGCCGTTCTTTGTGCCAACAATGAACCGACGTATGTTTTCATTGAGGAATGTATTAAAACGATGCGCCGCTGCTTCCGCTCGAACCGTATCCATATCGGCATGGACGAATCGCCCGAAATCGGCCGCGGCAAGTATATGCAGAAATACGGCTATCGTGACCGTCTTGAAATTCTTAAGGACCATCTCGCCGCGGTAATTGACATCTGCAAAAAATATGACTTTGCGCCGATGATGTGGAGCGACCTTTTCTATAATTTCTGCTCCCCCACCCACTCCTACCGCGATGTGGACACCGTGGTGCCGAAGGAAATGGTGCCGAAGGATGTAGACCTCGTTTTCTGGGATTACTACAGCATTGAAGAAGACTTCTTCTGCAAAATGCTTCAAAACCACAAGGGCATTTGCGAAAATACCATCTTCGCGGGCGGCCTCTGGACCTGGTTCGGCTTCGTGCCGCGCACGGAAATGGCATTCCGTAACACAATTCCCTCTCTCCGTGCTTCGATTCAGACGGGCGTTTCCACCGTGTTGGCCACGATGTGGGCAGATAACGGGTGCGAGATGAATCACTTCCTCGCCCTGCCGCTTCTGCCGCTCTTCTCCGAGTTCTGTTACCGCGGCGAGGACTGCCCGATGGAAGATATCTATGATGTGGCGATGTCCCTCACCGGCGTGGATCTTGACTTCCTCCTGATGCTTTCGAAGGCACACGGTATGCCCGTGGACAGACCGCACCGCACCTTCCTCAACGCCCTTTTATACGGCGATGCCTTCTTTGCGCTTCCTGAACTTGGCGAAGAGGATGCCGCGTACCTCCCCGATGTGAACGCGGCGCTCGCCCGTGCCAGAGAGCTTTATGCCGCAGGTAATGAAGAGGAACGCAAGATGTACGAATACTATATCACGGTTCTCGAAATTTTAAGAGACAAGGCCGAGCTTCGCTTTAACCTCCGAAACCGCTATCTCGCAGGCGACAGAGCCTATCTTGAAAACGTCAAGGATTCACTTTTGCCCCGCGTTGTTGAGAATGTAAATAAGCTCCACCGCCTCTTCGAAGCGCAGTGGAAGGCCATCTACAAGCCCTTTGGCTATGAGGTTATGGTCGCCCGCTTCGGCAGCACCGTGTACCGTATGGAATATGCGATTGAAGTAATCTCCGACTATCTCGCCGGCAAGCGCGAAAAGATCGAAATGCTCGATGAGGAAGTTCTTCCCTACAAGGAAGCCGCCCTTATCCGCTTCTACAAGAACTGTATCACCGCAAGCGATATCATTTAGGAACGGCAAAAAATGTCCGGATAAATCATCACGCTATTATAAAAGCCCGAAACAAATTTGTTTCGGGCTTTTATTTATTTGAATACTTTTTTGATAGCTTCCAGATAGCCGTAGCCGTTTACACTGTCGGGGAGAAGGTAGCTCGTTTCCGTCCATTCGTTCCAGCTGTTGACCGTGATGAGGCGAACGCCTGTCTTATCCGCAAAATCCTTTGCCATACGAAGGGCCTTTTCGAAGTTTTCGGGGGTGTTGTTCTTCGTTACCGCCTCGCGGAAGCCGCGGAAACGCGGATTATTGTCCCAGCCGATGGAAACGTGCGGGAAATAGGGAATTTCATATTCTGCTGCAATCTTTTCCCATTCTGCCGCCACATCCTCGAGAATCTCCAGATAGTCACGGTTCATTTTTGCAAAGTGCACGAACTGATAATGGGTAAGCGAGGAGAAGCCGAGCTTATCTACAAGCTCACGGCCCGTTGCGGTGACGTTGCCGTCCACGCCCGTTACATTCTCGCTTCTGCCGTTCCAGCGGATAAACTGGAAATGCACGCCCGGAAGGCCCGCCTTTTTCGTTTCCTCCTCGAGCCAGCGCATAGCATCCGCCGCTTTTTCGACGCCGCCGAGTCCTGTGACGAAATTATGCATTTCGTAAATGCCGACGATGGGCTTTCCGTCAACCGTATAATAATTTTCCTTCGTGAAATATTGCTCGATCCATCTTTTGCCGATGATTTCAAACTGTTCTCTTGACACGGCACCCTTCCAGACGGTTGTGTTGCTCGTGCCTGCAAGGCGGATATCCCAGGTGTAGTTTGCATCGTGGTTGGCCCACATAATGTAAAACTTCATCTTGTTGTTATTCGGTGCTTTAAGGAAGCCTTCATTCAGGCAATTTTCAAGAAATGGTCTCTCATCGTACCAGTACCAATCATAAATAAACACATTTACGCCGTGATCCACAGCCGCCTCAATCTGCATCTGCATTACGTACGGGTCGGCTTCGTTCTGGTACCCCCAGAGCGGCTTTCTGTCCCACACATAGCCGTTTGCCTTCGGCGCCGCGTTCTTCACGGTCTGCCATTCGCCGATGCCTTCCTCCCAGAAAATGCGGGTTCTCGGCTCATCGCCCGTGTACGCCGGCCAGATGTATGCCGCGATATCATATGTATTGGCCATTTTCTATCTCTCCTTTGGCTTTTTGCAAGTATTTTCTTTATAGTATCACAATTTTTCCACTTATACAAGGACAATACGAAAGAATTTTGCAAATCTCGTTTCTAAAAGAAAGCCTAGCTTGCTTTTTGGCGGAAAATGTGGTATAGTAAATCGTAAAGGAGGTATGGAAATGAAACTCAATTTCCCCGGAATTTCCCAAACCGATTTTGCATATGCTTTTGAATGTCTCGCTGTCTGCCAAAAGCCGGACGCGCGTGCCTTTGGCTTTGACCATCCGTATTTTATGCCGGGCGGCATGTACGGCGCGCAGTGGTGGCAGCTCGATTCTTCTCTCGCCCTCGGCGGCTACAAATGGAAGGACCGCGCCTTCTCCGAAACGGCGCTTCTGAATTTTATCGGCGCACAGAAGGAGGACGGCCGTATTCCGCTGTGGGGCAAGGATTCCATTCCCGAAAAGGTTGCGGGTGGCGATATATTGCAGCAAACAGATGGCAATTCCTCCCTGCCGAAGCTTTTTGATATTGCCTACCACATTCTCCGCGGCACGACCGATACGGCCTTCAAAGCAGCTGTTTACGAAATGTTGGCAAAATACCTCAGTTGGTGGTTTTCTGCCCGTCAGGATGCAAAAACAGGGCTCATTACCGCCGTTTTTGAAGAAACCTTTATCCCCTACCTCGGCAAGGCCGGCGAATATGCGCCGGTGGATACAAACGTAGAAATTTATGCCGCGTGCCACTATATGGAAGCGCTTTCCGAAGAACTCGGAAAACCCTCCGAAGCTGCAAGATACAAAGAACAGAAAAAGGCACTTCGGGAGAGCATCAACCGATGGCTCTGGTCTGAGGAGAAGGGTGCCTACTACCCCTACAGCATAAAAGAAGGAAGGCACACGGAGCTCCTTATGGCCTCCACCTTCTTCCCGCTCCGCTTTGCCATTGCACCGAAAGACCGGCAGGAAAAGCTCATCGCACTTCTTACAAATCACGACCATTTCAACTGGAAGACATTCCCCCTCACCTCGGTGTCAAGGAAAGACCCCGCCTTCAGAACAACACGGGGCGCGTATGTGGGAAACGCGAGCTGGAGCGGAAACGTATGGACGCTTATTAACGAAATGGTAATCCGCGGGCTTTGCGATGTGGGCGAAAAGGAGCTTGCGGCAGAGCTTTGTATCAAAACTGTTCGTGCCTTCAATCACAACTGCGCCGAGTTTATCCATCCCGAGGACGGCAGCGGCCACGGCGTTCTGCAGTATGCTTGGTCGGCCTCGCAGTATATTTCCCTCATCACGGAGGTTCTGTTCGGTATTTCCTATGACGCTGCGGCGGAGGAGCTTTCCGTTTCTCCGTGCCTGCCGGCGGAAATGAAAGAAAGTACGCTTTCCCTCTCGCACGTGGAAATTGCCCGCGGCGTATTTCTCGATGTGCATATTGAAGGTGACAAGGTTTCCTATACGGTTTCCTGATACTTCCCAAACAAAAAGAGCTGCGCAAATTGCGCAGCTCTTTTTATAGTTGTTATGCAAGCCCTGAAAAGTCCACACTGCCCGAAGGCGTAATTTTATATACATATACGCCGTTCGGTTCCATCGTCACGGAAAGTGTGCCCGTGCCTGAAACATTACCCGTGCCGCCATAGAGCGTTGTGCCCGTAAAGGCGCCGAGTGCTACCGTGCCGCCATCGCTTGTAAGCGGAACCGAAACTGTCTTTTCGCGGTTCTGGCGGTTTAAGAGGAACATATACACCTCACCATCTTTTACGAAGCCATTCCACGCGACCTCGCCATCCTGATACGTATTGAATACGGGGTGCTTCTCCTCTACGAAGAATTCCATCGATACCCCAAGCTCGGCCGCGGCAAATTCCACCAGGCCTTCCCAGAGGTCCGTCTGACGGAGGCTCTTGGTGCCATAGGCATCATAGAAGCCGTAGTGGCCGACAGCATCGGCGCCGTTCATAAGAGACTGATACCACATATTACGGGCTTCCCGGATATTCGGGAAGTAGCCGCCGTAGTAGAACGACTGGTTCAGCGTCCATACCGAGCGGCCGTAGTTTACCGCTTCATCCGCCGCACGGGTCGAGTTACCTACGGTGGCAAGAGCGCCTGCCGACTGCGGATACGGGTCAAGCGCCAAGATATCTACATACTTACCAACCTTTTCGTAGCCGCGCGGAGAATCCTGTACCATATAAATGAGATGATCGGGGTCATTGTCACGGATCAGCTTATAGGAATCATAGAAATAGTGCCAATCATTCGCGAAGTATAGCGTCGGCTCATCCATAACCATATAGCCGAGAAGGGCCGGATGGTCTTTCAGACTATTGATAACTTCAACAGTACGTTCTGCATTGTCCGGATGGCCGGCCGGCTTCATATTGGGGTACATACGGACAAGCACCTTAAGGCCGTACTGATGTGCTACATTCAGGAAGTCACGGTCCTGCCCTACGCTCTGTACCACATTTACGCCGATTTCCGGCATATACTGGAGTTCCGTCTTACGGACATGGTACATAAAGACGGGATTTAAGGGCTCACCATCGACTACAATCGTGCCGTCCTCTTCCATCAGCGCGGGGCGCTTATATTTCATAACCGTGGTATCCACTGTGGCAATTTCTGCGCCCGCGGCACTCGTTGCCGTTACGGAAAGCGTATATTCCGTTTTTTCCTCCATTGCGGAAACCGGGAAGGTTACGCGGATAGTATCTTCACTTGCGGCTATACCTGTTTTTGTAAATACCGCCGGCTTTCCTTCCGCGCGGAGCGAAACCGAAAGCGTGCTCTCCAGAATGCCCGGGGCATCTGCTTCGTTGAGCGCAATCTCAAGCGTGCCCTCGTCGGTACCGGTATAGTAGAATATGCGGTCCGTTTCGAGGAACATCGGGTAGATCGGTTCTTTTTCTATCTTATAGAAGGAGATATCGTCATAGTACGCCGTGCCGGTGCCGTAATGGCGCGGCAGGAGCAGCATATAGGAGCAGTCGGAAGGCATCCGGAAATAGCCAACATACTGCGCCCAGCCGTTTTCATCTTTCGGGCCGATAGATGAGGTCACAACGCTGCCGCCAAGGCCGACTTTTTGGCCGTTTTCATAGCCGTACCATTCGAGCTTGAACGAAGCGCCGCTACCGGTTTCGTTATAGATTCTCGCGCTCAGCTGATAGACAGCACCCATATCAAAATAGGAGCCATTCAGCGTCTGCGATACATACGGTGACACCTCACCGTTGGAGATGATTTTAAGAGACTTTGTGCCCGAATACGCTTTCTCTTCCGAAATCTGCGTATACTCATTCCGGCTGAAGGATACACCCTTGTAAGGGCTCCAGCCGGCGGTACCTCTTTCAAAATTACCGTTATTCACGATTTCTACGCCAAAGGACGGCATAGGCATATATTCTAATCCGCCTTCCACCTCGGGTACGCCCGAGAGGATGGGATCGTCATAGTCATATCCACCTTTGCCGATGATGGAAATCTTATCCCAGTAAATTTCGCCTTCCGTGCCGAAGTTTCGCACAAGGAGGCTTGCCGTGGTGACCGCGCTCGGCGCCGTGAAGGGAATCTCAACCTTTGTCCAGTTTGCGGTCAGTGCAACCGCCTGCATAAGGCGGCTACCGGTTACAGCGCCGTCTTTATCATAATAGTCAATCGTAAAGCCGGCACTGCCCATACCCTTTACATAGGCCGACAGGATATATTCTTCACCGCCGATAAGCGTGTTAATCCCTTGCGTCATATGGAAGGTGCTGCCCGTGGCCACAAACTTGATTGCAGTTTTTCCGTAGGGGATGTCCCCCGTTGTAACGGCTATCACATTTTCGCCGAACGCGCCGCGGTTTAAGCTCCAGCAGTTCGGCTGGTCGGTTGCAAGGAAGGTTTCAAAGCTTCCGTTTATAATATGCTCTTTATTATATTCGTCCTCTTCTCCCATCGACGGTTCATCCGGCAGCACCACGGGCGGCGCTTCAGGCTCGGGCCCTTCAACCTTGCCCGTGCGCTTTGCTTTCAGTATGCCGTCTGCCTTTTTGTAGGAAAAGGTTTCAAGGTCATAGAGCCCATCGGGCGGAACGGTTACGGTTTCCGTAAGCAGAATGGGCTTATCATACGTGCCACTTGCCGCGCCGGAAAGCGTCTGGTACGGTGTGCCGCTGACCATCTTAAAGCTTACAAGTTCACGGGCGCCGTAGGTCTTTTTATAAAGTGCAATAATTCTCGTGGCCGCTTCATAAGACGCGGGCGAGGGTGTTTCTGTGAAAGTAACTGTTACATCGCCCGAAAAGCCTTCGAGTGCAGTAATCTCTCTGCCCGCCGCATCCGTAAAGGAAACGCCTTCTTTTACTTTTGTAACGGAAACATCGTCGATGAAGTATTCTGCATCAGCGCCATCGGCAGTCTTAAGATCCGCTTTTGCAATACCTAATGTTACGCTTACCGGAACCGAATAGGCACGGAACAGATATTCTACGGTGTTCCAGTCGTTATTCGT
>JAZSIR010000009.1:0-7374 GCA_045533905.1 Clostridia bacterium
TTCGAAGAAACTGCATTCGATGCCGGTGTGTAAATGTAGCCTGCGTAGCCATTATACGGCGTATCACCGTATTCTGCTACAGACTGTGCAGAACCATTCGACCAGCCTTCGGGCTTGGTGGAGCCTGCTTCGGGAACGAACTGGCCGTTCCACGGGTCAGAACTAGCTGCCCCTGCAACCATGGCACCAGGAACCATACCCAGAACCATAGTGAGCACGAGAAGCAAGCCTAAAATCTTACTTGCGCGTTTCATATTTGTACCTCCTAAAATATTTATGTACAGCATCAATTTTACTCTTGTGGAAGAATAAACGCAATAGCAAAAAGTGCTATCTTTTTGTCAAATAGTGCTTTCTTTTCAGAAACGCCGTTTTAATGCGGTTTTTCTGCTTTTTCTGCAAAAAAGTTTTTTTCTGCAGGCCATATTTTTCTTTCTTCCTTCTATATTTATTGACATTTTTCTTCTGCTGCGGAAAAACGGCTTGCGAAGCAAACATAAACCGGCGAAGCCGGATACCACTACGAAGTACTACCACTTTTCACAAGGCGCAAAACACCGCTCCCCCATGCAACCCCACTCTGCATTTTTCGCGGATAAAAAATGAAAAGCCCGACCGAGATTCGGTCGGGCTTTTTGAGTTTTTACTTATTCAGCGATTGTGTATGTCTTTGTGAATACCTTGGAGAGCGGGCTGAGGCCTGTTGCACCAAATGTCATGATGCTCATTTCGTATTCGCCTGCATCGAGTGCCGGAACTTCGAACTCCGTATCTACGATAGCGGGCTGACGCCAAGCGTCACTACCTGCCCATTCTGCGGTGGAAACAAACTTTGCTGCGCAAAGAACTTTGTTCTCGCCATCCTTTTTGTAGAGAGCGATGATTGCCTTTGCAGCTGTGGGGGCAGCTACGCTGCTCTTACCGTCTACAAAGATGTACTTTACAGCGGCAGCTTCTTCGGAAGCAATGCTTTCCGGGAATACAGCTTCTGTCTTAACCTTTTCAACGAGGAGGTCACTTACCGTCATATATGTGGATGCCTCGTAGTTGTCACCGTATTTGGCGCCGAGAAGAATTTCAATCTTCGGGCCGCCCGGTGCATCCGGAACTACAAAGTAGAATGTATGCTTTGTCCAAGTATCCGCTGCAGTTGCCAGCGTGGCACCTACGTCCTTATTGCCGCTTGTGTGCCAGCCGCCGAAGCGAATGATGGGAGCCTGTGTAATGTCATCTGTCTTGAAGTAGTAGGTGACTTTGTAAGCTGTCTTCGGCAGGAGCGTGATGCCCTGGCTGATGGCATAGTCGCCACACGGCCAAACGGCTGCGATACGCTTATAGCCTGCTGTTACCTGATCAAGGTCAACCTTCAAAGCGGCCATGCCTTCTTCCGGACCATCTACTTTCGTGATGGCGGCAGCTGTAGCAGAGTCGGGGTTGCCCCAGGTTGTAATGCTTGTAATGTAATTCTTCTTTACTTTGTAAATCTTCAGATCTGCAAAAGAAGCTTCGTTTGCGTTGTTACCGCAAATGCCAAGCACGAAGTGGGTTGCGGCTTCGGTGGCACCACCGAAGTTGATCTTATACTTAAATGCCGTCCAGCCGTTCGGATAGATAACCTGCTTCCATTCACCTACTTGCTTGCCTTCTGCATCTCTGAAGGAGAAGTAGAGACGCGGTGCGCTACCCTTTACGTAGCCGGTGATGTAATAATCTTCTTCCTCGGTCGGCATCGGGAATTTGCCTACATCGTTATTTCTCGGGCTTGTGGCGTTCATGGTTACATAATTGCCGCCATATGTTTCGTAGGGCTTGGAGTCATTCATAATAGCGAGACCCCAGTTATCTGCATTACCGTCTTCATCCTGGTCGAGGAATGCGCCGTTGAAATCTGTGAATTCAGGAGCGATTACATCGCCGCCGTCTTCATCATCACCGCCACCTGCGGGAGGTGTTACAACTTCACCGCCTTCACCATCGCCACCTGCGGGAGGTGTTACAGCGCCGCCACCGCCGCCTGCGGTGCCGCCGGAGAGCTTAACAACTTTCATATCGGCATATACAGCGTCATAGTCAACGCCGCCGCGGCTAGCGAAAAGCTGAATACCGGTTTGGTTAATATCGGTGCCGGTTTCGAACTGGAATTCGTACAACGTCCATGTTTCAGCTGTCGGAATAGCCTTGTCCTGACCGGAGAACTTCGACCAACCGTTTTTGAAAATCTGAATATAACCGGTGCCCTTATAATAGAAAGACCACTTATAAGTAGCGTTGGCTTCTACTTCAATGTTTGTGGTGTAAGGACCACCATAAGTAAAGTTGCCGGTGTAGCCCTCGGGGGCGTCTGCCGGATACTTTTCATTTGCTGCGTCGAGAAGAGAGCCGCTTTCCCAGCCATCCGGTTTGCCGTCGGCATCTTCGTCTGCGAGCAGGTTGGCAGGATTAATTGTACCTGCGTTTGCTGCCAACACTGCCGTGGGCACGATGCTGAGGAGCATGGCGAGCGTTAAAAGCAATACTAACAATTTTGTTGCGTGTTTCATATATGTACCTCCCACAAAAAAATATTTGTACGTTAATCATTTTACTATACAAACCTTCCAAAATCAATGTAAAAAAGTGCTATTTTTTTGTCATAAAGTATTTTCGGCGGTTTTTGCATATTTTCAGCGGGCGCCGCTATGTATATACTGTACAAAAGCCGTGCCCCGGGAGTATGCATACGCGGGAGCACGAACGGAGCGTCTTTTTCCTCTGCCCCTTTATATAATAGGAAGAAACTCTTCTCTTTCGCCAGGTTTTCCGTTTTGTTTTCTTCGCAGGTTTTCCCTCTACTTTTAGCATTTTTCACAAAAAAGAGATTTTTTCAAAAAAATGAGGTTGACAAGGTGCTTATATTATTGCATAATGGTATTGAGGTGATTTGCAAAAATGAACTCCAAACTCGAAACATTTAAACAAAATATTAAGGGGAAGCGCGTCGTCGTTCTCGGCATCGGCATCAGCAACAAGCCGCTTATTCAGATGCTTCTTTCCTACGGCGCGATTGTAACTGCTTGCGATAAAAACGACGAGCTGACGCCGGACCTCGTCTCGCTTATGCGAATGGGTGCCAAGTTCAGCCTTGGTGAGAAATATCTCGACAATCTCGACTGCGACCTTTTAATTCGCACGCCCGGCATGCGGCCGGATATTCCGCAGATTCTGGCGGCCAAAAAGCGCGGTGCGAAGATTACGAGCGAAATGGAGCTGTTTTTCGAGCTTTGCCCGTGCAAGATCATCGGCATTACGGGCAGTGACGGCAAGACGACGACCTCCACCCTCATTTACAACCTTTTGAAAAAAGAAGGCTACACCGTGCATCTCGGCGGCAACATCGGCACACCGCTTCTGCCGCGTATTGAATCGATTGAAAAGGGGCATTATGTAGTCGTGGAGCTTTCTAGTTTCCAGCTGATGAGCATGAAAAAGAGCCCGCACATTTCGGTTGTGACAAATATGTCGCCGAATCACCTTGACGTTCACAAGGATATGGAGGAATATATCGAAGCGAAAAAGAATATTTTCCTTCACCAAACGAAAACAGGACGGCTTATCATCAATGCTGACAACGAAATTACGGCCGGCTTTGAAAAAGAAGCCGTGGGCAGCGTTTCCACCTTCAGCCGCAAGGCCGATGCGGCCTCGGTTCTCCTTCGCGAGGGCACGGTATATCTTGAAGATACGCCAATTTTAGAAACTTCCGACATTATTCTGCCCGGCATCCACAATGTAGAAAATTATATGGCCGCCATTGCCGCGGTTTCAAAACTCGTAAAGCCCTCCACGATTCAGAAGATTGCCAAAACCTTTGCGGGCGTGGAGCACCGCATTGAATATGTGCGCGAAGTGGACGGCGTGAAATTTTACAACGATTCCATCGCCTCGAGCCCCACGCGCGCCCGTGCAGGCCTTTATTCCTTTGACCAGAAGGTTATCTTAATTGCAGGCGGCTATGACAAGCGCATCCCCTTTGATTCCTTCGGGCACGATGTGAAGGCCAAGGTAAAACGGCTGTACCTTATCGGTGCCACGGCTTCCAAAATCCGTGATGCCGTACTCCGCGCCTGCGACGGCAAGAAAACGATGCCGATTTTCATCTATCCCACCCTTGAGCAGGCCGTAAAGGAAGCGTATATGGGTGCGGAGGCCGGCGATGTCGTTATGCTTTCCCCCGCCTGTGCGAGCTTTGATATGTTCAAAAACTTTGAAGAACGCGGAAAACGATACAAGGAGCTTGTTCGAAGCTTATGAGAACTTTACTTGAAACACTTACATGCGCGCCCGGAATTTCCGGGCGCGAATATGCTATTGCCGATACTTTTTCGGCACTCGTCGCCCCCTATGCTGCAGAACTTTCGCGCGATGCACTCGGAAATGTCCTTGTGCACCGCCGCGGCTACGAAAAAGGGCGCCGTACACTTTTACTCGAAGCGCATATGGACAAAATCGGCCTTATGGTCCGCCACATTGCGGAAGATGGGGCCCTTCTCGTTTCGCCCGTCGGCGGGTTTGATACGAAAACGCTACCGGCCTCGGCTGTGCGCATTTTCGGGCGTGAGGTACTCCATGGCGTGATTTCTTCTATCCCGCCGCATATCGCCGTAAGCGAGAAGGCGCCGAAGATGGAGATGCTCACGGTGGACACGGGGCTTTCGCCCGCGCAGGTGCGGGAACTTGTCTCTGTCGGGGACGTGATGGAGTTTATCACTGACTTTACCCCACTCGGTGACCATAAGATTTCTGCTTCGGCTCTCGATGACCGTGCTGGCCTTGCGGTGCTTTTGGAAACGCTCCGGCTTATCGAAGGAGAATCGCTTCCTTTCAATATTGCAGTCTGCGGTGCGGTGCAGGAGGAAGTGGGCCTTTGCGGTGCAGGCACAGCGGCCTACACACTTTCGCCGTATGCGGCTTTTTGTGTGGACGTCTGCCACGGCGAATCGCCCGATGCTTCGGGCAGTATTTACACGCTCGGCAAAGGGCCTGCCATCACGGTGGGGCCGAATGTACAAAGAAGTGTTTCGGACTTTCTGATCGACACGGCAAAGCGGGCGGAGATTCCGCACCAGATTGACGTGGACAGTGGCAATACCGGCACGGATGCCTGGCCGATTCAGGCCGCACGATGCGGCATTTTTACGGGGCTTTTGTCCCTGCCGCTCCGGTATATGCACACGGGGTATGAGGTCCTCGATATACGCGATGCAGAAAACGCGGCCGCGCTCCTTGCGGCGGCGATAAAAGACTTAGGAAAGCAGGGTGAATTATGCTTTTAAGGGAACTGTGCGCCGCACGCGGCGTTTCCGGAGATGAAGGAGAAATCCGCGCGGCCATCGCAGCCCATCTTACGGACTGCGAATTGTATACCGACGCTATGGGAAATTTACTGGCAAGACGCCCTGCAAAAGGCAAGAAAAAAATCCTGTTTGCCGCACACATGGATGAGGTCGGCCTCATTATTTCCGGCATTGAGGATAGCGGCTTTCTGCGGTTTAAGACGGTCGGCGGTATCGGGAGTGAAGTGCTCCTCGGCAAAAAGGTGCTGATCGGCAGAAAGAACATTCCCGGAATTGTCGGCATTGCGGCCGTGCATCTTCAGAGTAAGGAGAAGCGCGAGGCGCTCCCCCGCGAGGAGGATATGTACATCGATATCGGTGCGGCAAACCGCGCGGAAGCGGAGGACGCCGTTTCGCTCGGTGATACTGCCGTTTTTCCGCCGCATTTTTCTGAATTTGGCGACGGGCTTATTGATGCCCGCGCGATTGACGATCGCGTCGGCTGTGCTATCCTTATCCGCCTTTTGCAGAAAAAGTATGAGCACGTGGAAGTTATGGGTGCTTTCACGGCGCAGGAAGAAGTCGGCACGCGGGGCGCTTCTGCCGCCGCAGAATACTTCAGGCCCGACCTTGCGGTGGTTCTGGAATCCACCTTCTGTTCGGACCTTTTTCCCACGGAAGCCGAAAAGCACATCACAACACTCGGCAAAGGCCCGGCCATCCCCTTTATGGACAGAACGGCCACGCCGGACAGGCTTTTAGTTTCCTCTCTTTCGCTCACGGCGAAGCTCCACCGCATCCCGTGGCAATACAAGCGCGTGGCGGGCGGCGGCACGGATGCCGGCGTAATTTCCCGCGCGGCAGAAGGGATACCGACGGCAGTTGTGGCCATCCCCTGCCGCAATCTGCACTCGCCCTCTACGGTGATCTCGAAGGAAGACTATGAAAATATGTGGAAGCTCATTGACACCTGGCTTGAAACAGCCGCAGCTTCCCTATAAAGGAGAACGTTTTATGGAATCCATTTTGAAAACACTTGCGGCCTGCCCCGCGCCCTCCGGCGCGGAAAGCCGCATCCGGGAGGTTGTTTCCTCGTTTTTCCCCGCCGAAGCACTTATGACGGATGCGCACGGCAGCCTTCTTTTCCATAAGGAAGGGCAAGGCGACGGCGTGGTGGTTTTAGTGGCGATGGACACGCCTTCTTTATATGTAACATATGCCGAGGGCGGTTTTGCCCGTTTTTCGGCGGTCGGCGGCCTGAAACCCGCGGATGGTATGGCCGTTCTTTGCGAGGGCGATATCCCGGGGGTAATCGGCACGGACAGTATCGGCCAATTTATTGACACGGGTGCACACACGCTCGAAACGGGGATGTGGGCTGTGCCGGTACCTTCGTTTCATAAGGTGGACGATTCTCTTTGCTTTGGCGCTTCGATGGGGCAATATGCCGCGATGTGCGCCGCAATTTGTGCGGCCAAGGCAGAAACAGAAAAGGATGTATATTTTGTGTTTGCCACAAAAAGCCATATCCGCCAGCTTTCGCCTTCGTTTATGCAAGGGGTACGGGCTTCGAAGCTTCTTTCGGTAGAAGTGAGCGCGGCGAACGATTATCCGGCGGAAAAGGCGGTATTTTCCTCTCTTTCCTGCGGGACAACCTTACGTGTCAAGGACGAGGCTATGCTCTCCTCCCTCCCGCTTCTTATGGAGCTTGAGGGCTTGGGACTGAAAACCTACCGCGAGGTAAGCACCCTTCGCGGCGCGGGCGGCACAGTGCAAAAAGCCTACGGCGGCATTGAAAGTGCGGGGATTGGTATTCCTGTCCGCTACCACGGCACAGGGAACGAGATGGTTTCGCTCTCTGATATTAAAAACACAGCGGATTTGATTGCAAGTTTTTTGAAATAATAAAAAGCGCTTCAGAATGAACAAGTCCAGTAAAAACGGACAATAGAAAAAAAGCACCTCCTATGGTAGAATAAAAATACCATAGGAGGTTTTGTTATGTCAGGAATTAAAGGAATGAAAAAGTATCCACAAGGAATTAGAGAAAAGATTGTATCTG
>JAZSIR010000014.1:0-54051 GCA_045533905.1 Clostridia bacterium
TCGCTGCGTCAGGGTTTCCCCCATTGCGCAATATTCCCCACTGCTGCCTCCCGTAGGAGTCTGGGCCGTGTCTCAGTCCCAATGTGGCCGGTCAACCTCTCAGTCCGGCTACCGATCGTCGCCTTGGTGAGCCGTTACCTCTCCAACTAGCTAATCGGCCGCGAGTCCATCCTCGGGCGATAAATCTTTGATATTCTCTCCATGCGGAAAAAATATGTTATGCGGTATTAGCATGCCTTTCGGTATGTTATCCCCCTCCCAAGGGCAGGTTACTCACGTGTTACGCACCCGTCCGCCACTAGGTATTCCTATCCGTTGGCCGAAGCCGCCGTCAAGGATACCCCGTTCGACTTGCATGTGTTAAGCGCGCCGCCAGCGTTCGTCCTGAGCCAGGATCAAACTCTCAATAAAAATTAATTTATTGAGCTTTCTCTAAGCTCTTATTTACTATTTTGTACTGGCTTGTACTTACCTGTCTGATTCGACAGGTTTTTGTTTACTCAAAAATTTCTTCTTGAGCCCTTTTACGCTATCTAATTTTCAAAGTCCGGCGCCGCATCCGCGGCGGATTTTTATTGTATCACGGCTATCGGTTTTTGTCAAGACTTTTTTCAAAATTCTCGACGCCGCCAATCGCGACAGCTTTAATAGTTTACCACGCGCAAAAGAAAATGTCAAGCATTTTTCAAAAAAAATTCAAAACTTTTTTCAAAGCACCGTTTTTATGCGATTTTTCGACGTTTTGTGCGCTTTGTTTTTCTCGTTTTTCTTGACTTTTTGCTTTTACACCTATATAATATGCGTAACATATGCAAGGAGTGATTCTTATGCTATACAATCGTTTCCCCGAAGGGAAAACAAAATGTTTTACGCTCAGCTACGATGATGCCAACTACGCCGACCGCCGCATGATTGAAATTGCAGACAAGTACGGCGTGCGCGTTACCTTTCATTTAAACAGTGCACTCCTCGGTGTTCCAAACCGCGTTCCGAAGGAAGAAGTGCCCCATCTTTACAAAAACCACGAAGTCTCCATGCACACCGCCACGCACCCGCGCCTTACTTCCATGCCGCTGCCGCTCGCCCTTCAAAATATTGCAGATGACCGCGCGGCGCTGGAAGCGATTACCGGGAAAATTATCCGCGGCATGTCGTATCCTTTTGGCCCGTATAACGATGATATTTTACATATGTTAAAGAGCGTGGGCGTTTGCTACTCGCGCACCATCAAATCCACACACAAGTATCTTTGGCCGGAAAACTTCCGCGCGTGGGACCCGACGTGCCACCACAGCGAAAATGCGCTCGAGCATGTGAAGCGCTTTATGGAAACCACGAGCCACGGCGACCTTTTGTACATCTGGGGGCACAGCTACGAATTTAATGAAAATGATAACTGGGACCTTTTCGAGGAAATTTGCCGCACAGTTACAACCGATGCCGGCGAGAAACCCGAACAAAAGTCGGACACCGTTTGGCTTGCCACCAACATTGAAATTTACGATTACATCACGGCTGTTCGTCGCCTCATTGTTTCCATGGACGGTAAAACCGTGTATAACCCTTCTTGCCTAGACGTATGGGTAGAAGAAAAGAAGGAGCCCATCAAAATCCCTGCAGGCGCAACGGTTCGCCTTTAATTCGCCTTTCGAAAGAGACTGTAAAAAACTAGTTTTTTTACAGTCTCTTTTGTGGTTTTTTAGGGAATAGGAAAAAAAGAGGCAGAACGCGGCAAACTTTGCCCGTGCCTTGGCACGGGGAAACCCGACGGCGTACAGGCGTACGCCGAGCGGCAAAGTTTTCGCATAGCAAAAAGGCTTAAAAAGAAGGAAAATCAAATGAAATGAGATTTTTCAACATTTAAGTGAGATTTAACGAAAGGCCACAAATTCTATATCCCCTACTTTAATTGCCTTTTTGCGGTCTGGACTTTTTTTACATTCCCTTTTTATGTTTCGAAGGTATAGTACACATCAACCACATCGTCCGTAATGACGATTTTGTCCACACAGCTTTTTATCACCTTTTTCTTCTCGCGCATGGAAAGATACGGCCAGCTATCGCGCACGGCGCTGATTTCCTCGCGCGTTTTTTGCCGCGCCGCTTCTTCTTTTTGCGTGTTTTCTTCTTCTTTTATGCGGTCTTCGAGTGCAGAAAGCGTTTTCTTTCGGTCGCGGATGGCAGAAAGCAGAAGTTCATCGCCGCTGTCGCCGTACAAATCATACAGCCTTCGAAGCTTCGTGCGTGCCGAAGAGAGCTGGCTTTTAAGAATTTCCAAAACGCTCTCGCCCTCCTCTTCGCCCTCTTCCCGCCGAACAGAAACGGAAAATAAATCTTCGAGCACAATTTCTTCGATTTCCCAAGCGCTATGGCGTTTATTATCACAATTTGGGTCGCGCACAAGATGGCGTTTCGACTTATCGGCGGAGTAGCACACAATTTTGCAGTCCGTTTTGCCCCACTTCTGATACCGCATTTTCGCGCCGCACTTACCGCAAACGAGTAGTCCCGTTAAAAGATAGCCCCCTCCGCTTATCGGGCGGCGCGCACGCTCTCGCATGGCCGCCATCGTCTTTTCGTATGTTTCAAGACTTATAATGGGCGTGTGTCTTCCTTTATACTCGACGCCGTTATACACAATATACCCCGCGTTCGTCTTCCGTTTTAAGATTTGCAGTGCCAGATGCTCATAGCGAAGACCGAGGACTTGGGCGATTTTATCGGTGGAATAGCCTGCGAGGTACAAATCATACGCCCTTTTCACCGTTTCGGCATCCGCATTTGGCACGAGGATTCCCTTTTCGCGGTCATAATCGTATCCGAAGGGAATTTTGCCGCCACCGGGCCAGTAGCCGTTTTTCACGCGTTCCTGCATCCCCAGGCGCGTGCGTTCGCGTATCGTTTCACGCTCAAGCTGCGCGAAGGCGGACATAATGCCGAGCATAGCGCGCCCGATAGGCGTGGAGGTATCCATATTTTCGTTCATCGAAATGAACGTGACGCCCTCGGGGTTAAAAACATCTTCTATTAAATAGAGCGTGTCTTTTTGCGAACGGGAGAGACGGTCAAGCTTATAGACGATGACGTGCGAAATTTTCCCGTTTTGCACATCCTCGATAAGGCGGCGCATCGCAGGACGGTCAATATTACTGCCCGTGTAGCCGCCGTCAATATACAGCTCCCGTTCCGGAATTTCGCGCGCCGTGCAAAACGCCGAAAGAAGCTCCTTCTGTGCCTCAATGGAATACCCTTCATCCCTTTGCCCTTCCGTGGAAACACGGATATAAAGTGCCGCACGCTTCATTATGCCTCTTCTTCGCTCGCACGACGGCGACTGTCGGCCGCGGCAACCGCCTCGCGAATGGCCTCGTTTTCTACAAGAGGCGGTATGGTTTTTATCTTTTCGCCGTTAACATAGCGGTTAATACGCATACAGTCACTCCTTTCCTTTCCAGTATTCCCCCAAACAGGAAAAAGAATACATGGAAATTATCGCAAAAAACGGCGATAAATGGTTGACACGAAGCCTTCCTTTGTGATACAATGTCTACAAATATATATTACACAGAAGGGATGATTTTCCTATGAAAAAAGCAGACATCGGTCTCGTCGGTCTTGCCGTTATGGGCGAAAACCTCGTTATGAACATGGAAAGCAAGGGTTTCACCGTTGCGGTATATAACCGTACAGCAGACAAGGTAAAGAACTTTGTAGAAGGCAGAGCTGCCGGCAAGAACATTATCGGCACCTACTCTCTCGAAGAACTCGCCGCAAATTTAGAAAAGCCCCGCAAGGTTATGCTTATGGTTAAAGCCGGCCAGGCTGTTGACAATATTATCGAACAGCTTCTCGAGCACCTCGAAGAAGGCGATATTATTATCGACGGCGGTAACTCCCACTTCCCGGATACCATTCGTCGTGCAGAATACGTAGAAAGCCGCGGTCTTCTCTATGTAGGCACAGGCGTTTCCGGCGGTGAAGAAGGCGCTTTAAAAGGCCCGAGCATGATGCCCGGCGGCTCTCCGGCAGCTTGGGAATATGTAAAGCCGATTTTCCAGGGCATTTGTGCTAAAGTGGAAGACGGCACACCCTGCTGCGACTGGGTTGGCGAAGGCGGCGCAGGCCACTTTGTAAAGATGGTACACAACGGCATTGAGTACGGCGATATGCAGCTCATCTGCGAAGCTTACCACTTAATGCGTGATTATCTCGGCATGACGCCCGACGAAATGCACGAAGTTTTCGCAGAATGGAACGAAGCTGAGCTCGATAGCTACCTCATCGAAATCACACGCGACATTCTCGCATTCAAGGATACAGACGGCGCTCCCATTGTAGATAAGATTTTGGACACGGCAGGCCAGAAGGGCACCGGCAAGTGGACCGGCATTGCCGCACTTGACGAAGGTGTACCGCTTACCCTTATCGGTGAAGCTGTATTCTCTCGTTGCCTCTCCGCAATTAAGGACGAACGCGTAGCCGCATCCAAGGTTCTCACCGGTCCTACTCCGAAATTCGAAGGCGACAAGAAAGCATTTATTGACGATATCAGAAAGGCTCTCTTTGCTGCAAAGATTGTTTCCTACGCACAGGGTTACACCTTAATGCGTGCCGCTGCAAAGACATACGGCTGGAACCTCAACTACGGCGGCATCGCTCTTATGTGGCGCGGTGGCTGCATTATCCGCAGCGTATTCCTTGGCAAAATCAAGGAAGCCTTTGATAAGAACCCGGCTCTTACAAACCTCCTCCTCGATCCCTACTTCAAGGAAATCATCGACGGGGCACAGGCCGGTTGGCGTCGCGTTTGCGCAGCTGCTATGACGAACGGTATTCCGGTACCGGCTATGAGCACGGCACTTTCCTACTACGATGGTTACCGCTGCGAAAAGCTTCCGGCAAACCTTCTCCAGGCACAGCGTGACTACTTCGGTGCACACACCTACGAACGCCTTGACAAGGAAAGAGGCGAGTTCTTCCACACCAACTGGACAGGACACGGCGGCAGCACTTCCGCATCCACATACACCGCATAAACAAAATGCTATAAAGAAAGGCACAGAGCGGGGGCATGCCCCCCTCTGTGCATTTTAAATTATGAGCTATCAAACCTTAAAAGAACAACTGAAAACAGGTGACCTTTCCCCCGTCTTTCATTTTTACGGTGAGGAAAGGTATTTAAAAAGCCACTACACGGGTCTTTTAAAGGCAAAGCTTGTGGACGAGGCGATGGAGACCTTCAACTACACTGTGTTTGAAGGTGCTACGAGCGCCGAAACGATTATGACCGCCATCGGCACACCGCCGATGATGGCAGAAAAAAAGCTGGTTGTTTTAAAGGATACGGGGATTTTTACGCTAAACGTCGCAGGGAAAGCGCAGTTTGCCGAGATGTTTGAGGACTTTCCTTCCTATGTGCATCTTGTGGCCGTGGAGAATAAGTTCGATAAACGAAGTGCGGCTTTTAAGGCTTTTTCAAAGATAGGGCTTTCGGTGGAATTTGCGTATCGGTCGCGCGCAGACCTTCGCGCGTGGGTGGTAAAGCTTTTAAAGCAAAACGCAAAAACGATGCGGCAAGACACGCTCGACACGTTTTTGGACGCGGCAGGTGTACAGATGCACGGCGTTTTGAGTCATCTTGAAAAGCTCATTGCCCATGCAGGCACGCGCCCCGAAATTACGAAAGACGATGTGGAAAAGCTTCTTGTGCGCACGCTTTTGACAAAAGAGTATGTACTGACCGACGCGCTCCTCGCGCAAAACCGTGAGGCGGCCTTCTCTGCCCTTTCTGACCTTTGGGAGATGCAGACGGAGCCGATCCGTATTCTTTCGATTATTGCTTCAAACTTTATGTCCACCGCGCACGCCCGTGCGCTTCTTGACGATAAGGTGCCCTATCCCCAAATTGTGGATGCGCTTCGGATGCCATCGGCGTTTTTAGCGAAGAAAACGGTGGAAGCAGCCTCTCGTACTACGAGTGCGCGGCTCGCCACCGCCATCTCGAAGATACAGGAGATGGACTATAAAATGAAGCTTGGTATGGTGGAGCCGAAAACGGGAATTACGCTACTGTGCGCCTCTCTTTTATAGGGAATGTAAAAAAGTCCCGTAAAGCCTTTATCGACACGCTGATGAAGGCTTCGAAAAACGAAGGTATATTTTGCGAAATCGTTTTCGTCGGCGTACGAGGGTACGGCAGAGAACGATTTCGTAAAAAGCAAGAAAAACCGGGGATTCTCGATGAATCTCCGGTTTCAAAATGCAAAATTTGAAAAAACAAATGCGGAATAAAGCGTTTATAAAAGGTATTCTTGCGATAGAGCAAGTTTTTCGATAGTCTTCAGCGACCTCATCGAATGAGGTCGCTGTTTTCTTTTACTGCAAAGTGCTCAAAATATCGGTTTTCCATGGGAATCCAGCGCGTGAAAAACATTTCGGCTTTTTCACCGCTACGCGCGCGAATCCGTGCCGCCTGCTCTTCCTTTGAAATCTCAAGGAAAATGCGAAGGTCATAGATATCGCCAAAAAACGGGTGCGCGCTATATACGCCTTCTATGATGTGAAGCCTTTCGGGTTTCACACTTTTTTGTTTTGTGATTTCACCCTGCGCGCAATCAAAAACGCCGTACGAAAAGGGTGCGCCCGAGAAAATCCCGTCTATGACTTCTGCGCGAAAGCGCTCGTAATGCACATTGCCGCCGGGGGCAGAAAGTCTTTCCTTTGTGCGAAGCGAAAGGGGTAGAAAAAAGTCGTCCATATGATGTACGATGCCGCCAAGCCTTTCGGAAAGCTGTGCGGCAAGCGTGGTTTTGCCGCTTCCGGCGCCGCCCTCGATGGAAATGACAACAGGGCGTTTTTCCCCTTTTAAAAGGGTTTCGATTCTTTCTACGATTTTTTCCATATTACTTTTCGAGGAAATAGGTGGCTTCCATATCGGCCGTGGAAAGCGCAAACGCAAGCGGGAACCGCTGAAACGCTTCGCCGACGTTTCGAGCATCCTCCGTACCCGCAAACCCCATATGATAGCGGATAGCAAAGGCTTCCTCACGCGTAAGACGCATAAAGCCTGTGATGATATACACCGATTTTTCACCGTGACCGTAGGGCAAATCGTCACTATACTCGAAAGTAGGCACCGTTTTCCAGACGCCGTTTTCTTTTACGTTGCGCGTGCCGGGTTTGTAGCAATTGACCTTGCAAAGGTCATGCAAAAGTGCAGCGATAGCGATGCTTTCTTCCGAAACCTCCACCCCATACGTCTCGCGTACGCGCTCGCGCGATAGATAAGCTGTGAGGCAATGGTACACATTTACGCTGTGCTCCACAAGACCTCCTGCATACGCACCGTGAAAACGCGTGGAGGCAGGCGCATCGAAAAAGTCGCTCGACGGGGACTCGAGGTATTCAAGGAGCTTATCTGCGCCTTCCCTCTTAATATTTGCTTTATAAATTTCGATAAATTCTTCTCTTTTACGCATAGTATTCTCCTTATAAGGCTTCGAGGAAATCCCGAAGCTTTTTTGCTATGATTTTGTGCCCTTCTTCGTTTGGGTGAAGTCCATCGGGCATGTACTTTTCGCGTACTTCTTCCGTGTACGGCTCGATGCCGCTTTCATTGTATAAATCCAGCACGGGAATCGCATACAGTGCCGTAACCTCGCGAAGAATTTCTATGTAATCGGTAAGCTTCCGTTTGCCCTCAATGCGGTCATTTTGTGCAAGTCTCTCTTCATCCGCACGGCGAAGGGGGAGCAGGAACACAATCGGTTTTTGGGGGTATTTCTTTTGCAGTCCGCGAATGAGAGAATGGCAGGCGCCGTAAAACGTTTCGGGCATTCTGTCATCTTTGTGACCGATGGAAGCGTCGCCATGCCCATAATCGTTTGTGCCGCCAAAGACCACAACCACATCGGCATCGTCGTCCATTTCTGAAAACCGCTCGCAAAACGAACGACCGTCCTCTCTCGGATCCCACTTTCTTTGGGGCGTCCCCGTCTGGAGTGCGAGGCGTGTGCCGCTTATCCCATAGTTTCGCGCCGCCGCGAGCTTTGCTTCTTTTTTAAGTAAAGCATGGTAGAGGCTATCGGGGCTCTCTACGCCTACGCCTTCTGTAATGCTATCTCCTAAAAAATTTACTTTTAAGCCTTCGAGTTTCATCGTTTTCTCCTTAATAATATGCCGGTGAAATGGGGCATCTTGTAATCTTGCCGAGTTTTTGGTTTACGGCAATAATATCGCCGTTTTCCGAAACCACGTCAAAATCGGAGTAGATATACGGCGAAATAAAGGTGATGCCCTCGCCGTCAAAGGTATGATACCCGTCATTTACAAGGGATATTTGTCCCGGGCCATAGTCATCGAGGTAATTTTCGGGTGCCCATTCGCATTTTAGGTAGAGCTTTCCATTCGCCTTGCCGAGAATCCGCATGGAATGATAATCGGCATACTGAATTTCGCGAAGCACACCGTCTTTCGAAAGCTTCCAAAGTTTTCGGTTGTACTTATAGTGGCGCGAGATAGTAAGACCGTATTCTACCGTGTTAAAATAGATATCGTCACCGAGCGTCTGGACATTTTCTATTGTGGTGCATGCGCCAATCGGCTCCATACCGCGCGCCGTTTCCACGAAGGTATAGCGTTCACGCCTGCCCCAACTGGATTCGGTGCCGCGATTTTCCGTATATACGAAAACCTCAATGGCATGCAGCGGCGCATACGCGGTGGACGTGTCCGCTGAAACGTTGTAGCCTGCTGTGAGGACATTCTCCGGTTTTACAAAATCATCTGCCGCCTCTTTAATATAAATGCCCTCGAGTTTCTGTTCTTCATAGTAAACATAGCCGTCTCGAACGCTTACCTCTTCCCCAATATTTACAAGGGGCGAGCTTTCATCTTTCTCTTTCGGGATATAGTCCCAAATGGTTTTGGTTTCGCCTGTTTTATAGTCCACGCTTATATATTCCGTAACGGTTGTCATCTGCACGCTTCCGTCTTCCTGCGGAATCTCCGCAAAAGAGCGTTTTTCAAAGATAACGTCCGTCTCTCTTTGTTCTGCGAGAGATATATGCACCGAATAGGTTACGCCGACTTTCCCTGTGTTAATTCGAAAAACGCCGTTTTCAAAACTGAGCTTCCACCCGAAATTTTCGACGGCGTACTCCCACGTCATCGGAAAATACGTAACGCCGCGAAAGTTTAGAAGCGGATATTCCGCCGCCGCGTTCTCGACCTTTTTGCCGTTTACGTACATATTGTAGCCTGTGGGAAGCACGGCTATATTGTATTTTGTATTGGCGCAGGTTTCATATACGGGTAGCTCCGCCCCGTGAATGGGCGTGTATGCCACCATAAACGCTGTGCCGGGAAGCCACCCTGTAGTAAGGTTCATGGCTCTCGCGTATTCATACGTCATGGGAAGATACGTTATCCCCTTATAATTTAAAAAAGGATACAGAGAGTCGGCTGTATAGACGAGCGAATCGTCTATTACAATTTGATAGTCCGGAATGGTAGCCGTGACCGTTTTCGCTTCTGCCGAGGCAGAAATTGAAAAAAGGATACAGACTGTCATGCATAAAAGTAGTTTTTTCATAGAGTTTCTCCTTTACAGGTCTACACCCAAAAAGTGCTTTGCGAGGATGCCTACGACGAAGGAAATCACGGCAACGCCGATGCTGATACCCGCCATTTCCAAAAAGCGCGGCTTGAACTTTTCGCCCTTGGCGACGGAAATATAGTAGGTAAACCCTGCGATGATGAGAATGACCACGGCAAGCATCGAAAAGAGTGCCGCCATGTACTGTTCGTTGCCGAAAATGAGATACGGCAAAATAAGAAGCGCCACGGTGATAAGGTATGCAATGCCCGTGTAGCTGCAGGATTTTAATGCATCGCTTCGTCCTTCACTCTTCGCCGCCAAAAACTCGCTCGACGCCATGGAGAATGTGGCGGAAATGCCCATGATGAGACCCGAGAGCGCGATAAGGCGCGTATTTTGCATGGCGAACGTAAAGCCTGCAAGCGAGCCCGTAAGCTCCACAAGCGCATCGTTCATGCCAAGCACCATACTGCCCACGTACTGGAGGCGTTCCTCGTCAAGCATTTCAAGAAGTGCCGCTTCGTGCTCTTCTTCCTCTTTACGGATTTGCACGCTCTCTTCGACTTCTTGGGCAAGAACGCTGTATTCCTCCTGCGCACCCGCTTCGCCGTTTTCCATGAGCTTTACAGCGAAGGTGAAGCCTAAAATTTTTGCAAGCAGCTTAAACTTTCGCACTTTGCCTTTTTGCGGCTTCATTTCGACACCTGTGTACTTTTTCCAGATTTCGTAGTGCGCTCTTTCCTCGCCCGCAAGGCGCAAAAGCGTCTTCTTATTTTCTTCCCCTTTTGCAAATCTTGCAATTTCTTTGTAAATGACGCTTTCCGTAAGCTCATTTTGCTGCATTTTCAAAACGATGTCCAGTGCTTTTTTCGATAATTCCTTTCCCATTTTTCTCACCCCGTATTTTTTTAAGTACCTGATACAGAAAAAGGCAAAAGGGTCCGTCTGCCATATGGCAACCGTATTCCTTTTGCCTTCAAATTCCTGTTTTTTTGCCGCCTATATGACTCCCTCATATTGTACCAAATTTTGGGGTCTTTTTCAATAGCTATGGCAAAATTTATCCGAGAACGATTTCGTCCACAATCTTCTGCATCTCGGCCATCTGTTCCTGCATTTCGGCGGCGAGCGCAAACTGCGTGCGGCACCGTACGAGGTTATGCTCGGGGTACTTGGTGGCGAAATATGTATCACCATCGATGTAGTCAGCGAGGAAGCGCATTCCGCATTCCATCGTCATCAGATACGCGCCATAGGGAAGAAGCTCGCGTTCTCTTTTGGTGATACTCTCTTTCACGGAGCCGCAGAAGCCTTCCACATACGCTCTGAAAAGCGAAATGTCAAAGTGCACCTTTGAAAGGTCCTTCTCGTCCTCTGCCGCGGTGGAAGCACCGAAGCGGATGGAATCGCCGAAGTCGTAAAGCATCGAGCCCGGCATTACGGTGTCAAGGTCGATAACGGCCTTGCCGCGTCTTGTGACAGGGTCCAACAGAATATTATTGAGCTTTGTATCATTATGTGTTACGCGAAGCGGAATTGTGCCATCGGAAAGTCCCTTCACAATTTCGCCGTAAGTATCGGCGCGGTCTTTTACAAACTGCACCTCGGGAAGGCACGTGTCCAGTCTCCCCGACTTGTTGTTTGCAACTGCCGCCTTGAAGTTTTCGAAGCGGTTCGGCGTATCGTGAAAACGCGCAATCGTCTCAAAAAGTGCGCTTGCATCAAAATCGGAAAGTGCTTTCTGGAATTCACCGAAGGCGTTGCCGGCATTCTTGAAGTCCTCCGCAGTTTCTACGCGCTGCAGCGTGAGCGAATCCTCAATAAAGTCATACACGCGCCAGGCGCCTTCCTCCGTTTTAACCATCGGCTCGCCCTCTGCGTTTTTGACAACCGTCAGCGATTCCGCGCCCTTCGATCGGATAAACTCCGTAACGAGAAGGATGTTATGCATAACCTCCTCCGGCTTTTTGAAAACCACGGTGTTGATTTTCTGCAGAATGTATTTTTTCTTTGTGGTCTCTGCGAGGAAGGTGGAATTGATATGCCCTTCGCCGTACGGCGCAAGACTTACGAGTTCCCCTTCTGTTACAAATAAGCGGAATGCATTACATTCCTTCGTATAACCCTGCATCAATGTAGCCTCCTATTGCTTCTTTCAGGGACGGTAAGTCCTCTCTATATGTAATGCCGTACCACACGTCTTTGTTCTTATATACGCAGATGGTGGCTCTGCCCTCTTTGGCCATATCACCGATGACGGCAGGAATGAAGAATTCATCCTTCATCGTATCGGCATTTTTCAAAAATGCCGCGAACTTTTCTTCCAGCTCCGCAAAAATGGCAGGCGTGATGCCCCAGAGGTTCATCGAAACAGGCGTATCGGCGGGAAGGGTAATCTTCTCTCCGTTCTCCTCATACGTTCTCTCGGGATCAATCTTCGTGACTTCCGTAACGCTTTTCAGATACCCGTTTTCCACATCGCAAACGCCGCGTGATACGGTGCCGTTGGGGCTCAGCGTATTTTGCACTTCGTACGCAACCATAGCAAAGTCTGTGCCCTCGGCCTTTTTAAGATGCTCTGCAATTTCATAAAAAGCGTTGCTGCCGTAATAATCGTCCGCATTGATAATGGCAAACGGCTCTTTTACTGTGTCCTTGCAAGAGAGGATAGCGTGTGCCGTGCCGAACGGTTTCGTTCTGCCTTGGGGCAGGACGGACATATCCTGAAATACATATTCTACGGGGATAGTCTCGGCGATTCTGTTACCAACGAGTTCTTTGAAATCCTCTTCCATATCCTCACGGATAATGAAAACGACCTTGGTAAATCCTGCCTTTTTCGCATCATATACGGAGAAATCGAGGATAGCACGTCCATCTTTCGAAACAGGCTCTGCCTGCTTCAGACCGCCGAAGCGGCTGCCCATACCGGCCGCCATAACTACCAATGTAATATTTTTCACAAAAGCCACTCCTTTGTATGTCTTTTTGTTGTGTTTTGGCTATACTCTTATTATAACTGTTTCCAGGAATAAGTCAATAGGGTTTTGCATTTTTTGGCTTTTTTATATGTTTTTAGTGGGCATGATGATGGTGATGACAGGGTACCTCCCCCACCGGTGCATGGCAATGCATGTGGTGGCAATGCTCTGTCGGCTTTTCAAGCTCCAGCGTCACGTGCACAACGCCAAATTTTGAAAGCTCTTTCCGCACCGCTTCTTTTATGCCCACGCCCTCTTTTTCTGTTACAATATGCATCGTTGCATAATTCTGGTAGCCGTCGATGCTCCAGATGTGAATGTGGTGCACATCTAAGATGCCGTCCACCCTGAGGATATGCGCGCGGATTTCGTCCATTTGTATGCCCGCGGGCATTTTCTCAAGAAAAAGACTTTCAATTCTGCCGAGATTCCGGATGGCATTTATGAGAATAAATACAGAAACACCAATGGACAGCAAGGGATCTAAAATAGCAAAATCGGTAAAGCGCATCACGGCGGCGCCGATTAAAATGACGCTCCAGCCCAGCACATCCTCCAGCATATGAAGGTTCACCGCCTTCTGATTCATCGAATGGCCATCCTTTGTAAGCATCGCCGCCAGAAGATTTACGGCGGTGCCGATGACGGCGAAGAGAAGCATCCGGTCGTAATCAATCGCCACGGGATTTGTAATGCGGAGAACTGCATTATAGATGACTACGGCGGAGCCGAGAAGCAAAACGAGCGTTGTGAAAAGGCTGCCCATCACCGAAAAGCGGATGTACCCATACGTGTATACATCATCGGGTACCTTGCGGCTTTTCCGCTCCAGAAACCAGGAAATGCCAATGCTAAGCGCGTCTCCCAGATCGTGCAGGGCATCGGAAATAATGGCCACGCTTCCGCAAAGCGCGCCGCCGATGCCTTCAAAAACGGAAAACAGGAGATTTAAGATAAAGGCAAAGAAAATATTCTTTTCTGTTTTCATATAATGCTCCTTTTTATATCGTTTACCACTCTGCCCGAAGGCATCCCTTCACTAACGAAGTTAACTCCTCTATCGCAAGATAACTTCACTTGCCCACCGGGGGCAAACTTCGTTGCGGTCGCAGCCCGCATATGCTTACACCAAGTCCAGAATAAAACACCCCGCACCCATACCTATATTATTTTAATTCTATTTCAAAGAAATCCTTTTTTTCTCCGCGGACAGAAAAGGCAGCGCTGTGGCCGTTTCGGTTGGCGTATGTTTTATGCAAATCCCGCATGAGGGCGGAAGCCGTATACAGGCACGTATGGCCTTTATAGGTTTCCGCGATCTGTTTTTCGGTTTCGCAGGTTGCCTTTATAGTATTATAATACTCCTTATTCCCGAAAAAGTCAAACAAAAAGGACTGTGGCGAATGCCACAGTCCCTTTACTTTTGGGAACGTGAATTACTTCAGTTCTACCTTTGCGCCTACTTCTTCGAGCTTTGCCTTGTAGCCTTCTGCATCGTCCTTGCCTACGCCTTCTTTGATGGGCTTCGGAGCATTGTCTACGAGGTCCTTTGCTTCCTTAAGACCAAGGCCGGTGATCTCGCGAACAACCTTAATAACCTTAATCTTTTCTGCGCCTGCATCGGCGAGAATTACGTCAAATTCTGTCTTTTCTTCTGCAGCTGCAGCGCCATCGCCACCTGCTGCAACAACTGCAACCGGTGCAGCTGCGCTTACGCCGAATTCTTCTTCCATCATCTTAACGAGTTCGGCAACTTCTAACAACTTGAGTTCTTTGATATCAGCAATAATCTGTTCGAGTTTGCTCATTTTGAATATCCTCCTTTAATTTCTTTCTTTTTTATTCCGCATCAGCTGCGGGTGCTTCTTCTGCCGGAGCTTCTGCAGCGGGTGCTGCTTCTTCTACCGGTGCTGCTTCTGCAGCGGGTGCTTCTACAGCTTCAGCGGCTGCTTCTGCAGCGGGTGCTGCTTCTGCTGCCTTTGCTGCGGCTGCTTCAGCCGGCTCTACACCACCGTCGACAAGAGCCTGCAATGTACGTACCAGGTTGGAAACCGGTGCATTGAGGCTGCCCATAATCTTCGCGATAAGTGTTTCGCGAGACGGTGTAGCTGCGAGCTTGTTGATTTCTTCGATGGAGATTACGTTACCATCGAGGAAACCTGCCTTGATTTCAAGGTTCGGATTGGTCTTGGCAAAATCTGCCAGAACCTTTGCGGGTGCTATCGGATCGTCGCTGAGGGCGAGAGCAGTCGGGCCGTTCAGAGCGGCATCAAGGCCTTCCTTATAGCCAACTACTTCAGCTGCGCGGCTTGTGAGGGTGTTCTTTACTACCTTGTAGTAAACGCCTGCTTCACGAAGCTTTACACGGAGCTGTGTATCTTCCTCAACCGTAAGACCGCGATAGTCTACGATGACGCCGGCCGTTGCGTTCTTCATCCTTTCAGCGAGGTCTGCAACAACCGCCTTCTTCTGTTCCAAAATCTTTGCGCTTGGCATATCTTTCACCTCCCATATAAAAAGGTTCTCTATCCAAATGCAGACAGAGAACCGTTTTCATTTCCGAAACGATTGCCTCCTCGGCGGGACTTACGCCTTCGCGAGGCGGCCTGCTGTCTGCGGACGGACAAATGTAACTATTAGGGTTTTCGATTATTCGCCAACCTTTGCGGGGTTGAGCTTGATGCCGGGGCCCATTGTGCTTGCAATAGCAACGCTGCGCAGGTACTGGCCCTTTGCTGCGGACGGCTTTGCCTTAACAACGGCATCCATCAGCGTCTTGAAGTTTTCGGCGAGCTTTTCTTTGCCGAAGGAAACCTTACCGATGGGGCAGTGGATGATGTTTGTCTTATCAAGACGGTATTCAATCTTACCGGCTTTGATATCTGCAATAGCCTTTGTAAGATCCATAGTTACCGTGCCTGCCTTCGGGTTCGGCATAAGGCCCTTAGGACCAAGTACACGACCGATGCGGCCAACAAGACCCATCATGTCAGGTGTGGCAACAACAACGTCGAATTCGAACCAGTTTTCACCCTGAATCTTCTGTACCAGTTCTTCGCCGCCTGCGAAATCTGCGCCTGCAGCTTCAGCTTCTGCAACCTTGTCGCCCTTAGCGAAAACAAGAACGCGAACCTTTTTACCGGTACCGTGCGGCAGAACAACTGCGCCTCTAACCTGCTGGTCAGCGTGACGGGAGTCAACACCCAGCTTGATGTGCGCTTCTACCGTTTCATCAAATTTTGCCTTTGCGCTTTTTACAGCAATGTCAAAAGCTTCGTCAATATCGTAAAGCTTGCCGTGTTCGATAAGCTTTGCACTTTCCTGATAATTCTTTCCTCTTTTCACGAATATACCTCCTTGTGGTTACGCGGAATAAATCCTCCCACTTAATCTTCTTCTACAACAATACCCATGCTGCGAGCGGTACCTGCAATCATACTCATAGCCGCTTCAATACTTGCAGCATTCAAATCCGGCATCTTCATTTCGGCAATTTCCTTGACCTGGCTCTTCTTAATAGTAGCAACCTTCGTCTTGTTCGGAACGCCGCTGCCGCTCTCAATTTTACATGCTTTCTTTAAGAGAACTGCTGCCGGAGGCGCTTTCGTGATAAACGTAAACGACCTGTCTGCATACACGGTGATAACAACCGGGATGATGAGACCTGCGTCCTTTGCTGTTTTCTCGTTGAATTCCTTGGTGAACTGTACAATGTTTACACCGTACTGACCAAGTGCGGGACCAACCGGGGGTGCGGGCGTAGCTTTACCTGCGGGAATCTGCAGTTTAATGTAGCCCATGATTTTCTGTGCCATTTTTACTTCCTCCTAATATCGTGGTATCTGGCGGATATGCCCTTTAGCACATCCTCCCACCATAAAAAGCCCGGGGGCTTATTATGACAATGCTTCTACCTGGTGGAACTCAAGTTCAACAGGCGTTTCGCGGCTGAACATAGAAACACATACACGGAGCTTGCGCTTTTCCATGTTGATTTCTTCGATGACGCCGACAAAACTTTCGAGGGGCCCATCCGTTACGCGGACATTGTCGCCCACCTCAAAATCAAACTTCACCACCTGTGCTTCAACGCCCATAGCTTCCACTTCCGCATCGGAAAGCGGCACGGGCTTGGAGCCGGGACCTACAAAGCCTGTACAGCCGCGCGTGTTGCGCACAACGTACCAGCTTTCGTCCGTCATAACCATTTTAATGAAAACATAGCCGGGATAGATTTTGCGAAGAACAACCTTCTTCTCGTTTTCCTTCTGCTCCACTACCTCTTCCATCGGTACGCGGATATCCTGGAAAAGCTCTTGCATCCCACGGTTTTCAACGGTTTTTTCAATATTTGCTTTTACTTTGTTTTCGTAGCCCGAATATGTATGGACTACATACCATTTTGCATTACCGGCCATACTTTTCCCACACGCCCCTTCGGGGCATATGCCTCCTTATTCAGAAATATCGAAAACTACCCCATAAGGACCTTGAAGCCCCAGGAGAATACAGCATCCAAAATCCAGATGCCTGCACCGATAACCAGAATAGAAAGAATAACAATACCGGTATTGTTTATAAGCTGCTTCTTTGTAGGCCAAATGACCTTCTTAACCTCAGCCTTGAGGTCTCTGAAGAACTTGGCAATCTTAGAAAAAAACTTTTTCATACCTACTATACCTACCTTATTTTGTTTCCTTGTGTGCGGTATGCTTCTTGCAGAATCTGCAATACTTATTCATTTCGATGCGATCCGGCGTGTTCTTCTTGTTCTTCATGGTGTCGTAGTTACGCTGTTTGCATTCGGAGCATGCCAAAGTAATTTTTACTCTCATGTATATACACCTCCCACATACATAAAAAAAGACTTCTTTTGAGAAGTAAAGCTATTGTATCACAGCTTTCCTCATTTGTCAATATTTTTTTTGAATTTATTTTAATTCTTCCCCAATTTCGGCAATTCTTGCCTCAATTTCCTCGGGACGGACAACCGCAAGTGCCGAGAAGGGATAGCGAAGTGCCCGCTCCATCATCTCGATAGCTTCTTCCTTACGGCCCATTGCATAAAGCGTTTCGCCCGCGTTAAAATACGGTATCGGTGCGCCGAGGCGCTTATCGGTAAGGTCCTCGTAAATCTCCCAGCTCTTCTCAAGGTCACCGAGGAGACGATAGTTTAAGGCGAGATTATCGGCAATTGCTTCATCGAATCGGTCAAAATACTGTGCTTCTTCGTTTACCTCCAGTGCGCGCTGCAGCTGCCCGTCTAAAATCAAAAACTGCCCGAGCGTGCCGTAGAGCGCCACATCCTTGCCGTTTTTCAGCTGTGTTTCCAAAATGGTGATGGCCTTTTTAAGGTCGCCTTTCTGGAAGGCCAGAAGCGAGCGGTTTACCGCCGCACGCGTTTCGAGCTCCGGCGTCATCTTCTTATGGGCCGCTGCCTCGAATGCGATTTCTGCTTTTTCTGTTTCGCCGGCTTTAAGGCACATAAAGCCGTAATATAAAATGTAATCCACGCGAAGGCGGCCGGATTTATATGCTTTTTCCATAAGAGCCAGCCCCTTTTTCGGAGACTCGGCATATTTCTTTGCGCCCTGCACCATCATAATGTCCGGCAATTTGATGATGACGGTGATGAGAATGTCCAGTGCAAGGGCTGCAAGTCCCCAGCGGATGCCGCCGGTCATAAATGCGCAAAGCACCACAGCTGCCGGCAGAAACAACGTCAGTATCTGCTGCATATCTATCCCTTCCTTTCAAAAAACTGTCTTGCTGTTTCCGTATCCTGCCGGATTCTTTCCCGAAGTGCTTCGACACTCTGAAATTTCTGCTCCGGCCGCAAAAATTCGAGGAGGGTAATTTCCGCCATTTCGCCATACACCTCACCCGAAAAATCCAGAAGATGGCTTTCTGCTCTCGGCACGGCCTTTTCTACCGTGGGATTTTCGCCGATGTTCGTAACGCTCGCGTATTCTTTGCCCAGAACACGTGTGCGGCTTATATACACGCCGCGGCGCGGCAGAAGAAGCGCACCCGGAATTTCTATATTTACTGTAGGAAAGCCTAAAACTCTGCCGAGGTGCTTCCCCTCGGCCACCCGCCCTTCGATGGCATACGGGCGAAAGCTTGCGGCGGCGATTTTTTGTACATCGCCTTCTTTAAGGAATTTGCGAAGGCGCGTTGAGGAAAGTGGCTCACCTTCAAATTCCACACTTTCGAGAATTTCGCACTCGATGCCGCGCGCGCGGCAAAGGGTCGAAAGCGAGGCCGCATCGCCTGCGGCGTTTTTCCCGAAGCGGAAGTTAAAGCCTGCTGCCACATACCGGGCATCCATTTCCTCCACCAGAATTTTATCCACAAATGCCTCCGGCGAAAGAGAGAGAATTTCCATACCGCGTGTTTCCGCGAATACGCGCTCCACCCCCATCTCCTGAATCCTTCGGGTCTTCATCGCCTCCGTCATCAAAAGTGCGGGCGGCTTTTCGGGCGCGAGGAGTGTGCGTGGATGCGGCGAGAAGAAATATGCCACACTTTGCAGGCCGTGTATCTCTGCATACGCCGTCATATTTTCCAGAAGCTTTGCATGCGCTTTATGTACCCCGTCAAAATTGCCGAGGGCAATGGCTGTGCCCATACTGTTCTCCTTTATATATTAGTAGAAACTCGTAATCATTTTCAGAATATGTGTTTCCCCGTTTTGCATCCCGCGGGAAACACAAAGAAGCGTGCCATCCGCAGAAAAAACGGCAAATTCGCCGTCTTTTTGGTACGGATTCAAAATCGCCACCCCGTTTCGCACCTTTTTTTCCTCTGCCTCGGAGGTGATTACCTTTGGAAGATGTGAAAATACAGTGGCGGTATCTAAAATATGCTTTTCGGGTTCTTCTTCAAACACCGAAAGCAAAACGGAATTTTCTTTTGTGAATGCGCCGCACTCGGTGCGCGAGAGCGCCGTCATATGCGCACCGCAGCCAAGTGCCTCACCAATGTCCTTACAAAGTGTGCGGATGTACGCGCCTTTTGAACATTCCACCAAAAAGGTGACATACGGCGCTGCGATTTCCACGGGGGAAATACTGTAAAACGTAACCTCGCGCGGCTTTCTCTCCACCACGATGCCTTGCCGCGCCAAATCGTAAAGACGCTTTCCTTCGTGGTGCACCGCGGAATACATCGGTGGAATCTGGTGGCAGACGCCTACAAAAGAACGAAGCGCCGCCAAAATTTCTTCCTCGCTGCATGTGACCGGTTTTTCCGCAAGAATTTCACCGGTGCTGTCCTCGGTGTCGGTGGTTTTGCCAAGGCACAGCGTCGCAAGATATGTCTTTCTGGCCGCTACCACAAAATCCACAGCATGTGTGGCTTTGCCGATGCAAATCGGCAAAACGCCTTCGGCCATAGGGTCGAGCGTGCCGGTATGCCCTACGCGGCGTGTGCCTGTCGCGCGTCTTACGCGCGAGACCACATCGTGGCTCGTAAGCCCCGTCGGCTTCCAGATATTAACTATGCCGTCCATAGGTCTCCCCTAATTTCTCAATAATTTTTTCCTGCCACTCGGCAAGCGTACCCGAAACTGTGGCACCGGCTGCGCGGGCGTGCCCGCCGCCGCCGAGCGTCTTACAAAACGCCGCCGCATCGATATACTGATTGGTGCGCATGGAAATTTTAATTTCGCCGTCCTTTTCGCGAAGGAGAACGCCCGTTTCCACCCCGCGCACAGCGCGAAGTAAACCGGAAAGGTTTGCCGTGTCCTCGTCCTTTGCCCCGAATGCGGCAATCTCGGCTTCGGAAAGTGCGGCAATCGCCGTTTTTCCATCGTGCAAAATCGCGGCGCGGCTCATCACCGCCGCCTCGAGACGGATTTTTTCAATAGAATTCTGTTCAAAAACATTGTGGCACACCTTTGCGCTCTCAGCGCCTGCCTCCAGAAGGTCTGCGGCAAGGCGGTGGGTTTGCGCGGTGGTGTTGGAATAGCGGAAACCGCCCGTATCGGTCACAAGACCTGTGTAGAGAATCGTGGCCGCCTTCTCATATGAAACGCCTGCTTCTTCAAAGAGCGCCGCCACAAGCTCTGCTGTGGCTGCGGCAGAAGGGTCTATAACGGCAACGTCGCCAAACCCCTCGTTCGTCATATGATGGTCAATCACAAGTTTTACGCGCGCAGATGCAAAAAGCGGTGCGCGATTTCCTAATCGGAAAATATCGCCCGAGTCAACAGCCACGGCCGTATCGAACGCTTTTTCTTCCCCCGCGTACACGGTGAATACGTCGCCAAGGAAGAGAAGGTCTTCCCGCGGCGGCTCTTCCGTATAAATGGTATAGGGAATATTGTACGTTTCCAAAAGCTTCCCAAGCGCTGCGGAAGAAGCAAGTGCATCCCCGTCCGCGCTCTTATGCGGCAGAATGACTACGTTTTTTGCAGCCTTTAGTGCTTTTAAAAGTGCTTTCATTCTGTTTCCTCGCTCTTTTCTGCAGTTCCCATCACGTCTTTTAAAACCTTGTTGATGTGCGCGCCGTAGGCAATGGAATGGTCTGCCTTAAAAATAAATTCCGGCACAGCACGAAGCTTTAAACGGTTTCCGATTTCGCGGCGGACAAAGCCGGATGCGGCTTTGAGCGCGGAAAGCGTATTTTTTTCTTCCTCTTCGCTTCCCATAACGCTTATATAGGCTGTGGCGTAGCGAAGGTCACGTGTGACCTCCACCTGCACAACGCTTACAATATCTGCCATACGAGGGTCCTTTAAGGTGCGGATAACCGCGCCAAGTTCCCTTCTGACTTCTTCATCTATGCGATTTTGTCTGTATCCCGCCATAGGCGCCTCCTAACGGGCGACTTCCTCCATAATGGAGCATTCCACAATATCGCCCTCTTTAATATCATTAAACTTTTCAAAGCTCATACCGCATTCATAGCCGGAGGCAACTTCCTTCACATCGTCCTTAAAGCGGCGAAGTGTAGAAAGGTCGCCCTCGTGGATAACGATACCGTCACGTACAATACGAACACCGCAGCCGCGCTGAATCTTACCGTCCTGCACGTAGCAGCCTGCAATCGTGCCGACGCCGCTGACCTTGAAGGTCTGGCGGATTTCCGCGTGGCCAATCGTAACTTCCTTGTATTCCGGTGCAAGCATACCCTTCATAGCGGCCTCGATTTCCTCGATAGCCTGGTAGATTACGCGGTACATGCGCATATCGACCTTGTGCATCGCGGCGGCGCTTCTGGCACCCGAGTCGGGACGGACGTTAAAGCCAACGATGATGGCATTCGAAGCCGTGGCAAGCATAACATCCGATTCCGTAATAGCACCGACGGCGCCGTGGATTACGCGAACGCGAACTTCTTCGTTCGAGATTTTTTCAAGCGACTGTGTAACAGCTTCTACCGAGCCGCGAACGTCTGCCTTTACAATAATATTGAGATCCTTTACATTGCCTTCCTGAATCTGGCTAAACAGATCTTCGAGGGAAACAATGCTTGTGGACTGTCTGTGTGCATCCTGTGCTTTCTGGCGGCGTGCTTCCACAACGTTCCTTGCCATCTTTTCATCCTTGACGGCATAGAACAAATCGCCACCCTCGCAAACCTCGTTCATACCCGTGATTTCAACAGGTGTGGACGGGCCTGCTTCCTTAAGGCGGTTGCCCTTATCGTCAAGCATTACGCGAACGCGACCCATAGAGGTGCCGGAAACAATCGTGTCGCCTGTACGGAGGGTACCGTTTTGTACGAGCACCGTGGCAACCGGACCGCGTCCTTTATCAAGACGTGCTTCGATAACGGTACCGCGGGCAAGACGGTCGGGATTTGCGCGCAGCTCCTTCATATCGGCAACGAGAATTACCATTTCGAGGAGGGTATCAATATTCTGATGCTGCTTTGCGGAAATCGGCACACAAATCGTGTCGCCACCCCAGGCTTCGGGGATGAGGCCGTATTCCGTAAGCTCCTGCATAACTCTGTCGGGGTTTGCGTTTTCTCTGTCGATTTTGTTAATGGCGATAACGATGCTGACACCTGCGGCCTTTGCATGGTCGAGGGCTTCCACGGTCTGCGGCATGATGCCGTCATCTGCGGCTACAACGATAATCGCAACGTCTGTAACCTGTGCACCGCGGGCGCGCATCGCCGTGAAGGCTTCGTGACCGGGGGTGTCAAGGAATGTGATGCGACGGTCGCCAAGGTGCACACTGTATGCACCGATGTGCTGGGTAATACCGCCGGCTTCTGTGGACGTAACGTTTGCAGAACGGATCGCGTCGAGAAGCGAAGTTTTACCATGGTCAACGTGACCCATAACTACAACAACCGGATCGCGCGGCACGAGCGAGGCTTCATCGTCTTCGTCATCCCCAAACAGTCTGTCTTCATCTGTAATAATGATTTCTTTTTCGACGATGGCGTTCATATCTTCGCCGATAAGTGCCGCCGTGTCGAAATCAATCGTCTGGCTGACGGAGGCCATAATGCCGAGCTGCATCAGGCGCTTAATAACTTCTGTGGCGCTTTCGCCAAGTTTGGCCGCAAAATCACCAACGGAAATTTCATCCGGCACCATAACGGTTTTCTTCTCCGGCTTCTTTTCCTTCTTTGCGGGTGCTTCCTGTACTTCCTGCGCCTGGGGGGCGCCCTTCTGACGCTTCTTGTCCTTTTTATTCTTCTGCTTTGCAGAGGCCTTCTCCGTCATTTCGGGGTCGACCATTTCTTCAATCTTTTCGTTCTGTTCAATCTTCTCGAGGTCCACAACCGAGCTGCGGGTATCGACATAGCGGCTCTTTGGTGCTTCCTCTTCCTTTTCCTCGGGGGCCGGTGTTTCTTCTATTGCCGGCACTTCCTCTACCACAACCTCGGGCTCCGGCTTTTCTACCTTTTTCAAAAATTCCGTAATGTCCGAGCCGTCATCATACGCCGCGGTGTAATAATCAAATATTATGTCCATATCGGCGTTTGTTAATGTACTCATATGGTTTTTTGTGCCCCTATCGTATTTGATGAGTACATCAATAACGTCTTTATTGACAAGATCCAAATCCTTTGCAATTGAGTGAATTCTCGGTTTATTTACTGTTTTAGCCACTAAAGCCACCCCCATAAATTTTCAAAATTGCCGCCGCAAATCCCGTGTCCCGAATCCCTAAGACGGAAACACGGCCGCGCCCTGTAAGATGCGCAAGTCCGTCCACCGTGCCGAAGGGAATCAGCGGTACGCCGCTTGTTTTGCATTTATCGCGCATACGTTTTTTCGTATTCTCGGAAGCGTCCTCCGCCACGATGACAAGGTGTACGCGCCTCGTGCGAAGAAGTGCCGTGCACTCCTCACTGCCGAAAGCCGCGCGGCCGGCTTTGACGCACAAACCAATCATACCTTCCAGTTTATGCATATATCTCTCCTAATTGTGTGTAAACTTCTGCATCCACGCGGCAGGAAAGCGCACGCTCCAGTCTCTTCTGTGTGATGGCTTTCTCTACACACTCGCGGTTTTTGCAGATGTATGCGCCGCGCCCGTCTGTCCTTCCTTTTTCATCGAGGTAAACGGAGCCTTCGGGCGAGCGCGCCACGCGCTGCATCTCCTCCATCGGATGTGCCGTACGGCACGAGATGCACATACGCATTTTTGCAGGTTTATTCGCCAATTAGAACACCCCGCCTACTTCCTTATCGCTCTTGATATCAATCTTCCAGCCGGTAAGCTTTGCCGCAAGACGTGCATTCTGGCCTTCCTTGCCGATGGCAAGCGAAAGCTGGAATTCCGGTACGACCACTTCGGCTGCGTTGTTTTCTTTATCGAGTGTTACGCGAAGCACCTTTGCGGGGCTGATGCTTTCGGTGATAAATACGGTCGGGTCTTCGCTGTACTTTACAATGTCAACCTTTTCTTCGCCAAGGCCGCGCAAAACGGCGGTAACGCGGGCACCCTTCTGGCCTACGCAGGCACCGACAGCGTCAACATTCGGGTTGTTCGAGCAAACGGCAATTTTCGAGCGCAAACCGGCTTCTCTTGCGATGCTCTTGATTTCTACCGTGCCGTTTAAGATTTCCGGCACTTCGCGCTCAAAGAGGCGACGAACAAGACCGGGGTGTGTACGGCTGACGGTAATCTGCAGCCCCTTCGCGGTGTTTCTGACTTCCGTTACATATACAAGGAGCTTCTGGCCCGGGCGATATACTTCGCCGGCCGCCTGCTCGTGAATCGGCATAATCGTTTCGGTGGAACCGATTTCGATGAGAACGCCGCGTCTTTCATTTTTCTGGACAGTACCCAAAATTACATCGTTTTCCTTGCTCTGGTATTCGGAGTACATTCTGCCTCTTTCGGCTTCGCGGATATGCTGCACCAGCATCTGCTTTGCGTTCTGTGCGGCAATGCGGCCGAAGTTCTTCGGCGTTGTCTCCATCGTAACCACGTCGCCCACCTTATACTTTGCATTGATATTCTGCGCTTCTTCAAGCGTCATCTCCATCGAGGAATCTTCTACTTCTTCCACAACGGTTTTCTGGGTGTGTACGCGAATGTTTCCGTTATCGTCGATTTCCACTTCCACATTCTCGCCTGCATTATAATACTTTCTGTATGCGCTTGCAAGTGCCGTGCGGAGTGTTGCCAAAAGGTCTTCCTTATTGATTTTCTTTTCCTTCTCCAGAAGTTCCAGTGCCGTCATCAGTTCATTTGCCATTTTGTTTTCCGTCCTTTCAAAAATTTCCGTCGAACACGGTGCGCACACGGGACACCAGTCCGTTTTCAAAACGGCGCTCTTCGCCGTCCTCTGTTTCTACTGTGATATGTGTTTTATCATATGCCCGCAAAATACCGGTGAGATTTTTCTTGCCGTCCTGCGGAGCATAAAACCGAAGCTCTACTGTTTCTCCCATAGCCGTCAGAAAGTGCCACTCGCGTGACAAAATTCTTTCAAGTCCCGGGGAAGAAACTTCCAGAAGGTACGCTTCCTCGATGGGATCCGTCTCATCGAGTGCAGTGCTGAGTGCGCGGCTTACCGCCTCGCAGTCCTCCAGATCCACACCATTCTCCCCATAGAGAAACACGCGTAAAAACCAGTTTGGGCCTTCTTTTTTGTACTCTACATCGTACACCGAAAGGCCGCGCTCGGTCGCAATGGGCGTTGCCATTTCTTCCACTGTTTTTTCGATTTTAGCCATATACTTCTCCTAAAAAAACAAAGTATGCTATGAGGGCGGCAAAATCTGCCGCCCTCATATACCATTCGTATTATAGCACACATTTTCTGGCTTTGCAAGCCTTTTTTGTAATTTTTTTCAGGAAAATCGGCATTTTCACACGGGTACGTTCATTGGCACGGCGTATGTTGAAAATTTTACGCCGTGGCTCGTATCAAAATTATCAATTGCCTTCATAAGGCCGATGCAGCCGACCTGAAAAAGGTCGTCCACATGCTCGCCGCGATTTTGAAACCTTTGAATGACGCTTAAAACAAGGCGCAAATTTCCCTCAATAAAGCTTTCGCGCGCCGCGGTGTTTCCTTTCTTGATTTCTTGCAGAAGTTTTTCCTTCTCTTCTTCACTCAAAATTGGGAGTTTTGCGGTATTCACGCCGCTGATATCCACTTTATGCATTGCCATGGCAAATCCTCCTCTATATACAAAAATCCCCTTCAAGGATAGTATCCGTTTGAAGGGGATTTTTTATACGCTAATTTATTAGTTGCACTCGGCGTTTAACGGGCCTGCGAGTTCTTTGAGGAAGAACAGCTTGCCGGGCATTGTGGGAATGAAGGAAGAGGTGATCCACTTGGTCGGACCATAGCGGAGCGTCATCCAAAGGCTCATGCCCTGCCACTGCATACCGCGGGAAAGATAACCGTCTGCACCGCCGATGCAGTAGTCTGCCTGCAGAATGATGCCGGGGCCAATGGTGTTGGCGCGGCACGGAACGAGAGTTGTTCTCGACTTAAAGCTTGTGATAGCGTTCTGTTCGATTGTTAAAGGATGGAGCTTTGCACCGATGCGATGCGTCTGTGCCTTCCATTCTTCTTCTGTTGCAAATTCTGCTGCAAACTGCGGTTCCCAGAAAGCGATGTGGCACATTCTGCCGATGCCGTATACGAGCACCATCTTTGCACCTTCTGCCTTGAGCTTTGCAATCTTTTCAGCGTAAAGCGGAAGGTTATCCTTCGTTGCGAAGTTGCGCTGGGATTCGGGAACGGTGAGTTCGCCGAGCGGATTATAGAAAGCTTCCTTCATAGCATTTGTGAAGGCGGCCGGATCGTCAGATGCGAGCGTGTTGCCTTCAGCATCGGACCATTCGTCCATATTGAAGCAATGGATATGGTCGCACTTTACGTTCCATGCGCGGAGGAAGTATACAGCCCACTTGTACATGCCCATCGGGCCTACCGGGAGGATGAAAATGAGCTTTTCGCCCTTATCGCGGCCTTCCTTGATTTTCAGAGCAATTTCGTGACCCATAAGGGTGTCAAAATCGCCGAGGGAGTCACACTGAATCGGTGTGAAATCTTTGTGCCAGAAAGACTGCTTTTCAAAAATTTCTTCCGGCTTGTGCTGACAGCAAGCGTCAATCTTTTCCATGTCCCAGCCTTCAGGATAGAATCCTTCGAGAAGGGAGCCTTTAACGGTATCTGCAAAATTCATTTCGGTTCTTCCTTTCTTTTTTTATATTTTACGGCAGGAGCCGTTTCGGTACAAGCTTCGGCCAGGCGTAGCATTTCGTAAATGCTTCGGCATACGGCACGCCGCACTGGAGACCGCGGAATTTTGCGCAAGTCTTCACAAAGTCGGCAAAATCAATATTATCATGGTCACGCATCCACTTCATCTGGCTTTCGTGACATTCGAGCATTTCCATCTTAAGATCAATCGTGTCGGTAATATCGACGTATTCTGTCGGCATAAAGTTAATGCCGGCGAGTGTGTCCATATAGTAAATGGGTGTGAGCGCCGCCGTACCCGGCACGCTTGTTTCATAATGCCCTACGCTTGCGGCAAAAGAAGCGTCAAATACGAGCTTACTTACCGCCGTATGGTCGGGCATATAATCCTGTGGCGAATGTGTGATGATAACGTCCGGCTGTTCGGCGCGGATTACATCCACAACCTTATCTCTCTGTGCCTTGTCCTCGGCATACAGCATAACGTCGCCGATATCGCAGGTGATAACGCGAATGCCGGCAATACGCCCTGCCTTCTTCGCTTCCTCAGCGCGTATGGCGCGAAGCTCGTCCGGCTGTATAATGGCGTGGCCGAGGTTACCGTTTGCCACGTGGCATACTACAACTTCATGTCCTTCTTTTACATACTTTGCCATGGTGCCGGCGCATGCTACTTCAATATCGTCCGGATGGCACCCAAATGCAAGAACCTTCATTCTTTTCTCTTCCTTTCATCCGCCCCACGGCGGTGTTTTTATCAGTATATCATACTTCCAACTGTATTTGCATATGTAGACTGCCCAAATCTTGGGAAAAATTTTGTACGTTTTGACGAATCTGTCAAAGCTTCACCGCCGGAAGGCTATGGTTTTCAAGCAGACGCGGCACCATAAGCTCCATCGGCACGCCCTCTCTTACCGGCACGCCCTGCTGTTGTGCCGTGCGAATGGCTGTGAACACAAAGTCCGCCGCCTTTCCTGCCGCCTCGCAAAGCTGCGCGCCCGAAAGGAGTGCGCCTGTGAGTACGGACGTAAACAAATCGCCCGTGCCGGGGTAATGCGTGTGGATATACGGGTTTTCGATTTTGTACATTGCGCCATTTTTCTTGTCGCAGACGAGAACCGCTACCGTTTTGCCGCACGGCACACCCGTGATGACAACGGCACCCCCGGGAAGCTTTTCGGCGCAGCGCACCGCGCACGCGAGGCTCTCCTCCATCGGCTCGCCCGATAAAAAGCAGGCCTCGGTGAGATTCGGGGTGATAACGTCCGCACGCTCGATAAGCTTTGCCATCGCATCCGCCATCCTCGCATCAAAGCAGTCGTAGCACTTGCCGTCATCGGCAAAAACGGGATCCACCACGACGAGGGGCGCGCGCGTTTCCGAGATGAATCGGCTCGTCACCTCCACGCCCTCGGCAGAACCGATAAAGCCGGTATAAATACAATCAAATTCGCATTCTTCTTTTTTCCAATGTGCAAAGAGGCGCGAGAGAAACGGCGTCATATCCTCCATCGCATAGCCGGTGTAAAAACCGGTGATGGAAGAGAGCACCGCCGTCGGCGCAGGGCAGGCCTGATGGCCCATTACGCTTAAGGTGGGCATTACCACCGTAAGCGAGCTTCGCCCAAAGCCGGCAATATCGTGAATCGCCGCCACTTTTTTGGGAATGCCTAGGTTTCTTTCCATTTTATTCTCCAAGCTGTTTTTCATATGCAGCTTCGCCCTCGGTGAAGGTGAACGAAACTTCTGTTTTATATTCTTCGCCGGCCTCGAGGGTTTTGAGCGTGCCGTTTTTGCGCATCACGTCGCGCCCGTCAGGTGTGCAGTTGCCGGGTTCAAGACCAAGTACATACTCGCCCTCGCCCATCATCTTCCACTCCGTAAAGAAGCCGAGCGTATCTTTCTTGTAGCGCATCACCATACCGCGGTCAATGTCCGCATTATAAATACCACAGGTAGATGTGCCGCCGCATTCTTTCGTATCGTGGTAGAAGCACCGTTCCGTATAGCCTCTTTGCGGCTTCTCCATTTTGAGACACGTGGGAATGTCGCCCGCAGCCAGCGCGTCGCGTCCGCGAATGCCGGTCGACGGAATGTCCACACGTGCCTTTTCCGAAAGGAGCGGGTATCCCATATTGCAGTGGTATAATAAAAGAAGCGGAGACGGGGTGCTTCCTATATTCGTAATCGTATCCGAAAGCGTGATTTTGTTTTCTTTCTTCGAAACGATGTATTTTCTCACAAGACGAAGCTTATGGGCAAAAAGTGCCGCATCGTGCACTTCGGCTTCGATGGTGATGGCATCGTCATCCTCCCACGCGGCGTGGCGAATAGAAGGCGCATTGGAAATTGTGCCGTGGAGCGGAAGCTCCTCGCCATCATCCGTACAAGGACTTCCTACCGCCGTAAGACCGCACGTTGTGAAAAAGCCTGCCGTGAAGGACTTTAAAAAGCCTGCACCCTTCCCGTCATAGTACGCGGGATGTACGTAGCCACAAGGTGCAAAGTACCCCATATTTACGCCGCCCGCCGAAAGACGGGAAATGTCGGCGCAGCGGTCCAGCGAAATTTCAAAATCAAGCCCGCGCCCGTTTCGAACGGAAAGCATACGCATACCGTCGCTGCGGCCGCCCGTGAGTCTATATTCCTGCACGCCGGAAAGCTGTGCGCTGTGTCCAATATACGGATTCATAGAAACCGCTCCTTCTTTTTACACTTTTTCCTTATTATACTATAAAGAAAGGAGAAAGTCAACAAAAAGCACCGCGCGGCGGTGCTTTTTGCAATCCTATAGGTCACTTATATTTACAATCTCAACATTCCTTTTTTTCGAAAATTCTACTGTTTGGGCGGCGCCGCCGAAGGGATGCTTTACATAACAAAGAAGAACATCACATTCCTGCGCCATATATTCGTTGCACTTTAGAATGCGGTATCTTAGGGGCGTGTTCTCGGGGATATCTGCAAGAAGCAGTCCGTCAAATGCCTTATAATACTCTTCCCTCGCTTCGTCTATCGCCCGCGTCAGATAGGGAAATACTAAATATAATTTTATATCCCGATAGGTAGTTTTCAGTTCTCTATCCCGATAGGTAGTTTTCAGTTCTCGCACGGCTTTGGCCGCCGCGCGGTCAAATGCGCCGTAATTTCCCACCCAGAATTCCTCTACACCATTATAGAGTATCTGCCGCTCTATTGCCGCTTTTAGTTTTTCGTGCACATCCTCATATAGTTTACTATGCCCTGCAAAAAAGCATCTCTTATACATACGATACCTCTATTTAGATTGCAAAAGCAACCATTTTGATTGTATTATACAATATTTTTCCCACAAATGCAAACATATTGTTTGTATTTGAGAATATTTTGATTGTCGATAGCATCCAAAATACTGGATATACTATCTAGTATAGAGGTGATTACAAATGAAAAATAAAAATTTCGACATATGGCTTGGCATAGGACTAAACATTCTTCATTATAGAAAAGAACAGGGTATGACACAGATGCAACTCGCAGAAAAATGTGACATAAGCAGAACCTATATGCAGAAAATTGAAACTGCCGCGTGTTCTTGCACCTTGGATACACTCATCGATATTGCCGCTGCACTCGAGATCCCACTCAAAAAACTATTTGAATTTAAAGATTGACAAGCAAAAAAGCCGCATCATTTCGATGCGGCTTTTATCTTTCTGTTTTCTATTTCCCAAAAATGAAAATTTATTGACTTTGGGAAATAAATATGCTATACTATGTACGAGGTGAGAATACTTATGAAGCTGATAGAACGTGAAACTTATTTAAATAAACTGATAAACGTTATCGGCACTCCCGACATTAAAGTTATAACAGGTGTACGACGAAGTGGTAAATCAAAGCTACTGGAAGCGTTCAAGGATTATGTGTCTGAACATATTGCGAATAGCAATGTTGTTCATATTAACTTTAACCTTGCCGAGTTTGACGAGCTTAAAAACTATAAAGCTTTAAATCAATATATAGAAGATGCGTATAGCAAAGGAAAAGATAATTTCATTCTTATTGATGAAGTGCAAATGTGCGACGGTTTTGAGCTTACCATCAACAACCTACATGCAACCGAGAAGTACGATATTTATATCACCGGATCCAACGCATTCCTTTTAAGCTCCGACCTCGCAACTTTGTTTACGGGAAGAACTTTCGAAATAAAGGTATATCCTTTCTCTTTCTCTGAATATGTACAATATTTTGGATGTACCGATAATCACGCCACTTTTGACAATTATATAAAAGAAGGTGGCATGGCAGGTTCTTACCTTTACAAAGACCAAGAAGCACGGTACGACTATATAAAAAACATTTACGATACATTAATCGTAAGGGATATACGGACTAAATATAAAATCAGAAATCCTATCCTTATGGACAGGATTTCGAGCTTCCTTATGGATAATATCGCAAACCTGACTTCCGCAAGAAGTATTACCGATACACTGACCGGCCATAAAGATAAAATCAATCATAAGACAGTCGGCAAATACATTGAATATTTGTGTAATGCCTTTGCTTTCTACAAAGTACGCAGATATGATATTAAAGGCAAGAAGTATTTATCTACGAATGATAAATATTATCTCTCCGACCACACATTCAGATACGCAACACTCGGCACCAAAAATATGGACTACGGCAGAGTTATTGAAAACATTGTTGCTCTCGAACTACTGAGAAGAGGGTATGAAGTCTATGTAGGTGTTCTTTATAAGAAGGAAATCGACTTTGTTGCTATTAAGCGTAATGAAAAGATTTATATTCAGGTATCGGATAACATAAGCGACGATAAAACCTTTTCAAGAGAAGTAAGTCCTCTCTTAAAAATACAAGATGCATACCCTAAAATGGTTATTGCCCGCACACGACACGAGGCGTATCAATATGAAGGCATTAAAATAATCGACGTTGCTGATTGGCTATTAGATACCTAATTTCTTTTTCCGAAATTCTTGGATTTCTCTCTACGATATGCAAAGCAATATGTTAGAAAAGGGCAATGGATAAAATTCCATTGCCCTTTTTAAACAGCAAGCGGTTTTTAACTTTAAAACCTTGAAAACGTCAATTGTGTGCGGTTTATTTATCCAGCGTCTTCATCGTTGGGAAGAGGAGAACGTCGCGAATGGCTGCGGAGTCGGTGAGTAACATGCACATTCTGTCGATACCGAAGCCGATGCCGCCTGTCGGGGGCATGCCGATTTCGAGGGCGTTCATAAAGTCTTCATCCGTGGTGTTGGCTTCTTCATCGCCCTGGGCGAGGAGTGCTTCCTGTGCGCGGAAGCGTTCGCGCTGGTCGATGGGGTCGTTAAGCTCCGAGTAAGCGTTTGCCATTTCCCAGCCGTTCATAAAGAACTCGAAGCGTTCTACATAGTCGGGATTGCCCGGCTTCTTCTTTGTAAGCGGCGAGATTTCGACCGGATGGTCCATAACAAATGTCGGCTGAATAAGATGCTTTTCTGCAAACTCTTCGAAGAAGAGGTTTAAGATATCGCCCTTCGCGTGGCGGTCTTCATACTCTACGTGGTGAGCGTCTGCCGCGGCGCGTGCTTCTTCGAGCGTGTGGATTTCGTTAAAGTCCACACCCGAGTATTTCTTAACGGCGTCAATCATCGTAATTCTCTCGAAAGGCTTGCCAAGATCCATTTCGATGCCGTTATACGTAATCTTCGTAGTGCCGAGAACTTCCTCGGCTACGTGGCGGTACATATTTTCCGTCAAATCCATCATACCGTGATAATCGGTGTATGCCTGATAGAGTTCCATAAGCGTAAACTCGGGGTTATGGCGTGTGTCAACACCTTCGTTACGGAACACGCGGCCGATTTCATATACCCTGTCAAGCCCGCCAACGATAAGGCGCTTTAAGTAAAGCTCGAGTGAAATGCGAAGCTTAAAGTCTTCCCCAAGGGCGTTCGAATGGGTAATGAAGGGACGAGCAGCGGCACCGCCGGCGTTCGAAACGAGCATCGGCGTTTCCACTTCCAAAAATCCCTGCCCGTCAAGATAACGGCGGATGCTGGAAATGATTTTAGAACGCTTTACGAACGTGTCGCGTACGTCTTCATTCATAATAAGGTCAACATAGCGCTGACGGTAGCGCGTGTCGGTATCGGTAAGGCCGTGGAACTTTTCCGGAAGCGGACGAAGCGACTTCGAAAGAAGCGTAAGCTTCGTAACTTTTACGGAAATTTCTTCCGTCTTCGTCTTGAACACTTCGCCCTCGGCACCGACAATGTCGCCGATATCAAACTTTTTGAAAGCGGCGTACGGCTCTTCGCCGACATCATCGCGCTTTACATAGAGCTGGATGCGGCCCGTCTTATCCATCAAATTGCAGAAGGAAGCCTTGCCCATTACGCGTTTGGACATAAGGCGGCCTGCAACGATAACTTTCTTGCCTTCGATATATTCTGCTTTTATGCCTGCGGCCGTGCTGTCAGCATCAAAGCGAACAATCTCAAACGGGTCCTGCCCGTTTTCCTGGAGTTCGCGGAGCTTTTCGCGGCGGACACGCAGAATTTCATTTAAATCTTCTGTTTCCTGCACAGAAGGAGCATTTGTAACTTCACTCATGGATGACCCTCCAATTTTTTCTTTCATACTATATTACCACATTCTGCCGCGTTTGTCAAAACATTTTCCCTAAAACCCCATTTATCCTTGACAAATTCCGCCTCCGGATGTACAATGAAATGACATAACCCAGAAAAGAGGTCTTTTTATGACAGGCGTTTTTACAAATACCATCACGCAGCTTATTTTGCTGTTTGCTTTTATTGTAACCGGTTTTCTTCTCGGAAAAAAGCGTATTGTGCCCTTTGAGGCGGCCGGTATTCTTTCCAGGCTGGAAACGTGGCTCTTTATGCCGGCGTTTACGCTTCGCTCCTGCGCAGAAAACTGCAAGATTGAAAACGTGAAGGAATACATCACCTACATCAGTATTTCTTCGGCGACGATTATTTTGCTCGTAATCCTCACGCGTTTTCTTGCAAAGCGGTTTGCACAGAATAAAGACGAAATCGGCATTTACAACTACGCTTTTGCCGTATCGAACATGGGCTATATGGGCTACCCTATGATGCAGGCTATGTTCGGCGAAACGATGCTTTTCAAAATGATGATTACGGTCATCCCCGTAAACATTTACATTTATACTGTGGGTATGGCTTCGATGACGGGCAAAAAAGCCTCGCTCCGCTCTCTTATAAACCCCGTGTTTATCGGTACATGTCTGGGTATTCTGATCGGGCTTACGGGATTTGAGCTTCCCGCCATCGCCAATAACTTTTTATCGAGTGCGGCAAACTGTATGTCCCCCATCGCGATGCTCATAAGCGGTCTTGTCATCGCAAGGCTCCCGCTCGGAAAGCTCTTTGCCTCTGCCCGCATTTATGTGGCCGCCATTTTGCGCCTTATCATTCTGCCCGCCAGTATTCTCGCGGTATTTTATTTCCTCGGCGCGCCCACGGAGCTTCTCGCGATTATGCTTGTCACATACGCGATGCCTATCGGTATGAATACCATCGTATTCCCCGAGGCGCACGGCATTGACGCACGCGCCGGCGCACAGCTTGTGCTGATTTCGAATTTAATGAGTATCGTGACGATCCCCTTAATGGTACTCTTATTCCTGCGCATTTTCCCTGCGATATAAAGGGGCGGTATGATGCAAGCAGAAACTCTTTCTCTTTCCTCAAAAACCGAAACACGCACTTTTTCCATTCGACGGCTTTCGCGCGCGGATATCCCCGCGGCGCTTTCCCTGCAGGAAGAAGTGCTCTCCCTTATCCCCTCGCGTGCACTTTTTGAGCCGCTTACCGAAGCGGAGCTTTTGGAATCGGCAGAGATTGACAGCGTCTTCGGGTTTTTTGACGGCGACACGCTTGCCGCTTTTTCCATGATTATCCATAACCGCGAAACAGACAGGAGCCTTGCGCCCGATGCGGAAAAGGCATGCGGAGAAACTTTCACCTTTGACGGCGTTTTGGTGCATCCTGCATATCGCGGCTTCGGCATGCAACGGCTTTTCCTTTCTCTTACCGAAAAGGAAGCGAAAAAGTGTGGTGCGAGCTGCATTCTCGCCACCACGGCGCCCCCGAATCTGCATAGCCGCAAAAACTTTGAAAGTATGGGCTTTTCTATCGTAAAAGAATATATAAAGTACGGGTACCCGCGTTTGTTATTAAAAAAGGAACTGTAAAAATACAGTTCCTTTTTGTTTTACATTTCCCACTCTATGTCGCCAAGATCTAACTCGTGCCCTTTCTGCAAGTGTTCAGGGAGCGGCGCCATATAGTCGCCGTAATTGAGGCGCAGATAGGCATCATAATTAGAAGGGACAGGGTACATATCGCCTTCGAAGGGAAGCGCCTTCTTCTCGCCGTAGAGAAGGGACCGCTCCACTATCTTAAAGCCCTTGCAGGATACAAGTACGTATTTCGTGTTGTCCCCGTGCCGTCCGGCGCAGAAAATGACGAACTTATAAAAAAGATGGCGCAGGCAAATGGGCACCTTTTCGAGCAGGCGCACGAAAGCTGAATGGTTTTCCTCATATTTCGTAAAGCTTGCCAGAAGTATTTTGTTGGCAGCTTTCAGCGCCGCGTGTTCCATCTTCCGGATAAAGCCTATGTTACTTACGGGGTATACAGGGAAAAGGTCAATACAGATACCCCAGTTTATAGGCACCTCGCGATAGCGCTTCGGGCGCGAAAGCGTCTCCCGGTTGCGGACTTTCGACCACACAATCGGGAAATGTTTTTCCACGAAGCAATTCGTAAAGAAATATTTCGGATCCGCTTCCTGCGGAAAGATTTTCTGTAATCTCAAAAGGTCTTTATACGGAAGCAGAAGGTCCACATCGTCATCCCACGGAATAAACCCTTTGTATTTTGCGGCACCGAGGAGTGTGCCCTGCCCTATTAAATAGGGAATATTATGTTTTTCACAAATACGCGCCGTTTCCTTCAGAATATCGAGTTCCACGGCCTGCAGTTTTTTTATCTCGCTCATACTTCTCTCCTTTTCAGAAATCTATAAAGAAGCGCCTTATAGGGTGCACTCTTCCGGTAAACGCCGAGGAGAAGCACCGCAAAAATGGCCACAGCCGCGCATCCTGCGAAAAGAAGCCCGCCGATGCCGCCGACGGGAATGAGCCTGCCTGCGCCGTATGCGGCGAAGCAGCCGACGGCCGCCGTCAGCGTATAGCCCAGAAACTGCAGCGCGTGCGCTTTCCCCGAAGCCTCCAGCGTATATTTATGTACGGCGTGCGCCTCCCACCAGATACAGACCGAAACCATCGAAACGGTCGTGCCGAAGAGGACGCCGTAAATGCCCATATCGAGTACGAGCAGGAAGAGAAGCGATACCACAAGGTTTACGAGCACCTCGCCCACAGCTTTGAGGCGAAGGTGATTGAAGAGACCGTCCGCCTCAATAATCACCACGTGCGGCTGGCGCATTCCGTTTAGGAAAAAGTTTAAGACTACCACAAAGGTAATGAGCGGCGAAAGTAGCCAGTCCTCCCCTGCCCAAAGGACGATGAAGCGCTCCAGACACGCCGAAAAACCGGCGGCAATGAAGAAGTACACCGCGAAGGTGGCAAACACAAATTCTTCATACACCTTGTATTTGAGTTCCTTGTCCTTTTGCACCATAAGGTTTCCGACGCTCCCCGTGATAGCCGTGAGCGCCGTATAAACAAGACGCGAGGCGATGGAGACAATCATCGAATAGTTACTGTAAATCCCCATAAGCGCAAGCTTTGCGTAAGAGATCATCAGGTTATCGGTGCTTGTTACGAGCTTGGCACCGACCTTCTGATACATAAGGGAAACCACGCTCTGTTTAAGATTATCTTTATCCTCGGTACAAAGCTTTTCTTTGCGGTACTGTTTGAGGAAGGGATAGCGTGTATCGCATATGCGGGAAATGACGATGTTGGCAAGGAGCGTGCAAACCACATTGATGACAAGATAGCCGATATAGCTTTTATATACGACGAGCACCACGCCCTGCAGAATGTATTTGACAACGGTGAAGATTTCTTCCGTAAGGCTATTGATATGGCTTTGCTGGTACGCCGAAAGGAGCGTTCTTTTATAGGCGAAGAAGTAGCTGAGAACCGTATTTAAAAGAAACAGAAGATAGATGCCGTTCATATGCGCCACAACCGTGGCCTCGCGCGTGAAAAAGCGCATAAAAGGCATCAGGAGCGGGCCGAGAAGAAGTGTGCCGAAGCCGAGCGCGTGGTACACCTTTCTGTAAAAGGCCATAAGGCTGCCGACACGTTTTTCGTCGCCCGCGTCAATCGGCGCATACAGGGCAAAGGCGACGGAAGTGCCGATGCCGAGTTCTGTCATGGAAAGGAGCATTAAAACGCTTTCCATAACGGAATTTACGCCCAGATATTCTTTGCCGAGGCTATGCACGAAAAACCAGCGGAGCACCATACCGAGAAGGATGGTGACCATCTGGCCCAAAAAGGCAACGGCGCTATTTCGAAGTGAATTCAGAAACCGCATTTTCTTCCTCTTTTCTTATTCCGCCGAGAGCGTGTGTGTAATCCGCTGCATATAGGAAATGAGCTTTTCATCAAACGCGCCACAAGCGCCTTCCCGAATGAGCTGCATCGATTTTTCGGCGGTGAAGCCTTCGCGGTAGACGCGGTCGGAATACAAGGCATCAAACACATCACAGATAGCTGCAATCTGCACATAGAAGGGGATTTCGACCTTGCCCATATACCCGCTGCCGTCAATCCGCTCGTGGTGCAGAAGGCAAATGTTTGTTACAATTTCATATTCCTCACGGCCAAGTTCGTCCTTAACGGCTTCCTTTCCCAAAACGGCGTGCTCGCGGATGAGCGCCTTTTCCTCGGGCGTGAGATACGTTTCCTTCGTGAGAATAAAGTTTTTCACAAAGAGCTTGCCGATATCGTGCAAAAGCGCACCCTTGCAGATGGCGTCCACCTCCGCGGGGGTGTAGCTTGTAACACCGTCGTGATTTGTTCTTTCAATCATATGTGCCGTCAGATTCTTAACGCGCAGAGAATGGAAGAAGGTTTCGGCATTTGCCACCTTCATTTCCTTAAACATACTATCGAGTTTTGGTGACATAGTAATCATCCCTGTGTCCTCCACCTTGCTGCAAAGATTTTTCGTACGAGCTGTGTCGGCATACAAAGAAGTACGAAAGTGAAGCATTTATCCTTGAAAAGTGCCGGATTTTTCTCGATTCCGAAAAAAGCCCGCCACGCTTTTTTCTTCTGTCCGTCAATGGCATAGTGCCGTGCGCGCCGCATAGTAAACCAGCCCATCACGCGGCGGATGCTTGCCTTCGTTTCGGCCGAAACGGCGGCATCCTTATAAACATCCTCGACCGCCTCGAAGAAGAACCAGTCAGGATCGAAGGACAAGTCCTTCGTGGCGGTGCTGTTGCTCTTTTCGTACAGCGTTGTAATATGCGGGCTCAGGAGGACGGGATAGTATACAGCGGCCAGCAGAAAGAAGGCGAGGTCCTCCCCTATTTTGCACCCCTCGCGAAAACCGCCTGCAGCCTCGGCCGCCGCGCGGGAAACACATGCGCAGGTGGTGTTATGCGTTTTGGCGCGTTTATCGCGATCGTATTCGGCGAAGAAATCGGAAATATACAAAAACCCTTCACTATCCCCGCGACCTTCGAAAAAATCTGTGTGCGCAAGGAGAGACCCGTCGGGACATTTGACCTGCCCGAGCGTCGCATACGTGCCGCAGTCCGGATATTTCGAAATCATATGCGCAAGATGCGCAAGATGGTTGGGATTCCAGATATCATCGCAGTCCAAAAACGCGAAGTAGTCGCGCGTGGCATTTTGCATCCCCGTGTTCCGAGCCCGCGAAACGCCGCCATTTTCCTGCGAAATGATTTTTATTTTTTCATTTTCTGTATAGGCTTTCAGAATTTCCGCGGTTTGGTCGGTCGAGCCGTCGTTTACCACAATGAGTTCCCAGTCGACAAAGCTTTGCGAAAGCACGCAACCGATTGCTCTTTCTATAAACTTTTCACCGTTATATACGGGGATAATAACCGAAAACATAGCGTGCCTCCCTTAAATAAAATAAAATAACATAAACGGCCAATCGACAAAAAAGTCAACTGAAAAGCCAAACACGATGAAGCCGAGCATAAAGACGAGCTGCAGCATTTTAATATCCTCATTGCCGTATCCGCTTTTTTTCGAGAAGTGCTGATACAGCCGCCATACAAAAACGGAAAGAATCGGTACATAAATCATAATCGTGCCGAGAATGCCGAAGTTCATAATGCTCTGCAGATACGAATTGTGGCAGGCCATAGAGGTGATGGAGGTGTCAAGCGCGTAGACGGTGATAACACTGCCGCCCACAAGCTTCCCCCAAAGGCCTTTCTTTGCAAAAACGGTGCTGATTTCGCCCCAGATGGCGGAGCGGTCCGTGGTAAGAAGGTCCCACCTGCCGCGCGGAATGTACGAAAGCTTTTCTTCTACACGGATAATAAGACCGGCAATGGCATCAATCTGCCGGAAGGCAGGAATCGAAAGAAGAAGCACAAGGCCCACGGCCCCTACTACAAAGCCGACAAGAAGAATGGGCACGGCGCGGCCGCGGAATTTCAGAATGACTAAAAAGACGGAGAACACGCCGAGAATGAGAAGCGCAGAAAGCGAGGCAGTCTGCAAAAGCATCACGGCGAAAAGCGCCAGAAACACGATGCGCAAAATTTTGGGGATCCCCCGTACCACAATGGAGCATAAAATACAAAGACTGTAGAAAAGACCGGCAAAGTTCGAGTCGCCCAGTGCACCGAAATTTCGGTTAACCGTTTGCGCACCTGCACCCATAACATTGATATCGACGTTTACGTCCGGACTTGTCCAGCCGAAGACGCCGCTCGCGGTGCCGCCGAGAAGGAAGGCGTAGATAAATTTCCGCATAAGGCGGTCATCCCGCAGAACCTCGAGAAGAATACAGTAAATGAGCGTGCAGTCTACAATGACGTTGAGGCCTATACGAAGGCTCTCAATCTGCGGCACTGCAAAAATGCTGTGCAGAAAAATAACAAAAAGCGCGGGAATATGGAAAATGCGAAATTGTGTTTTGAAAAGACGAAGTGCCAGTTTCAGCACCACGAGGTAGGAATACAGGCGGAAAACCGGCGTATCCCCGAGGAGCATTTTGTACCGCATATACATAAAGAGTGCGGCGTACATATAAAAGTTTTCGTCGAAAAAGCAAATGGCAACACAAAGGAAGAGAAGGGCGGATGCGGGCGCTGTAAGCTGCGGGAACGCGCCAGGCAAAAGGCAGCACAGAAAGCCGATGAGAAAGACAATATCAAAAAATCTGCGCGCACGGGCATTTTTTTCCGTGCTCAAATTTTTCGTTTCCATTCTGTCGCCCCTTTCCGGATTTTTATATCGCCTCTACAATTTCATAGAAAATAGCGATATCGTTTTCGTTGCCGTAATTTGTATTCTGAATCGTTTCTCTGTAGGTATCCAGCATTCCGCGATTCTCGAGTAACGCGCGAAGCCCGGCATAAAGGCCTTCCTCCGTGTTTTCCAATATGATGCCGTCGCGCCCGGCGCGAAGCTGCTCGGAGGAAGATGTGTAAGCCGTAACCACGGGCACAAGCCCCATAATAAGCCCTTCTGTTACGACCATCGGCTTCCCTTCGTGAATCGACGGCAGGAACAGAATATCGGCTCGTTTCATATACGGAATCGGATTTTCGCGAAGCCCTACCGGAAGAATGATATCGGCAAGGCCATACTCGGAGAGAAGCGCACGGAATTTTTCCTCATCGCGCCCTTTGCCTACCACAATCCAGCGGACGCCTTCCAAAAGCCCATCGTCGCGAAGCCTTTTGAATACGCGCGCGGCGCGGTCCAGCCCCTTCTCATCAAAGTTGATTCTCGAAACGGAGAGGAATGTAAGCGCCTTTTCGGAAAGCGGCCAGTCGCACGCTTCCTCGCCCCGTGCGCGAAGTGCCGCGGCTGTGAGAAGGTTTGGCATCGTAAAGCTCTTCTTCGCATACGAAGGATGCGCCCGAAGGAAGCTCTCCCGTGTCGCCCCGGAAACGAAAACGAGCGCCGAAGCCGTATCAAAGGCCTTTTTATCCACCTTGAAGGAAAGGCCCGCTTTTTCAAAATCGTTATGAATCCACAAAAGCTTCTTTTTTGCCTCGACTCTTTGCATCACATAGTTTAACGGCCACGTCATTTCAAAAGCGAGCGCTATATCGTAGCTTTTTGGCGACACTGCAGAATAGCGGCATCCCTGGCGTGACATTATCTGCACGCCCATTTTCTTGTTGTGCCGGATTTTCTTACAGTAGATTTCCTGCACTTTGGCCCATAAATACGCGGGCGAAAGTCCTTTGCGAAGAATATTGCCAACGTCCCCCGCCTGGTGCATTTTGGCAGGCGGCAGAATACGGACATCCTCGCGGATGCCATATCTGCCCTCTCCCTTTTCATAGAAGAGAACATCAATGTCATACTTTTCCGTATCGAGCGCGTTCACAAAATTTACAAACGACGTCATCGCCCCGCCGACGTGCGCGTGCAGAAAGCAAAGGAGAAGGCTTTCCTTTTCGCCTTCCTTTTTTCCCGTCTGCCAAGCCTTTCCACGGAAAGGATGCGGAGAGGGGAGTGTGTTATCTGTTAAAACACCTTCGATATAGTCGGGATGTGTCATAATTTCCACATCGGCGCGGTATTTTTCAGGATGCGCGAGCCTTTCAAAATCCTGCACCGAGCCAAAATACTTTGTGGTGCGGATTTGCTTCCCACCTACCCGAAGGTGCCGGAGAAGAAAATTGAAAAGGCCCTTATACACGGCAAACGGAAGCGAAAAATCGTTTTCGGGAATGTTACGGCTGATGCGGACGGAAGTAAAACCGTATTTTTTCAGAAGCTTTCGCACCACGCTGTATACGCTTATATACACGTGAGTGTAGTTATGTGAATCCATATGCATAAGCGGAAAGCCCATAGAAATATATTTTTGCATCTGTGCCTCAGCCTCCGCATAGATGGCGCGGCGGATAGGGCGGCCAAGATAAAACCGGGCGCGAAGCGGCACATGAAATGTGCCGAGAAAATATCCGTTTTCATCGCAAAGCGGCGATGCGGCACACGTGGGCGAAAGCGCCTTCCCCTCGGTGAGATTCAGGTGCAGGCCCACTTTATCGAAAAATCCGTTTTCGCGGGAGAGGCTTGCGGCCTCCTCCGCATACGGCATATTGACCATAAGGGTAGTGCGGTGAATTTGCCCCGCACGAAATGCATCCGTGATAGCGCGGTTTACAGATGCGGAATAGCCAAAATCATCTGCATGCATCAACATCGCAGTTCCCTCCCTTATTTTCGCAATCCGAAAATTTTCCCCGGCAGCACTGCCGAGGTCGGCCAGACATAAAATACAATATACATAAGGCGGCGCATCAGTGAAATGCCACGCCTTTTTATCATTTTCTGGAAGCTTTCGCGGTACAGCTTCACATAGGTGCCATCGGCAGCGGCCGTATTTCTGGCTTCTTTCGGCAGCTGCATCTGCTCGGCATAGCGCAAAATCAAATCCGTGCAGATTTTCTCGTGTGTGCGCATCACCTGCACCGGTTTTCCTTCCTTCTCAAAAAAAGCAATCCGTTCTTCATATGCGCGCATAAAATCCCAGGCACGCGGATGGTCCTTCAGCTTATTCGCAATATCGCTCATAATACTGCCGGGGTGCTGATAATAGTAGTAAAGCTTTTCTTCTGTCATCACCACGCGGCCTGCTTTATAGATAGCGCGCCAGGTGGTAAACTCATCCTCGTTCCACACGCCTTTCGGGAACGCTATGCCGCCGAAAGTATCTTTTTTATATACTTTGGCACAGCTTTGCGACTTCATTTTCCCGCAGAGAAGGCTTCCCTCGCCCGTAGCTGTGGAAAGTTCTTCTTCCTTCTGCAAAGCCGAAAATGTATCTGCCGCACCCTTTTCATAGCCACACTGCGCGGCATCGGCATCGTGCTCCCGACATAAGGACAGCATTCTCTCTGCAAAATTCGGGTGCACAAAATCGTCAGAATCAAGGAAGGTGATAAAGTCTTCCTTCCCTGCCCGCTCGCATACATAGGCAAGGCCGTAGTTTCTGGCATCGGAAAGACCACCGTTTTCTTTATGGAGTGCGACTACATTTTCATATTTTTCGGCATATGCGTCGCAAATGGCGGGAGCATTATCGGGCGAGCCGTCGTCCACCAGAACGATTTCGACGTTCTCCGCCGTCTGCCCTAAAACGGAATCGATGCATCTTGCAAGATATGCCTCTGTTTTGTAAACAGGGATAATAAAGAAAAGTTTCATATGTATTACTCTCTTTCGAGTGTTACCAGTAAGACCTCGGGCGGATTCCACACGCGCATTTTACGGATGTTCTTATCGCAGCCGCCGCTGACTATGAGCGTGCTTTCTTCCTCTTCATAAATTCCATACTCGTAGTTTGGGAATGTGCCGTGATTTCCATAAACGCCGCCCAGAAACGGCAGGCGGATAATGCCACCGTGCGAATCACCCGACAAAATCAGGTCAGCCCCCGCATCCTTTATATCCGGATACATATCGGACCTGTGATTCAGAAGTATGGAAAAACCTTCGAACGCCTCTGTCTCCTCCGAAATGATGCGGCGTTTCTCCAAAATTTCTTCTTTGCTCACCGTCGAATCCTTCGAGTTGGAAAGGCCTATAAGCAGAATACTGTCGCCATCCTTTTCCAAAACGACTCTGTCATCCGTAAGCCAGGTGACACCCGCAAAGTGAAGCGTATCATAAATATCCCAATACGCCTCGTTCTGGCTTTCGTGGTCGCCCGAAACGGCATAGATGGGTATTTCGCCGCTAAAAGCCTCGGCAATCTTTTTCGCCTCTCGCGCGCGGCCTTCCGGAAGCTGTACAAGGTCGCCCAGAAACAACAGAATATCCGGCTTTGCATTTTCAATATGCCGTATAATCTGCGTATGGAACGGGGCATCGTGCAAATCGGAAATGACGAAAATCTTATAGCCGTCAAACCCCTTGGGCACCTTTTCGCTATGCACCGTATACGCCCGAAGGTATACCTTTTCGTTCATACGGGCATTTACGAAATACAAAATGCCGGTGAGAACCAATAGCGCGAGAAAAATGCAAAATGCGATTTTTACTTTCCGCATATTTCTTCCTACCCTTTAGAAAAACAGCTGCTTGGGCTTTGCATAGTAGAAGCCCTGTCTGAAATCAAAGTCGAGCATCGAAACGATATTATCCTGTGCCTTATCCTCCACGCCGCAAATGCAGACGCGGATTTTCTTCTCGTGGCACTTCTGGACCACGTCCGCAAGATAATGGAGCATATCCACGGCCGCGGCCATACGGTCCTCCTTCGAGGTGGCATACATATCATTATGCAGAATGTCAAGGCTCATTTTTACGTATTCCGGTTCGATGACGCGGATGATTTCGTTGTTCTCATCCGAATTTTCAAAGCGGTCCACACAAACAGCGATGCCCATCTGCTTTACAAGCATAATTTCTTCGAGATAGGCCGAAAGCTCGTGTCCGGAAAGCTCAAGACAGATGGAATCGGCAGGAACACCCGTCTTTTCAATATTCGCAATCAGAATATCGTTAATCTTAAAGTCCGAAAGTTCCGAACGCGGACAGTTGATGTGGATGACAGGATACTGCACATCCTTTTCGCGCATTGCCACAATATCGCGGCAGACGCTCTCCACAATCCAGGCATTAAGCTCGTGGAAAAGACCGAGGCGCGAGGCACATTCGATAATCCTGCCCGGAGGCACGGCACCAAGGGACGGGCTCTTCCAGCGGATGAATACTTCCTTATGCGGTCTGGCCGCCTCATCTGCACGGAGCATATCCTGGTATACGAGGAAGAATTCGGAGAAATCCTCCTGATACTGTGCATAGAAGGCTGCCTCCAGTTCATCGAGTTTTGTCTCGTCCAGTTCCTTTTTGTCGGAGGGTACCGCCTGGCCGTTTTCGCCGGCCAGTTCTGCCTGGTGTTTTGCAAAGCGCTTTGCAAATTCAATGAAAAGGAGCGCTACCAGAAGACCGCCGAACGCCAGAATCGTGATGAACACCGTAACGGTTTTTACGGGAACATCCGCCACAACCTCGGGGGCAATCAGATACTCGAGATCCGTAGTGACCTTTGTGCCGAAAAGCTCGTTGATTGAAGCATTGGCAAGACTGCAGTAGCGCGCGGAAAGCGTTTCCACCTCTTCGAAAATCTTCTCATTTTCAGAAAGCAGGCGCGCCTTCGTTTCCGCCGGCACGGTATCGTTTGCAAAGGAATCTATAATGGCCGTATAGTAGTCAATACTGTGTGTTGCGGAAGAAGCGTTAATCGCATTATCCACATAGCTTGTTACGATGCGGTCATATGTATTTTTGAATTCCGCCACATCATAATCGTATAAAACGTCCTGGTCGCGGTTATTCGAAGAATCGGTATTCGACTGTACATTTTCCGCCTGCCGGTAAAGGCCTGCCGCCTTGTACGAATCATAAAAGCGGCTTATTGAGGTTTTATAGTGTTCTGCAACGTCCTCGCTTACCGAACGCGATTCCGAAAGCTCCTTCACCTTCGTCTGGTAGCTCTTTATCACCATTTCGGCATCCTTTGCGAGATTGCCCGCGCGGATATTGCCGTAGTACTTCGCGTGCTGGATGTTGCGGAGGTTTGTGTACAGTGCTGCAAGCTCGCCGAAGGAATACCCCGTGGTTTTCGAGCGGAAATCGGGGTGCCACGCGGCGAGATCCTCAAGATACGCCGCCGTATCATCAATTTCCTGCCCCATAATATCGGCAATATCAATATAGTCTGCCGAGGCACCCGACACGATTTTGGCAAAGTCGGCCACGGTGCTTTTTCCGTAATACTTATCGAGAAGGAACTCGTCATAGGCACCTATAATGGCGCTGAACATCTTCGCACCGAACTCGTCGCCAAGCCCATGCTTATACGTAAAGCGCATTTCGAATTCCGTTGTCGGCGCTTCATATTTTTCGCCGAGAAGTGCGGCCGATTCCGAAACCTCACTGTCGAGCTCTGTAACGACCTTTTCGATCGAAATGTTCTGGCGGATGCCCTTTACGTCAAGCCCGTCCTTCTTCTCCATTCCGAGGGAGGAAAGGGCACTCTGAATGACAACGGGGTTCTGGATTTCGTACGGGTCAAGCTTACGCTCCCCATCCGGCGCAAGCCCTTCGAGTGCGCCCGTGTGGTTATACTTAAAGCCTAAAACGCAGGTATACGTCTGCATACTGCCCGCCACGAAATACGCGAGGATACCGATGGCCATCGAGGCAGCCAGCACCTTCAGAAAGGATTTCCGAATGATTTGCATCATTTCATAAATGCTTAAAAGTCCCATTCGTCACACCCCTTTCTCTTCCAGCTTGATTTGTGCCAGAAGCTGTTTCTTTCGCTGTACTTTCTTCGCATCTGCCCAGATGGAAAGGAAGGTGCAAAGTACAAACATCATCGCGGCACCGAGAAGAAATACGATGCCCGCCTTCATCACAAAGCGTGTGCCAATCAGCGAGTTTTCGCGGACTTCCGCCCGCAGGAATTCGCCGTTTGTGCCGACGAGGCACTCGCGGACAACCTCTGCAGAAAGACTGGTCAGCGCCGTATATTCCGCATCCAGCTCCGCAAAGAGCGTTTCGCATTTTTCCAAAAGCCGCTCTCTTTCCCCGCCCGCCGCGGGTGCCGCGCCGCCGTAGCGTACGAGGTCTTCCTCTAAAGAACGGAGGATTTCGCTGTATTCGGAAACGCTTTCCTTGGCGGAATCCATCTGATTCACCACGGTATCAAAGGCCGTTTTCGGTCTTGCCTGATAAAGGCCCTGCTCCTTATCGCGCACAACGTTGATAAGGTTTTCCGTGAACGTATGGTCATAATTCGTCATAGCATACGCGGTAATCGCCGCCTGATCGACAAATTTATTATACTTCAGAAGAGTATTCTCGATATTGACACGGATTTTATTTACGGCGCTTTCGGGGTTCTTCGAAAGGCCCGAGGAATCCACAAAGTTTTCGATACTGTCGAGCTTATTGGTGATGAGAAGGTCATATCTGCCGCGTAAATCCTTGAGGGACACACCCTTCTCTTCGGAAACAAACTTGGGGGCCTTTTTCTCCAGTGCTGATAAATAGGCCGTTACGGCGCGCTTTTTCGTCTTATATACCTGGATTTTCTCGCCGTAATCATATCCGTCTGTCTCGCCCAGATCCGTCACGCGTAAAAAGCCGCTGATGCCGCCCTTTTCCTCGGAGATGTATTTCCGGTTGGCCGCCACAAGCGCCTCTAAAAATTCGCGGCTCTCATCGGGCGCAAAGAGCATTCTGACGAGATTTGTGGTTTTATAATCGTGCGGCTGCACGAAGGTGATCTGATATTCATTCGCCACATAGCTGAAATCGTTCCCCTCCATACGGGCAGAGGAAACGTGCGAGCTTGCAGAGCCTTCGAGCTTCGAGTATACATAGAACTGGTCGCGAAGGTCCTCCACGGTGAAGTTTGCATATTTTCCCTTTGCCTGCATCGAAGCGAGTGCTTCCGCGAGGCGGTCGTCCGAGATAAAATCGTAATAGACAAAGCGGCTGCCGTCGGGATATTTCGACTGGGCAATCTCCGGATAACTCAGAACAACGTGTGCCTTCGATACGGCGTACTCAATATACGTATAGCGGCACGCATACGCTACCGAAGCCAGAATACCGCCGATGAGCATATAAATGACAAGTCTCTTGAATTTTTTGGCTCTGCCGCGGTAAAACGCCTTTTTCACGCCTTTCAAAGGATTCTTTTTCTTTTGTTTCACTTTCGGACCTCCTCGCCGTTCTTTTGATTCGCCACGGTTTTCACCTTAAAGGAATCCTCCCCTTCTGCCGCTGACTTCATAAACATCGTCTTTGTCGTCAAGAGGATGATCTTCAGATCCAGAAAGAAGGAATAGTTGGTGATATAAAATAAATCGTAATACGTTCTGTCGTGAATGTATGTAGAATACCGGCCGTACACGTGCGAAAGGCTTGTAAGACCTGCCTTGACGGCGAAGCGGTAATCATAGTTTTCAATTTCTTTTTCAAACGCCTCCACGAATACGGCGCGCTCGGGGCGCGGGCCTACAAGGCTCATATCCCCTTTTAAGATATTCAGAATCTGGGGAAGCTCATCGAGGCGGCACGCGCGGAGGATTTTACCGATAGGCGTGATACGCGGATCATCCTTTTCCGCAAACTTCGGCCCTGTGAGCTTTTCGGCATCGGGCACCATCGTGCGGAACTTATAAATCATAAACGGGCGCTTATCCTTTGTGAGACGCTCCTGCTTATAGAAAACAGGGCCGGGAGAGGTGCACTTGATAAGAAGCGCAATCACCGCCATCGGAATCGCCGCCAAAACAATACCTAAGAGCGCCGCGACAAGGTCTACAATCCGCTTTGCAAAAAGCTCCACATTGGAAACATAGTGCTTCGGCATATAGAGCGTGAGTACATCGTCAAAGCGCACAATGCGCGCGTTCGTTTTGCCGGCATCCACAATGTCGGGCACAATGAACAGATCCTTCTGGAGTTCTACCGCCTTCTTGACGGCAAGATGGTATTCTTCCTCCTCAAGGCCATCCAGCACGCAAATGGCGTCAAACTCCGGAAAGCGTGTTTCCACAAGCGCTTCCACTTCCGCAATCGTTCTGCCTTTGAGCTCTTCGTACCAGGCATCGTATGTACTTAAAACGCCGTACTTCATACGCTTCATGCGCAGCAAGGTTTCATCGTCCGAATTCAGAATCAGAAGACGCGGCTTTCTGAACTTTTTCGGGTTCTGCATGCCCTTATCATACAGAAAATCGCCGAGTGTGAGCAGAATGACCGCCAGAGCGGAAACGGCGGCATCCATCAGGAACCGCGGCCACGACATAAAGAGAATGAGATTCGCAAAAGAAAGGATGACGAATGTATAAAGTGCGGACAAAACGTTGATAATCACCTTTTCGCAAAGCCCTGCCACAAGCACGGAATATTTTTCAAGCACGATGGAAAAGCACAGAATCCCCGCCATAAAGAGAGCATCCCAAAACATCGTGTTCCGTGCGCCGATTTTGGCAACATGCGGGAACAGTATAAAGGCGATCGCCGTCAAAACAAGAAGCACCGCGGCGTTACACAAAAACGAATAGCGGCTCTCTGCGCGCACATTTCGAGCTTTTTTTGTCATATCCAGCATCTTCTTTCCCTCCCTAGTGCCCGATGATTTTCTCGCGCAGAATGCGGAAAACCTTGGACACGATTATCGTATACGGTCTTGCCACCGTTAAAAGTTTATACAGCGGGGTATTTATGCCGTAAGCCGGCAATGCCGCAAGCATCACACGGGCCACTTTCCGGTTCGCCGAAAGCCTTGCCCGAAACGGAAGGCCGCGCCCCGTAATGGAGGTTTCCCATCGGCAGTAGTGGTATAAAACTTCGGTAGTGTAGCAGTACCGCCGCACCTTCTTGAACATCTCGATGCAAAAAGCAAGATCCTCTGCCGTCGGAAGCGTAGTATCAAACCGCAGCCCTTCCATCACCTCTCTGCGGATAAGCTTTATGCAGACGTGATTCATATTGATGCCTGTCATCATCCGCAGGTACACCTTCCGAAGCCCGTGGCCGAAAAGAAGCCTGTCCTTTGTGAACGTGCCGCGTGGGAGAATCTGCTTCCCGTCCGGAAAATCGTAGATAAAGCGGCACTGCACCACGTCGGCATCCTTTTCTTTCGCAATGCCGTACAATACCGAAAGCATTTCGGGCTCCCAGAAATCATCGGCATCCAGGAAAGCGATGTACTCGGCATCGGCCTTTTCAAGCCCTAAATTCCGTGCCTTCGCCGCGCCGCCGTTTTTCTCGGCCTCGATAATCCTAAAGCGGCCATCCTTCGCCGCATATGCCTCCATAATGGCGGAGCTTTTGTCGCACGAAGTGTCATTAATGAGAAGTGCCTGCCAATCCGTAAAACTCTGCCCCAAGAGACTGTCAAGACACTTCGGGAGCGTTTTCTCCGCATTGTACACAGGAATAATAATCTGCACTGTGGGCGCTTCCATTTCCCTTCTCCTTTCTCTTGCCGTAAAAAACAAAAAAAGACTGCAAATATCAGGTTGTTGGAAAGCACCTTTACTTGCAGCCTGACCATCATAGCAAATTGCCGTAGATTCGTGGCTTTGCGTCGCCGGTTTTCACCAGTTTTGCCTATATTTTAAGTATAGCACACGTGCGAAACATTGTCAACAAATTTTTTGCATATTAAGAAGAAGAAACTCCTTTTACCCGCGGCGTACTTTTTTCTCTAGCAGCCGGCCTAAAATTGCGCCTGCAGAAGCGCCGAAAATACCCTGCACAGCGTTCATTGGTATATTGACTGCGGCGGAAAGACCGTAGAGAAATACAGCCTCATAAGCAAAGTAGCCGAGCACCATCACCGCTTCGCCCAAAAGGGCAGCAAAAGCTTTGCCCCAAATGGTACTTCCTTTTTCCGAAAGCGCACGGACGACCAAAAACGCCACAGCCGCCGTAGCCGCTTTTATGACAAAAGTGGCCGGTGCATACGCGGCATAGCCGACCAAGATATCTGCGAGTGCCGAGCCGATACCTGCCGCAAGGGCGGCATACCGAAGCGGCAGAAGAAAGGCACAAAGAATCACAATGCAGTCACCGAGATGCACATAGCCCCCAAGCGGCGACGGAATTTTAATCACCATCGTGCCCGCGGTGCAGAGCGCGGCGAGCATTGCCGCCATTACAGTTTTTTGTATTTTACTTCGCATAAAGCGTGCCTCCTCCGATCGTATGCTATTCGCTTTTCCAAGTGGATTATGCGTTTGCCATTTCCCCGATTTTTTCAAGTTTTTCCCGGATTTGTATGCTTTGCGGGCAGTTTCCTTCACACCTGCCGCACTGTATGCAGGCTTCGATTTTTTCGCGATACGGCGCAAGTTTTTCCCCTGCCTCCATACGTGAAATTTTCGCACCCGCAAGCTCGTTGTAGATAGCAAAAAGTGTGGGGATCGGGATATGTGACGGGCAAACCTCCGTACAGTAATTGCACTTTGTACACGGCAGAAGTTTTTTCTTCCGTATGATTTCGCGCACCTTGGCAAACACCGGAAGTTCCTCTTGTCTGATCGGGACAAAATTCGCAAATGTTTCCGTGTTCTCACGCACCATTTCCATATTGCCCATACCGGATAAAACCATAAAAACCTCAGGGTAGCTTGCCGCATACCGGAGCGCGTAAGAAGCCTGGCTGCCGTCACCCAATTCCGAAAGTGTCTCTGCCGCTTCCTGCGGAAGATTGGCAAGCGCGCCACCTCTAACCGGCTCCATCACAATCACCTTCTTGCCGTGCTTTACCGCAACATCATAGCAAGCCCGGCTCTGCACGGTAGGATCGTCATAATCGAGATAATTTATCTGCAATTGCACAACCTCCATATACGGATGCTCCGTAAGTACAAAATCCAGAAACTCTGCCGTATCATGAAAAGACATGCCGATATGCTTAATCTTACCCTCTTCTTTCAGCTTTCTGACGATTTCAAATGTATGGCAACGCGTATGTTTTTCGTAGGCAGCATGGTTCATACAATGGAAAAGATAAAAGTCAAAATACTCTACGCCGCAAAGGGCCAGCTGTTTTTCGAAAAGAGGAAGAATATCCTCCTCCTTTTCAAAGCACCAGTAGGAAATTTTGTCTGCCAGTACAAATTCTTCTCTTTTGTATCTTGCGGAAATACAGTCGCGAATGGCCGGCTCACTTTTACCGTCAATATACCCGTGTGCAGTATCAAAATAATTAAACCCCGCGCCGATAAAGGCATCTACCATCCGGCAGAATTCCGCCTTATCAATTTCATTTTCTTCCATCTGTAACCGCATGCATCCGAGTCCGAGTTTTCCCTTCACCTTATCCAAAACCATATTACCTCCTTTTTGCATGCTCTTGTGAGAATATTTTACTATAAACCTCTGAAAAAAGCAATCCTTTTTCGTGGGCAGCACCTTTTTGTGCACCGTTACATAAGATGTAAGAGAAGAGAAAGCATCCCGAGAAGAAAGGCAGGAAGAAAATGCTTTATATTATTGGCGGCGACAGCCGCATCGGTCTTATGGCGGAGAAGCTTTTACAGCGCGGCTGCGAGGTCGCGGGCTTTGGTCTTTCGAGTAGTATTATCCCTGAAATCCCACTCACCGAGGGGCTCCGGGCGGCGGAGGCCGTCATTTTGGGAATCCCCTCCTCGCGCGACGGAGAGACGGTTTTCGCACCCTTTTACCACGGACTGCTGCCGCTTTCGGAATTTTTCAGAATGACGGACAAAAAAACGCCCGTTTTCTGCGGCCTGCCCGATGCGAAAACGGAAACGCGCTTTGCAGAGAGCGGTCACACCATCATCAATTACCTGCAACGTGAGGAGCTGGCGCTTCTGAACGCCGTGCCTACGGCCGAGGGTGCCATTGAAATCGCTATGCGCGAAATGCCGAGAACGATATGGAATTCCAACGTGCTCGTAGCAGGGTTCGGGCGGTGCGGTCAGTATCTTGCACGCGCGCTTTCCGCGCTCGGGGCACACGTTTCGGTCACGGTGCGGAGAAGTGCCGCCGCGGCTCTCGCCCGCACGCACGGCTTTTCGCCCGTGTATGTCGGAGAACTCCAAGGCTGTGCCGGTACCTATGACGTGATTTTCAACACCGTGCCGCACTGCATTTTTGATAGCTCCCTTCTTCCCTTTCTCCGGAAGGATTGTCTCCTTGTGGACCTTGCCTCTCTTCCGGGTGGCGTGGATACAGCGTGTGCGGAAGAACTCGGCATACAAACTGTGCAGGCCCTTTCTCTTCCCGGCAAGGTGGCTCCCGTCACCGCCGCCGAAATTTTATGCGACATCATAGAAAACATACGGAGTGAAAGGAATTAACACTATGGATTTATCCGGCATCACCGCCGGTTTTGCACTAACCGGCTCTTTTTGTACCTTCCAGAGCGTTCTGCCCGAAATTGAAAATCTAAAGCACGCCGGTGCCGAGATTGTGCCGATTATGAGCCGTACCGCCGCCGAAACTGACACGCGCTTCGGCACGGCCGAATCCTTCAGGCGGCGCATAGAAGAAATTTGCGATGCAGAGATTATCACCACCGTAAAAGACGCCGAACCGATCGGTCCCCAAAAGCTTCTGGATATTCTGATTGTGGCGCCCTGCACGGGCAACACGCTCGGAAAAATCGCTGCAGGCATCACCGATACAAGTGTCACGATGGCTGTAAAGGCACACCTTCGGAATGCAAGGCCTGTGCTTCTCGCCGTTTCCACAAATGACGGCCTCGCCGGCGCCGCTAAAAACATAGGGCTTCTTCTGAACACAAAAAACATCTTTTTTGTTCCCTTCGGGCAGGATGACCCTGACCGGAAGCCCACCTCCCTGGTGGCGGATATGCCAAGCATCGTGCCGGCCGCGTTTTCTGCGCTTTTACGCCGCCAGCACCAACCGCTTATTATCACGCGCCAAAACGCAAAATAAGAAAAGCCTGTCAGTTTGCACTGAACTGCACCAATTTGTGCAGACAACACAAAAAAGCACCCTATGGTAAACAATATTAAATTTTAAGCAACATACTGACATCGTTTTTCAAGCGGTGTCAGTTTTGTTTTAAGTTGTATTCTTTCATTGTTGTAAAAATG